>CAXYZX010000125.1:0-8160 GCA_964293845.1 uncultured Dechloromonas sp.
GCATGCCGGGCGATCATTTCCTTGAGTTGGGCAGAGTGAATGGGTTTGGCCAGATAATCGTCCATGCCGGCGTCGAGGCAGGCTTGCCGGTCGGTCTCGGTGGCGTTGGCGGTCATGGCGATGATCGGTGTCGGCTTGCTGTCCGCTTCGCGCTCGCGCTGACGAATCCGCCGGCTGGCATCCAGCCCGCCCATGACCGGCATCTGCATGTCCATCAGGATCAGGTCGAAATCCCGGTTTTGCATCAGGTCGAGCGCTTCCTGACCATGGTTGGCCACGTGAGGGCGATGCGACCAGTTGGCCAGCATTTTGCTGGTTACCTTTTGGTTGATCAGATTGTCTTCGACGATCAGGATATCCAGGCTACGCAGGTCTTTTTGCGGTAACGCCGGTTTTGCGTTGTCCTCAAGCGAGATTTCTGCGGCAATTGGCAGGTTGACCGTAATGAAGAAGGTGCTGCCATGTCCGGGCGTGCTCTCGACACGAATTTCACCTTGCATCAAATCCAGCAGGCGGTTGCAGATCGACAGGCCGAGGCCGGTGCCGCCATAGCGCCGCGTCGTCGAGGCGTCGGCCTGGGTGAAGGCTTCAAAAACATCCTCGAGCTTGTCGGCAGCAATGCCGATACCGGTATCCTGCACCGTAATTTGCAGACGGCAGCGGCCGGTTTCGGCACCGGGCAGCGCTTCAGCACGCAGCGCAATGCGCCCGGATTCGGTGAACTTGATTGCGTTGCCGACCAGATTGAGCAATATCTGGCGCAAGCGTGCCGGATCGCCGAGCAGATGTGTCGGCACCCCGGACATCACCGTCGAATCAAGTTCAAGCTTCTTCTCACGGGCCCGGGCGGAGAAAATCTGCAGGCATTCCCGGAAAACGTCGGCAATGGCAAAGGGGATGGCTTCAAGTTCGATCTTGCCTGATTCAATCTTGGAAAAATCGAGAATGTCATTGATCACATCGAGCAGATGTTCGGCCGATGTCCTGATGATGCCGAGAAACTCGCGCTGCTCCGCATCCAGCGAGGTGTCGAGCAATAGATCGGTCATGCCGATGACGCCGTTCATCGGGGTCCGGATTTCGTGGCTCATATTGGCCAGGAACTGCGATTTCGCAATGCTCGCCGCTTCCGCCGCTTCCTTGGCCGTGTTCAATTGCTGCTGCGTGGCCTGGATCTGCCGCAGGATGTGCCATGACAGCCCGGTTACCAGCAGGAAGACCAGTCCGATCAGCGTGAACTGCAATTCGCGCAAATTGCGCTGCTGCCTGACGTGGCGCGCTTCCAGTTCGAGCAGCCCGCTGTGGCCGGCAAAAAAGAGCCGGTTGGCATTTTCATTCAAGCGGAAGAAAAACGAGGGAATGGTCTTGTATTGCAACTGTAGCGTTTCGTTGGCATCTTCAACGCAGCGCAGATCGGCGCCACAGTCATCACGTATCTTCAGGACATTGATCAGGGCATTGGCGCGCAGCTGAATCTGCTCGATATAAGGAGCGATTTCAATGACTTCAAGCACTACCGGCGAGGCGCTGGCCTCGGGGGTGTAGCGGAACTCGCGGACCATTTCGTCCTGGCCTTCAATATTCAATGCCAGCCGCTTTTTGACCACGCCGCCAAGGCGCAGCACTTCGATGGTCGCCGACAGTTCCTGTGCATCGCCGTCGATCTGCTGCAACAGACGCTTGCGTGAGGCAATGTTGGTTGTTGCCAGCTGGAAGAACACGCTTTCGATATTGCGCACGGTATCGATGATGTGTTCGCCGATCGAAAGTCGGGCCCGCTCATTACTGCTGCGTCGCTCAAGATCGGAAATCAGGTTGGTCGTGATCTCACTGATCGTGACGACTGCCAGCAGCCCAAAACAGAGCAGCGCGATCAGCCAAAGTATCGCGCGCTTGCTGGAGAAAGGCGCAGGTCGGTTGGTGCTGTTCGGCATTGGCTGGAATCAGCGTGGGCGGTTGTCGAGAAATCCGTACTTACGAAAAACCGTCTGGCCTTCCGGCGATGCAGCAAAATCGATGAACTTGCGGGCCAGTGCAGGCTGCTTCGAGAAATTTAGCTGAATCAGCAGCAAGGCCTGCGGTTCAGCCACTTTGCTATCGAGATCGATGACATCGAGATGTGCTGCGTTGTCCGGGAAAAAGGCCGTCGCCCGCCAGTTCAGTGCAACATCGCCCTCGCCACGGCGCAGCGACAGATTGATCGCCCGTGAATCCGGCATCATCAGCGCTGCCTTGGCAACGGCTTTCGGGTACAGATTGGCGCCATCGAGCACGCGTTTGCTTTCCTGACCGATGCTGCCACTTTCGACATTGCCGAGGATCAGGGCGAGATCCTTGCGCAGCAGCTCTTTCAAATCGGCCTTGACCTGTTTCGGGTTGCCCTTGGGAACGACAATGGACACCTGGTTGTAGCCGACAAGCTTGTAATAACCGAGCAGCCCCTCGGCCTGGTGGCGCGCCCGATAAGAGGGTTCGCCTGGAAAATAAATGTCACCGAGAGCGCTGCGCTTGGCGCTCTGATAAAGATCCTCGGAGCCGCCCTGAGAAATGGTAATGCGGACTTTTTCCGCCAGCTCGAACTGTCGCGCCAGTTCGGTAATTGGCCGCACCATCGTGATGCCGCAATAAATCAGCAACTCCTTTTCCTGCGCCTGAGCGGATGAAAAGGAAACAAGCAGCGCGATGCACAGGCAATGGCCTAGCAGTTTTTTTAAAATCATGGTTCCCCCCCGGTAACAGGCTTCTATTGTACGACTGGCATCTGATCAGGGCCATTCAATGGGGAACCGTCGCTACCGGCGTTTCCCTCAAACGCTCGGCAAGGAAATCGACGAAAACCCGAATCTTCGGCGGCAGATGCGTTTGCGGCAGCCACAGCGCATAGGCCGTCTGGCCGAAGGGGCCGAGTGGCGTCCACTCGGGCAGTAGCGGAATCAGTCGGCCATCGGCGATTTCGCGGTCGACCGCATAGTTCCAGACTAGCCCGATGCCCATGCCGGCGAGCAGCAGGTCGCGCACCACCTCGCTGTTATTGACCACCACATTGCTCGTCACCCTTACTCGCGCTTCTTCTTTGCCATCAGCGCCGCGCTGGAAACGCCACTCGTTGCCGAATTCGCGCAGGCCGTAATGCAGACAGTTGTGGCCGGCGAGGTCGGCTGGCGTTTCAATTTTTTGCCCTTTTAGCGCGTCGACCGCAGCACATAGCCGGTAGCGCACCGGCATCAGCGCTTTGGCCACCACCTGGTCGGGCGGCGTGCGGGTCAGACGCAGGGCAACGTCGTAGCCTTCGTCAACGAGATCGACAAAGCGGTCGAGCAGGGTCAGTTGCAGCTCGATTTCCGGGTAGCGGGCGAGGAATTCAGGAATCAGCGGCGCCAGGCAGAGCTTGCCGAAAGTCACCGAGGCTGTGACGCGCAAGGTGCCGCGTGGTGCCTCGACTAGGCCGGCAGCGAGGCGGGCGCTTTCGTCGAGCAACGCAACGCCCTGTGCCGCCCGTTCGTAGAGCACGCGGCCGGCTTCGGTCAGCGACATGGCGCGTGTCGTGCGCTGGAGCAGGCGCAGGCCGAGTTGTTTCTCCAGTCGGTTGATGCGCTTGCTGATTGCCGATTTGGTCAGGCCCATCGCCCGCGCCGCCGCTGAAAAGCCTTGCGTATCGACGACGCGGACAAAAACGGCGAGGTCGGATAAATGATCGAGCGGGTTTATTGTTTCCATTGGGCAACAAACTGTTATCAGATTGATAGATTGTATCTATAAACGCCAAATGAAATGATGCAGGTGTCACCTCAAGCGGAGCACACCATGCCTTTAATCCAGATCACCCTTACCGGCCCGCAAGCCGCGCCAGCCACCATTCAGCAATTGCAGCAGGAAACGACGCGGCTGATGGCCAGCATTCTGCACAAAGAGGCGGCGCTTACCGTGGTCAGCGTCAGCCAGTTGCCGGCAGGCGCCTGCTCGGCCAATGGGCAGGCCGTTACTACCTGCGCCAGCCTGCTGGCCTTGATCACCGCTGGTACCAATGGTGCCGCTGAAAAGGCCGCCTTTATTTTTGCGGCAAAAAGGCTGTTGACCGTAACATTTGGTCCATCGGACGCACCGCTCTACGTTGCCCTGCACGAACTGCCAGCCGATAGCTGGGGTTATGACGGGCAAACGCAGGCGGCGCGCAAAGCCCAGCAACTAATTGGAGAAACAGCATGAACCCCCGTACCTTGCGCCAGATCGTCGGCATCCCCGCCAGCCTATGTGTTGGCGCCACGCTGGATGCCGCCAAAACCGCCGTCGTCCTCATCGACTACCAGAACGAATACCGCAGCGGCCCGCTGGCGCTGCCTGACGAGCCAGCCGCCAGCAAAGCCGCCTGCCAACTGCGCGCTTGGGCCGATCAAGCCGGCATCACCGTCATCCATGTCCTGCATCGTGCCCCGGCGACAGCGCCGATCTTCGCCCCGGATTCAATCGGTGCCGCATCCATCGCCGGGCTGGCGCCGGCCAATGGCGAGCTTGTCATCCACAAACAGCAGCCCTCGGCCTTCACCGGTACCACCCTGCTTGATGAACTGCAAACCCGAGGCGTCGAAACCTTGATCATCGCCGGCTACATGACCCACAACTGCGTGGACTCAACCGCCCGCGAAGCCTTCCATCGCGGCTACCGGGTCGGCATCGTCGCCGACGCCAGCGCCACACGCGACCTGCCTGGGCCGGATGGAAAAACAATTCCGGCCGCAACGGTGCACGCTGGCGTACTCGCCGGGCTGGGCGATCGGATTGCTGAAATCATTGATGTGGCGACGCTTGAAGCGATGAAAGTTGTCTGACTGTTGAAAAGGCAACCCCTCCCAGCCTCCCCTTTTCAGGGGAGGAGCCGATAGCGTGGCTGAGCCTACTCCCCCCTGACAAGGGGGGCTGGGAGGGGTTGCCTTGGCCTTCACCAGCTTGCAGCGATGACGGTGATCTGAACCCGCAGATCAGCCAGCCAGCACAAAGCCGCGTGCCAGCTCGCGCGTAATCTCGGCGGCTGGCACGGTGCGGCAGGCGCTAGTGTTCTGGCCGCTCCACAGCGGCGAAAAGTCACCGCTGCCGAGTTTTTCAGCCGCGGCACGCAAGGGCGCGATGGCGGCAGTGGCCAGCGGAAAAACCGGTGCTGCCGGGTTAAGCGGCCCCAGTTCGCGCATCAGACGATTGACAATGCCGCGTGCCGGGCGACCAGTGAACAGGCTGGTCAACGCCGTGTGTTCAGCACCCGCCGCTTGTAGCGCGGCGCGATGCAGGGCGCTCGTTGTCGCCTCCGGGCACAGCATATAAACCGTGCCGGCCTGAATGGCGGCGGCGCCCAAAGCTCGCGCGGCGCCAGCGCTGGCGGCATCGACAATGCCACCGGCGGCGATCACCGGGCAGCGCACGGCGGCGACAATCTGCGGCAGCAACGTAAAGGTGCCCATCTGCTTGCTCAGATCGTCAGAAAGAAAATGCCCGCGATGGCCGCCGGCTTCGAGCCCTTGCGCAATCACCGCATCAACGCCGTGCGCTTCCAGCCAGCGCGCTTCGTCGACTGTGGTGGCCGAGGCAATGATCTTGGCGCCGCTGGCGCGAACCCGTTGCAGCAGATCATCCGCCGGCAGGCCGAAATGAAAGCTGACCACGGCCGGGCGGAATTCCTCGACCAGATCAGCCGCCGCATGGCTGAACGGCATGCGCCCGGCGCCAACCGGAATGTTCTCCGGGTCGATACCGAATTCGCGGTAATACGGCGCCAATGTTTGCCGCCACGCCGTTTCGCGCAGCGGATCAGGCATTGGCGGCGTGTGGACGAAGAAATTGACGTTCCATGGACGGTCGGTGCCAGCCTTGAGCGCGCTCAGTTCGGCGTGCAACTGGTCGAGCGAAAGCATCGCCGCCGGCAGCGAACCGAGGCCACCTGCGGCGCAGACCGCCAGTGCCAGCCGGCTGTCCTGAACGCCGGCCAGCGGCGCCTGAATGACCGGGAGTTCAAGACCAAGGGGGGTAAATGGTGACATTGGAGTGCTCAAAAAAGTGAATCAAGGCGCTCGTCAGGCGAGGGCTTGGCTTTGGGTTTGACCGGTAGCTTGATCCCCGCCCCCCACTTCAGCGCGCCCGTCAAACGCCATAGGTCGAGGTGGTTCTGGCGGTATTCGTAAGCCTCGTCGTTGCCGCCGATGGTGATATAGCCCGGATTCTTGGAGGCAGGTCTTTTCGGGTTGGCAGCGTGCAGCATTTTCCAGACTTTCGGCGATTTCTCGGCGGCCTGTTTCAATGCCGTTTCTGCTTCGTCGAGTCGGCCACCGGCGAAAAGTGCCAGCACGCGGCCATATTCCGTCGAAGCGAAATCATTCGGGTAGCGGGCAGCGATGGCAATCGCCTCGTCCGCCTGCCCGGTAGCAACCAAAGTGTGGATCAGATCCTGGCGTAGCCCGATGTTGTCGGTCGGGTTGGCGATATTGACACTCCAGCGCATCAGGTCCAGCGTTTCCGCCGGGCGAGTTTCGGCAAATTCCTGAATGTAATAACTGACCAGCGTCAGCAGCGGCCGGTTGTCGAGAAAACCCCAAGGCAACTCCTTCTTGAGCGCCTTGAGGCGGCCGAGAACAAGTCGGCGCAAAGCTTCGCCGCGCTCCAGCACCTGCCGGCCAAGGGCATCGGCACTGCCTGGCAGATTTTCCGGCAGGGCGCCGACCATTTCCGAAACATCGCGCAGAATCCTGAAGGACTGGCCGGCCAGCGGCTCTTCGCCGAGAAAGAGAATGGCGCTTTCAAAATCACCTTCCTCAACCAGATCCATCCAGTCCAGCTCGAGTTTGGCCAAGTCCTTTTTCGGGTTCAGTTCGTCGCCGCCGCTCAACTGGTAATGAGATGCCGGCTCGGGCCAGTGCGCGACGATCTCGGCCAGGTCGGTCAGCGGGCCGCGGCCGAGCGGCAGGGTGCGCAACAGGCTGGCATCGCCGCCATCGGCCAGATCGTGCAGCAGCCTGATCAGATCGCTGTGGTCATATTCGGGGTCGCGGCTCAGGCGAGCCGCCCAGAACTTGGCGCGCGCCTGCGCCTCGGCACGGCGGCCTTCGGAAACCAGCACCAGCACCTCCAGATGCGAAAGCGCCGGCTCGTTCGGCGTCAACCGTTGTGCCTCGCGGAAGGCTGACCAGGCATCGGCATAGTCGCCGCGGTCGCTATGCATGGTCGTCTGGCGCTGCCAGCCGGCTGAAGCCAACGCCTTGTCCGGCGCGGCTTTCAGGGTGTCGATGAACTTCTGTTTCTTGCGCGGCGCATTGATCTCCTGGTAGGCGTTGAGCAGCGTATCCGCCGCCAGTTCCGCCCGGCCATCGAGTTGGTCGACATGGACAAACAGCTTTTCGAGCAGCGACACGGCCTTTTTCGGCTGGCCTTCATCGATCCATTGGCCGGCAACCAGTGCCAGAGACTCGGGGTGCAGTTCGAGCAGCGGCAGTTCAGCCAGTTTCTTCGCCGGCATCAGATCCAGCACCTGGGTCAGCATCAATTCTTCGGAAATGCCCAGTTCCGGCGTGTTGACCGCAGCACAGCACTGTTTGAACTTTTTTCCCGAACCGCACAGACAGGGCGCATTGCGCTCCGGTCTGGCCTGCTTGCGCGGGCGGAAACGGTTTTCCGGGATCGGCGTCGCATTCCAGATTTCCAAAGCCATCAGGGTCGCGATGCTGCACAGCATTTCCGGCGACTGCTGCTTTTTCGGCATGCCGCCGACGGTCAGCAGGCGGGGCACCATGCCCTCCATACGAAGCCGAAATTCGGCGAAGGAAATGCCTTCAAGGATCTGGCGGGCGGAAGAGCGGCAGATGATGTCCAGGGTGTCCTGCCAGTCGAGTTGGTCGAGAGCGCTCATGATGTTAGAAAGATGGATAAGTTGAAGGAATCAGGCTTTGGCCCGGCCACGTTTGGCTTTCGGAGCCTCGGCACGCTGGGCGGCGAGGCGCTGGAGCAATTCGGCCGCCGGCTCGTCGGCCGGGTCTTGCGCCACCAGTTCGCCGCGAAACGCCTTGGCGAGCAGGGCTGGCGTCAATTGGCCGACCTGCCGGCGGGCGGTGGCGAGACGGGCTTCGAGGCGGTCGGCGAAGGCGAAGAGGATTTCGACGCGGCGGACGATTTCGGTTTGTTCGT
>CAXYZX010000126.1:0-7782 GCA_964293845.1 uncultured Dechloromonas sp.
GAGGCGAACTCAGACCGGGGCCGCGCAAGGCGAGCAGAATTTCCGGCTCTTCGACTTCGGTGAAAGCAAAGCGTGACGGCGGAAAATCGTCCGGCCGATCCAGCCCAAGGCAATGGCGTAGCGCCTGACCGTCAATGGCGATGGGTACAACTTCCCAACCAAGCAAGGCGGCGGCGTAGGCCAAGGCACCCACAGCATGACCGACATCAAGTTGGCAATAGCGAAAGGCACGTTCACCATATTTCCAGGCTTCGCGCCACATGATGCTGGACAGGCCAACCGCCAGCCACGGCGCCCCGGTTTCCGGGCCGACCAATGCTCGGCCTTCAAGGGCGTGATTTTCCGGATCGTAATGATGCAGGCCATCGCCTAGACCAGGAAAGTGGCCAGCCAGCACATAGGCTTCAACTGGGTGCAGGTTGCCGGAGGACGGATTGCAACGCAGCGCCCAGCGGTTCGGTCCCCAGCTTTTCCAGGCGGAAAGACCAAAGGCGAGTTCGAGCAGTGCCCCCAGTCTATTCAGGTCCGGTGCAGGCAAATTATCTGGCGATATTGCCAGTTGACCGTAACAACGTTCAAAACGGTCGGCCGCCAGCGGTAATTCGAGCAGCGGGGCACCGGAATAGTGGCGAAAAGCCGCCGGCTGCTCATCCCAGTCAAGTTGGCCGGGGCCTTCGGCGTAGGCGTCAAAGCGATGCTTGGTCCGCGCATGGTAGGCACGTACAACTTCTTGTGAGGTATCCGACACGATGAGGAGGTTTCCTTGGAGTTGACCTGACTTCAGCAAGGCCCATGCCCGCGTCAAATCAGACAGTTAGCCAATCTTCGCCGGCTGGCACCATCTCTGCAAGGGAATTGGAAAAACACAACACCCAACCCCTCCCCGGCCCTCCCCTTGTCAGGGGAGGGAGAGGTCTGCTCCCCCTGACATAGGGGGCTGGGGGGAGTTGGGTTTGAAAATGAGTGATTTGATTCTCTTACCCCAACCCCAAACCATCACGGAGAAAACCATGGAAGAAGCCAGAAAGCCACCGGTCACGCGCGAAGCGGCCTTACGCATCGCGCTGGCTGCAAGAGCATTACCCAAGGTCACCTTGCCCGCCCTGATCGAACAGTTGCAACGCCGCCTTGGTGAAGCGATCGACGAAGAAAACCTGCGTCAGGTGACGGTCACCATGCTCAAGACCGGCTTTGCCAGCGCCGATGGCGAGGAGGACGGCGAGGATATCGGCATCGGCCTCGAAGCCATGAAGCTGGCGGTGCGCATTCTGTGGGGCGAAACCCAGGGCGATGAAACATTGCCCAAAATCGCGACTTACGAAGATGGCGAGATGCCCGGTTCGGTACGCGTCGCCATCGCTTCCGACAAGGGCGATACGCTCTCCGGACACTTTGGTTCCTGCCTGCGCTTTCTGGTTTATCAGGTATCGCCGAGCGAAATCCGCCTGGTCGATATCCGCGACACCATGGACGCCGAGTTTGCCGAAGACAAAAACCTCTGGCGCGCCCGGCTGATCGGCGATTGTCACGTCTGCTACGTGGTTTCCATCGGCGGCCCGGCGGCGGCCAAGGTGATCCGCGCTGACGTCTACCCGATCAAGATTCCCGATGGCGGGCCGGCGCTGGAAATCCTCAAGCCCTTCCAGACGGCGATGGTCGAATCGCCACCACCGTGGCTGCTGAAAGCGCTTGGCGTCGCTGCCGAAAAGCGGCTGAAGAACTACAGCGCAGCGGAAATCGACGAATGAGTCAGCCGGCGGCTCAGGCCGCCACCTTCTCCATCTGCCACGGTGCCAGGCCAATCTGGGTCAGCACCGTACCCTCGTCGCCATTCCACCACAGCGCCACCCAGGCGGCACCGTCGGCATCGATTCGTTCGATGTCACAAACAGCCCCCACCATGCCCATGAACATATCGAGATCCTCCTCGTCGAGATCGCGATCCGGAGTGATTTCGAGGACGCGAACCCGGTCACTCATGGCGACGATCTGGCCTTTGCAATCGATTGTAGTGGCAGGCATGGCGAACTCCGTTGGGATTGAGGTGGTGTTTTCCGGCGTGTCGCAAAGTCGACGTCGGCAGCTTGGTTTACCCATCGTTTGCAACTGGCGTGCCAAGTCTGCCGCAAATCCTTTCTCCCTTCATCCATAAAATCCAGACAGGAATGACCATGAATAAAATCGGGATGTTTTTTGGTACCGAAACCGGCACCACACGGCTAATCGCCAAGAAAATGCAGAAAAAACTCGGCGATGACCTTTGTGACAAGCCAGTCAACGTCAATCGCATCACGCCGGAAGATATGCTCAAGTACGACGCGCTGATCCTCGGCACACCGAGCTACGGCATCGGCGAAATTCCCGGCAAGGGCGCCTCATCCGGCTGCTTTGAGCCAAACTGGGAAGAGTTCCTTGCACTGCTGCCGGCCAACCCGGATTTCTCCGGCAAGCGCATCGCCTTTTTCGGTCTGGGCGCACAGGAGCGCTACGCCGACCGCTTCGCCAGCTCACTGTTCGCGCTGGTCGAAAAATTCAAGGGCTGGGGTGCCGAAATCGTCGGCGACTGGCCTACCGATGGCTATACCTACGACCAATCCGCCGCCGAAGTCGGTGGCCGCTTTCTCGGGCTAATCATCGACCAGCGCACGCAAGGCATGTTCACCGACGAACGGATCGAGACCTGGCTGGCACAAATCAAGCCCTTGCTGCTTGAAAAGCTGACGGCAGACTGATGAAAATGATCTGATTTGGACGATGAATACTCTCTGCCTGAACGACAAACTGACAATGCAATTGCCATCAGGCAGAAGCCGGCCAAGCACGATCATTTAGGCCTTAGAAAATCACCAGAACCAAACGACCGGTTATACATCGCACTACTAAAATAGAACTTGCGGCATTCATTGTTCAGTCTATTTATGTTGTAAAAAGCCCCCCAGCTTGCCGGTGATTTCCGACAACTCTGCCTGAAAACTGAGCTGCCCGGACTGTGCTTGTGAAAATTCACCAATACTGGCGTCGATCAGGGCGAGCAATTCCTCTTCCTGAGTTTGCGTCAGGCCCAGGTGTACGAAAAGCTTTTCCAGATTGCGCACCATGTTGTGGATCGCGTAGTTGCTCGCCGCAAGTGAGTCATGTTGTTTCTTTTCGACATTGCTAAGGACTGTGCTCAACTGCTGCATAGTGCTATCAATAATGGCTTGCTGACGTTGCATATCAACATTCGCCAAGATGGCCGTCAGACGCACATTGGCTGCTTCGACCAAGATTGCCAGATTGTCGCGGATGCGGCCAACTTTCTCATCGTCGTCTTTGGGGATGTCGTGAATGAGTAGCGACACATCGGGGTAATTGATGATCATCCGGCTGTGAAAATGCACGATGCGCCCCATGTCGACCAGCCGGGCGAAGACTGCGGAGTCATGCGATGATGCCTTGCCGGCACTCCCCACTTCAATTTTGTCATCGGCTATACGAATCTGCACCACGCCGCTCATGTAGAAATTGGCCAGACTGTTGATGATCGATTCGGCAATTTCTTGCGGACTGTGGCAGTTGTTGAAATTTTGCAGCGCCTGCAACAGAACACCCATTTCACCCATGCTGCTCATGGCGGTCATTGCTGTCGTGCTGGCAAAGGTGACACGCTCTTCAAGCTGACTGCGCACCTCATTTAATTCAAGCAATTCGTCGTTACGCTGGCGCAACTCGGCGGTGCGTTGATCGACCACTTTTTCCAGATTGTTGAACTGCTCCTGCAGTGCCTGTTCGGCAAGCTTGCGCGCGGTAATGTCTTGCAGCGTTTCGATAGCGGCAACGATTTCGCCCGAGCTGTTGCGGATCGGCGCGGCGGTGAAGTAGAGCCAGCGTCCATCACCACAGGCATGGGGGAAATAGCCTTCTGCTTCGTAGGCCCCCTCAATGAGTGGCGAACGACGGCAATGCCCTGCTTCATAGCGTGCCATTGCTTTCTCGATTTCACCAGCAATAATCAGGTCAGCCAAGACAGGGCGCGGTGCCGGGTAAAAACCCTTCCACTGCTCTGTACTGCCGACCATGTTGGTGGCACTGACTCCCGTGACATATTCGCAGGCCCGGTTCCAATGGGTGACCTTGAAGTTGGTGTCGATAACGAAAGTGGCAACCGGACTGCCTTGCAATACCTCATCAAGCAATTGCCAGTTGTCGTCACTTTTGGTCAAGCTAACGGCTTGGTGCGGCGTGCTTTCTTGCGTTACGGTACGACAGCTCGGTTCGTTTGCTAACGGATAATTTTTTTTAAATGACATTTGCCTTCTTCTCTCCAGAGTGTCTTTATCAGGCTTCGACGCATCTATTGTGCAATCAGACCAGCAATTTTCGACAATTTAGGTAACGACAAATAATCTTTGCTATCACTCGCGTAATCTCCACTGTGGTGGATTAAAACGTTCAAATTTTGGACAAGGCGTTGCCAATAGCCGATAGAACCCGTTCGGGGTTGAGTGGCTTGAGAATGTAGCCTTTGACCCCACCTCTAAGTGCGCTAGTTATGGTTTCGCTGTCGTTGTGTTTGGAGACGATTATGATCGGCAAATCAGGGTGCGCCGCATGTAAGCAGGCTAGGACTTGCAGTCCGTCAATTTCTGAAAGATCAACGGCGTGACAGACAAAATCGGGGAGCGCCTTTTCCACAGCGATAAGTCCAGCCATGCCACCTTCTGCCTGATCGGCAATGATGTAGCCACCGCTTTCAAGGATGAGTTTGAGTTGGCTGCGATCCTCTGCACTGTTATCGATAATGATGGCGCGCTTTGCCGATTGGGTTCCTGCCAAAGCGCCCGCACCGGTGTGGCGGCGGTTAATGATTGCAGCAACTTGACCAAAAACAGATAAAACGCGTTCTTCATTAAAAGGTTTGGTGATATATCCATGCGCGCCAAGAGCAATGGATTGACGAACGATCTCCTTGTCGGTATCTGCACTGACCACGACGGCAACCGTGCTGCGCGGTGAATCATGGAGTGCTTGCAAAACCTCTAACCCCGACATAATCGGCATTTGCAGATCGAGCGAAACGACATCTGGGCGCAGTTGGTCGATCATTTTAAGCGCCGTCCTACCATCCGGCGCTACGCCAACCACCGAGTAACCAGCTTTCCTGAGAATTGAACGCAGGACGGCACTCAAAGTTGCGCAATCATCAGCAAGGAGAATGGAAATCGTTGGAAGGTGTTGGGTCACGTCTGGATAATATGCAATTTGACGTCGCAAATATACAACCACCTACGTAGCCTAGACACGGCAAAATGCCGGCGCAAACTTAACACTTACTTTTGGCCTAATTTTTTGCCGCTTCTGCGCTAAAACCAAACAATAATTAACGCCTCAATATGCGTAATTACTTCATCTAGCCGTCAATAAAATCAACGCCACCGGCGGCGTACTCGGACGAAGACTCGAGGTTATTGAACGCGACGCTCGCACGAAGAACGGCTCAGCAACTCACCGTAGTTACCCGGAAGTCGACAAACCCGACCTCCCCGTCTTCCTCGTAAACATCAAGCGCCCGCAGTTGCTCGCCTTCGCACATGGCGCTGACCGAAGTGCCGGTTTCCGGCGTGTAGACAATGCCGTGCATGGAGCAGCGCAGGTAACGGCCGCTATCGTCAAAAACTTTTTTTGCTCGCAGTCGAGGCGGCGCGGCATGTGCACACAGCGATTGATGTAGGCGTAAACCTTGCCTTCAAAACGCAGCAACAGACACTCGTCCTCACGCCCCTCGAAAAGCATTTTCAGTTTGCGACACTGCCCCTCCGCCAGCGCATGACTGGGGCAGACCGCGATCTTCGGAATAATCCGCTGCACGTCGTCAGACTCGCTTCAAGCACCCGGCGAGCGCCGCATCCATTGTTGCCAGATGGGTGGCAAACCACTCGGGCAATGCCTTGACGTAAGTTCTCGCCAAGCCGAGCCGGCCGGCACTGACGCCGCGGGCGAAATGTGCCAGCTCGCCCAGCACCCGCAAATGCTCGCTGTTGTGCTCACCAATGGCCGGAAAGCGGCATTGCTTCATCAGCTTGCCTTCGTGCTCGAAATGACGCCGCGTATGGTCCTGCAAACTCAGGAAGAGTTCCGGAAACTCCTCGTCGGATGCCAGCAGCAAGGCATCCGCGAGGGCGACGAACTCCCGGTGGGTGCCATCCATTTCCGGCACACCCAGCGCATGACGGGATTCGTCCCAGGGCATCAGATCGCCCCGTGTGTTTCGCGCTTGGCGTTGTTGGTGGTTTGCATGGCTTCGTCGACGCTGAGTTCCGGATGCTTGAACTTGTGCGTCTTGAGTGCGTTGTACACCGTGACCACCTTGTCGGCAGCGCTCTGGCCCTTGAAGTCGCCCTTGTCCAGCGCCACCAGATCGCTCAGCTCGGTCCACACCATGCCTTGCACCAAAGGAATAAATACCAGTTTGGCACCGTTGACCGCAGCAACGAAGGGCTTGGGGATATTGACCGTGAAAAAGACGGCAATCGTCCCGCTATTGAAGTCGGCCCCCGCCGTTTCCAGAACGAACTGGAACTGCTGTAGCTCGTCGAGGGAACCGGAAATCAATTTCAGGCCGTCGACATCGCCGAGCAGAATCGCCTGCTTGAGCACTTCGGTCGGCGGTTTGCGCCGGCCCTGAGCATCGGCCACTTCGCCTTCCTGCAGGATCAGTTCGCCGCGATAGGCGACCAGGCCAGCTGTGCTGGCGGCTTCGGTGAAATTAGAGTTGAAGAAAAGAGGTTCGTAACTAGTGGGAAACATGCGTCTTCCTTAATGGTTTTAATGGGTTCAGGCAGCGATGGCAGCGCCGATCAGATCGAAGACATCAGCTTCGATCAGTTCCAAGCCCTGCTTTTTGCAGAAACGGCGTTCCTTGTCAGTCGGGTTTTGGATCAAGGCCCAGCCGGCAGGTTCGGCCGCGGAATAGATCATGTCGGACATCACCATGCGTTCGGTGTCGCGGTTGAGGCGCAGGCCCATGAACAGGTATTGCTTGCCCTTGCGCAGTTCCTTGACCTCCGGCGGGATCGAAAAGCCACCCATCAGTTCGGTGATGAAATCGACGTAGTCGGCATCAGAGGCAATGTAGTTGGCCTCCGGTTTCGGCGTGCCCATCGGCTTGAAGAGGATGGGCAAGGCCGGGTTGATGGCTGCGCTCTTCTGGTAGGCCACGCCATCCCAGAAATACAGCTTGTAGCGGAAATCGGTGCCGCCTATGCGGGCAATACCAACAATCAGGTTGTGCGGCACCTCGGCGTAGGAGTCCTGCAGTTGCGTGTCGCGGTTCACATCGATCACGTAATGCGGGGAAATCGCCTTCAGCCAGTCGTGGACCGCACCACGCGTCCACACCGTTTCACCATAGGTGCGGGTCAGGAACTTGGTGACGGCGCTGCGGCCACGCTTGAGTTCGATATTCATCGCCGCCCGCGCAAACTCGTACATCAGCTTGGGCGCCATCGGCTTGCCGCCATTCATGGCGATGATCAGTGAATCGCTATCAGCCGGAATCGGCTCGCCGGTTGCAACATTCGTCACATCGGCGAGCACGCCGGCGCCGAGATAAGGAACGATGCTGCCATCCTTGAGGCCGGCCAGCAGTTTTTCACGCAGTTCTGGTGTCATTTTGTTTGCTCTGAAGTGGGGTACACCCCCTCACAGCAAATTCCACGCCCGTTATGACATCACCAGCTGGCGCGGCTTCCCGGCTGCACCAGTTTGGGATTGTTGCCTTTGCTACACGGAATGCCCGACCAT
>CAXYZX010000127.1:0-7687 GCA_964293845.1 uncultured Dechloromonas sp.
CTCGCGCTGGTCCTGATTCCTGGTGTCGGCAAGGATGTCAATGGCGCCCGCCGCTGGTTGCCACTCGGCTTTGCCAATTTGCAACCATCCGAGCTGATGAAGTTATTTGCCGTGCTCTACGCCGCTGACTACACGGTGCGCAAAATCAACGTCATGCACGATCTGAAGCAGGCTTTCCTGCCCATGTTTGGTGCCATGGCGATTGTCGGGATGCTGTTGCTCAAGGAGCCGGACTTTGGCGCCTTGGTTGTCATCATCTCGATTGCCATGGCTATCCTTTTTCTCGGTGGCCTCAAGGCGCGCCTCTTTGCCCTGCTGATCGTCGGCCTGCTGATCGCCTTTGCCGTCATGATCATCGTCTCTCCCTATCGACGCGACCGGGTTTTTGGTTTCATGGACCCGTGGGCTGATGCCTTTGGCCGGGGCTATCAGTTATCCCATTCACTAATCGCTTTCGGGCGCGGCGAGTTGTTCGGTGTCGGGCTTGGAGCCAGTGTCGAAAAACTGTTTTATCTGCCGGAAGCTCATACCGACTTCCTGATGGCAGTGATCGCCGAAGAGCTTGGGTTCTTTGGCGTGCTGGCGGTGATTGCCTTATTTGCCCTGGTCGTCCAGCGCGCCTTTGCTATTGGTCGGCAATGTGTGCAGCTGGATCGACTTTACCCGGCACTGGTCGCCATGGGCATTGGCGTCTGGATTGGCGTGCAATCCTTCATCAATATCGGTGTGAATATGGGCTTGCTGCCAACCAAGGGTTTGACCCTGCCTTTGATGAGTTTCGGTGGCTCAGGTATTTTTGCCAACTGCGTTGCGCTAGCCATTCTTCTTCGCGTCGATTGGGAAAATCGCCAATTGATGCGCGGGGGCCAGCTGTGAATCGCACTATTCTGGTCATGGCGGGCGGTACCGGCGGCCACATTTTCCCTGCCCTGGCGGTAGCCGAAAAAATGCGCGAACGCGGCTGGCGTGTGGTTTGGCTGGGCAATCCGGATGGTATGGAAGCACGTCTGGTGCCGCAGCACGGTTTTGAAATGGTCTGGGTTAAGTTCGCTGCACTGCGCGGCAAAGGCCTGCTGCGCAAATTGTTGTTGCCGCTCAATTTGCTCAAAGGCTTCTGGCAGGCGCAGAAGGCTATCCGTGATGTGCAGCCCAATGTGGTGCTGGGCATGGGCGGATACATTACTTTCCCGGGTGGCATGATGGCTTCCTTGTTCGGTAAGCCGCTGGTGGTGCATGAGCAAAATTCGGTGGCCGGATTAGCCAATCGTGTGCTGGCTGGCGTCGCCGACAAAATTGTGACCGGTTTCCCAGAGGTACTGAAAAAAGGTGTTTGGGCCGGTAATCCGGTACGTCCGGAAATCGCCAGAATTGCGCCACCGGCGGAACGCTTTGCCGAACGTAGCGGTGCCTTGCGCTTGCTGGTGATTGGCGGCAGCCTTGGGGCTCAGGTGTTGAACGAAATGGTGCCGCAGGGCATGGCCTTGCTCGGCGAGAACGAGCAGCCACAAATTGTTCATCAGGCCGGCGAAAAGCATATTGAAGCGCTCAAGGCCAATTACGCCGCAGTCGGCGTCCAGGCCCATTGCGTTTCTTTTATTGAAGACATGGCCGGAGCCTATGAATGGGCAGATCTGGTTATTTGCCGTTCCGGCGCGTTGACCGTGGCAGAGTTGGCCGCCGCCGGTGTCGCCAGCATTCTGGTGCCGTTCCCGCATGCAGTGGATGACCACCAGAGCGGGAATGCCCGATTTTTGGTCAATGTTGGGGGGGCTTTCCTGCTGCCGCAAAATGAATTGACCGCTGAGGCAATTGCCTTGATCCGGAATTACAGCCGCAGCCAGTTGCTGGAAATGGCCGAAAAGGCCCGCAGCCTGGCCAAGCCCGATGCCACCGAAGAAGTGGCGAACATCTGCGCGGAGAGTGCAAAATGAAACACAAGGTAAAACACATCCACTTCGTTGGCGTCGGTGGTTCGGGCATGAGCGGCATTGCCGAAGTGCTTGCCCACCTGGGCTACTCGGTCAGTGGCTCGGATATCGCTGCTAGTGCCACAACGCGCCGTCTTGAAGGCGAGGGTGTGCGCGTGATGATTGGTCACGCCGCCGAGAATTCTGCTGGAGCAGATGCGGTGGTCGTGTCGACCGCAGTCAAGGCGGACAATCCGGAAGTCGTTGCCGCCCGCGAACGCCATGTTCCGATTGTTCCGCGTGCCCAGATGCTGGCCGAACTGATGCGCCTCAAGCGGGGCATCGCCATCGCCGGCACACACGGCAAAACGACGACGACCAGCCTGGTGGCCAGTATTCTCGCCGAGGGTGGCATTGACCCGACTTTTGTCATTGGCGGTCGGCTGAATGCGGCTGGAGCCAATGCGCGCCTCGGTAGCGGCGATTTCATCGTCGCCGAGGCTGACGAGTCCGATGCTTCCTTTTTGTTCCTGTCGCCAGTCATTTCAGTGATCACCAACATCGATGCTGATCACATGGAAACCTACGGCCACGACTTCGAGCGTCTCAAGGGGGCATTCGTCGATTTTCTCAGTCGTCTGCCGTTCTACGGTGTAGCCGTCCTCTGCGGCGATGACCCCAACGTGCGCGCCATCATGCCGCAGGTCTCCAAGCAGATCGTCACCTACGGTTTGTCGCCAAATTGCAATTTCTACGCCGATAACATCGTGGCTGACAACGGCCAGATGCGTTTCGACTGTGTACGGGTCAATGGCTCGGTTTCACGCCTGGCAATCACGCTCAATACGCCGGGTTTGCACAATGTGCTGAATGCCTTGGCGGCGATTGCCGTGGCAACCGAAGTGCAGGTTTCCGATGCGGCCATCGTCAAGGCTCTGGCTGAGTTCAAAGGTGTCGGCCGCCGCTTCCAGCGCTATGGCGAAGTGGCTCTACCGGCCGGTGGCAGCTTTACGCTGGTCGATGACTACGGCCATCACCCGGTCGAGATGGCGGCGACGCTGGCTGCCGCGCGTGGCGCTTTCCCCGGTCGGCGCTTGGTGTTGGCCTTCCAGCCACACCGTTACACGCGGACCCGTGATTGTTTCGAAGACTTCGTCAAAGTGTTATCCACGGTCGACGCGCTTTTGCTGTCAGAAATTTATGCCGCCGGTGAAGCACCGATTGTTGCTGCTGATGGCCGCTCGCTGGCCCGCGCCCTGCGTGTGATCGGAAAAGTCGAGCCGCTGTTTGTTGAAGATATCGCGGCGATGCCGCAAACGATTATGGATGTTGCCCGTGATGGCGACGTGGTGTTGTGCATGGGGGCCGGTTCGATCGGTGCCGTCCCGGGTAAGGTGGTGGAGTTCAAATGAGCAGTTTCGGTAAAGTCGCAGTTCTCTTCGGTGGTTCATCTGCCGAGCGTGAGGTGTCTCTCAACAGCGGTTCACGCGTTCTTGCCGCACTGCTTGGGCAGGGCATCGACGCCCATCCTTTTGATCCGGCCGAGCAGCCGCTTGACGCGCTCAAAGGTTACGACCGCGCCTTTGTCGCATTGCACGGGCGTCACGGCGAGGACGGCACGATACAAGGCGTGCTGGAACTGATGCACATTCCCTATACCGGTTCTGGCGTGATGGCTTCTGCCCTCGGTATGGACAAATTCCGCACCAAATTATTGTGGCAGGCAGCCGGCTTGCCGGTGCCGGAATATGCCTTGCTGACTGCTGATTCGGATTTTGCCGACATTGAAGAGGAGCTTGGTCTGCCGATTTTCGTCAAGCCGGCGCACGAAGGTTCGTCGATTGGTATCAGTAAGGTCAAGGAGCGCGACACGTTGCATCTGGCCTACGCTGAGGCAGCCAAATACGACCCGCTGGTGATTGCCGAAAAGGGGATCATGGGCGGTGAATATACGGTTGGCATCATCGGTAATGGGGCTGATATGGTCGCTTTGCCAATTATCAAGATCGAGCCGGCTACTGACTGGTACGACTACGAAGCCAAATACAACCGTGATGACACGCGTTACCTCTGCCCCTGCGGCTTGAGTGAAGCCAAGGAGATGGAGATCCGTAAGGGGGCTCTGGAAGCTTTTCGTATTCTTGGTGGGCGTGGCTGGGGGCGAGTTGATTTTCTGATGGACGAGGACGGCAATCACTATTTCCTTGAAGTGAATACCGCGCCCGGCATGACGGACCATTCGCTGGTTCCGATGGCTGCACGGGTCAGCGGTATGGACTACCCGACTCTGGTTCGTCGTGTCCTCGAACTGGCTGCCAACGACTGAGGCAATGAATGTGGAACAAACCGCACCTGCTAAATGCACTCGCCGATCTGCTGATTTTGCTAGCGGGCGCCGCGTTGCTGGCTGCATCGGTGGTTTGGGCGTTACGCGTGCCTTCGTTACCGGTACGTCAGGTGGTTTTTGCCGAGTCGCTGCCGCATACGCGCCGACTGGAGGTCGAGCAAATCCTGCCAGCAGCCTTGAAGGGGAATTTCTTCAGCCTGAATCTGGAGGCGGTACGCGGTGCGCTGGAGAAACTGCCTTGGGTACGCAAGGTGGAAGTACGGCGGATTTGGCCGGCCCGGCTCGAAGTCAAGGTCGAGGAGCATCGTCCGACAGCGCGCTGGGGCGAAGGGCGTGGCGAGTTGGTCAACAGCTTTGGCGAGGTTTTTGCTGCGACGCTGGTCGATCAGGAACTGGCTGCACTACCTCTCCTGTTCGGCCCGGCGGGCACTGCGCCGGAGGTGCTGAAGCGCTACAGCGAGTTGGTTGGCAGTTTCAAGGCAGTGGGCGAACGGCCGGTGCAGTTGATCCTCTCTCCCCGCCTGGCTTGGCAGCTACGCCTGGAGCACGGCATGTTGGTGGATCTGGGGCGCGAGCAGCCGAAATCGCCAGTGGGTGTTCGTCTGCGGCGCTTTATAGAAATTTATCCGGAGGTTATCGCAAACCGTGCGGTGCGTCCGTCAGTGGTGGATTTGCGTTATCCGAATGGCTTCGCGATTCGTGTCGCGAGCGAAGTGAAGGGGAAGTAGAGCTATGAGCAGGGAGAATAAGGATCTGGTGGTCGGGCTGGATATTGGGACGTCGAAAATTGTCGCCCTAGTCGCCGAGATCAACCAGGAAGGCCACTTGAATATCATCGGCATGGGGTCGCAGGATTCGCGCGGCCTGAAAAAAGGTGTCGTGGTCAACATCGAAGAGACGGTGCACACCATCAGCCGCGTTGTGCAAGAGGTTGAGTTGATGGCCGACTGCAAAGTGAAGGATGTCTACACGGGCATTGCCGGCAGTCATATCAAGAGTTTCAACTCCAACGGCATGGTGGCGATCAAGGATAAAGAGGTCACGCCGACCGATGTTGAGCGTGTCATCGAGACTGCCAAGGCAATGCCGATTCCGGCGGACCAGGAAATCCTGCACATCCTCACCCAGGAATTCGTCATCGACGGTCAGGACGGTATCCGCGAGCCGATCGGCATGAGCGGCATGCGTCTGGAAGTGAAAACGCACATCGTCACCGGTGCCGTGTCGGCGGCCCAGAACATTGTCAAGTGTGTCCGTCGTTGTGGTCTGGAGGTCAATGATCTGGTGTTGCAGCCGCTGGCATCGAGCTATGCCGTGCTCTCCGAGGACGAGAAGGATCTCGGTGTCTGCCTGATCGATATCGGTGGTGGCACGACTGACATCGCGGTGTGGACCCAAGGGGCCATCCGTTACACCTCGGTGATTCCAATTGCCGGTGATCAGGTTACTAACGACATCGCCATGGCGCTGCGTACGCCGACCCGCGAAGCCGAGGATATCAAGTGTAAATACGGTTGTGCCTTGTCACAACTGGCTGATGCCGCTGAAAACATGGAGGTTGCCGGGGTCGACGACCGTCCGAGCCGCAAATTGAGTCGGCGTGCGCTGGCTGACGTCATTCAGCCGCGCGTCGAAGAGCTTTACGAATTAATCCAGCATGAGTTGCGCCGTGCCGGTTTCGAGGAGGTTTTGTCTTCCGGCATTGTTCTCACCGGTGGTGCCAGCGTCATGCCGGGTATGGTCGAACTGGGCGAGGAAATCTTCCACATGCCAGTTCGTCTGGGCAATCCAAAATACACCGGCAGTCTGGCGGATGTCGTGCAAAGCCCGCGGTTTTCTACTGCTTTCGGTCTGCTGATAGAAGCACAGGCACAGCGTAAGCGTGGCCAGAAGATCAAGGAAAAGCAGAGCGCCAAGGATGTCTTCGACGGCATGAAATCCTGGTTTGCCAAGAATTTTTGATTTGTTTTTGAACGGTTTTTTCAGAGGAGGTAGTCATGTTCGAGATTATTGAGAAAGAGGAAGAGTCCGGCACCATCATCAAGGTGTTCGGTGTGGGTGGTGCAGGTGGCAACGCCATTGAGCACATGATTCACGAAGGGGTTAACGGCGTTGAATTTATCGCCGCCAACACCGATGCCCAGGCGCTCAGCCGCAATGCGGCGTCGCGCAAACTGTCACTCGGCAAGACCGGCCTTGGTGCAGGTGCGAAGCCGGAAAAAGGCCAGGAAGCCGCCATGGCGCACCGCGACGAAATTCGCGCCAGCCTGGAAGGCGCGCATATGGCCTTCATCACCGCCGGCATGGGTGGTGGTACGGGTACCGGCGCGGCCCCGGTCGTTGCTGAGATTGCCCGCGAAATGGGAATCCTGACCGTTGGCGTGGTCACCAAGCCGTTCAGCTTTGAAGGTAACAAGCGGATGAAGTCCGCCGAAGCCGGTATCGCTGAATTCTCCAAGCACGTCGATTCGCTGATCGTTATCCTTAACGACAAGCTGATGGAAGTCATGGGTGACGACGCCGATGTCGACGATTGCTTCAAGGCGGCTGACGATGTGCTGAAAAACGCCGTCGGTGGTATTGCCGAAATCATTACTTATCCGGGTCTGGTCAACGTCGACTTTGAAGACGTCCGGACCGTGATGGGTGAAATGGGGCGCGCCATGATGGGCTCTTCTGCTGCCGCCGGTGTCGATCGCGCTCGTATTGCTGCCGAGCAGGCCGTGGCTTCGCCGCTACTAGAAGGGGTCAATCTTTCTGGCGCCAAAGGCGTGCTGGTGAATATCACTGCCGCCAAGGGTGGCCTCAAGATGAAGGAAGTCAACGAAGTGATGAATACCGTCAAGGCCTTTGCTGCCGAGGACGCACACATCATCTTTGGTGCGGTCTACGACGAATTGATGGGTGATTCCTTGCGCGTCACCGTGGTTGCTACCGGCCTTGGCCAGGTTGCTGCCAAGCGTCAGACTTTTGAGGTCATCAATACACCGGTATTGCAGGCAACGGGAACGCACGATGCCGTAGCTTATGGCTCGACCCCTGATTACTCGCATCTTGATGTACCAGCGGTGCTTCGTGGTCGTGGTAGCAGTCAGCGTAATGTAACGGTGGAAGCCCTGGCCAACAGCGGCGTCGATCGTTATGACATTCCGGCTTTCCTGCGTAAACAGGCGGATTGATCCGGGAATAACCTCTCTGAAAAAAGGTTGGCGGCGCCTTGTGTTACAATGCGCCGCCTCCCAATAATTTCAATCACTTACATGCTGAAGCAGCGCACATTAAAGACAGTCATCCGCGCCTCAGGTGTCGGCTTGCATGGTGGCGTCAAGGTCAATATGGCCCTGCGTCCTGCCGCCCCGAATACCGGGATCGTTTTCTGTCGTGTCGATTTGCCAGAGCCTGTAGAGATTCCCGCCAAAGCAGTTCTTGTCGG
>CAXYZX010000128.1:0-7607 GCA_964293845.1 uncultured Dechloromonas sp.
AGTTTGGCCTGAGGTTTCAGGTTCACACGCTGACACTGTTCGAGATTCAGGTCGAAAACCATACGGTTGTTTTCCAGCGCCAGCAACATGCTCACCGATTTGACATTGGGTGCATCTGTTACGGTCAACACCGGAAGATCCTCCAAAATTTTGAGCATTTTGGGCAGATTGACGATTTCGTTGGCTCCGACATATAGAACCTGACACTGACGAATCGGCGTCATCGAAGTCAAGCGGGCAATCACGACACGCTGATCGTTGATCCGCCGCTCATCATATTTCCTCATCGCCAATCCAACCTCTTCATCACCAAGGAGGCAGATATTGAAGTTGGCCCGCAGGTTCTCCGGCCAATCGGTGTGCATGGCCAGATTGAAGAGATATACCGCCTTCATTTCATGCTCGGAAACTGTCGTCTGGGCGTTTGCCGCCAGACTTAGCCAGAACGAGAGCAGGAAGAAAAGGGATCGCATGGCGTCTGGCTCAGAGGTCGTAATTGAGCTGGAACCAGTAGGTTCGGCCATCCATGCGCAGCGTATCCTGTGGATAGCCACTGCCTGGACGCCAGGCAAAAGGTGAAACCGCTTCGTATTCCCGATCAAACAGATTTCGGATGCTGAATGAGGCAGACACCCCGTACCACTTGCGTTCGCTGGAGAAGGTCAGATTGGCCAGGGTTTCGCTGCCGATCTCCCGCCGGTCCAAAGTCAGACGCGGGCCGATGTACTGCGCCTCGAAACCGGTTCTGAGCGCATTGCCAGGCAAGGGAAAGCTGAGATTCAACTTACCAAGCAGGTCCGGTGAATTCGCCAGATCGGCGCCAGTCGCATCATGTGCATCCTGAAAGGCAACGCTGGTCCGCGCACGCACGCCATTACTCCAGGAGCCCTCCAGTTCCAGTTCAAGGCCACGCGTCTCGCTGGAGCCATTCCATGCGTAATCGCCCAATGCATCGTCATACACTTTCTGACTGCTGCGCTGGTAGTCATATAGCGACCCGATGAAGCGCAGGCGCTGCGTAAAGTCGTGCTGCAAGACCAGTTCCTTGGCCGCAACATACTCAGGCAAGGCTGCCGTACCGTAAATTGCGCGCTCATCGGCATTTGGCATCCGGAAAGCTTCACTGTAGGAAGCCTTCAATATCGTCTTGAAATCCGGCTGATAAATCAGCGCCAGACGCGGACTAACATTACCGGCCAGATCGCTGGCATTGTCGTAACGCGCCCCGACATTGATGCGCCATTGCTCGTTGAAGAGATATTCGTCAGTAATGTAAAAGCTGGTGGTTGTCCGCGAATAGGACTCCTGCGGATCGCGAACCAGGCTGTAACTTGGTGAAAAATAGGATAAGTGGAAATTCTGGCGATAATCATTGCGAAATTCGACACCAAACAGAATCGAGTGCCTGGCAAACCAGTTGCCTACAAATTTCTGATCCAGCCCCCACCATTTCGCCTGGTACTGGCGACGCCCGTATTTTTCCCCATCGCTATAATCAGCGAACTCGCGGTAACTGTCGTAGTTGTAATAGCCATAATAGAAACGCGTTGCCGAGTGCAATTTGAGACTAAGATCGGTCTCGTAAATAGCGTTCAGGAAGGCATTTTGATCCTGAGTCGCAAACGGCGCATTGAATAGCATGCTTGGCGAAGGGCTGGTCGGCACCGTTTTCTTGCGATCAACGTAGGCTGCTTCGACCGTCAACCCTTCATACGACAACTTGGCAAATAGACGCTTGCTACTTTCGTCGTCTATGCCTTGCGCCATACCATTATTGCTGGCCGGGGTATCGTAGGCGGGGAAATAGAGATCCTGACCATTGGCCTCAAGTAAAGATGCCGAGAGCAATAAATCGACCCCATTTTCAAAACGCTTGCCAAAGGTCACACGCTGTTTCGTCCCGCCATGGCTGGCCACTTCGCCAGACAACTGAGTGGCTTTAAAATCGCCCCCCTTGCGGGTAATGACGTTGATTATCCCCAACATGGCATTGTTGCCATAGGTGACCGAACCGGTTCCTGGCACGTACTCGACGCGCTCCACCAATTCAAGATCAAGCAAGCCGGACTCATCGATATAGGCTTGATTGAACAGACTGTCCTGAGTTGCGTAGCCATCGATCAAGAGCATGATGCGGCCAGCGTAGTCGCCCGGCACGCCAAAACCCCGTCCGCCCATGTACTGATAACGCCGGTCGTAAGTGGTGTACAAGCCGCGCATGCTGTTGATCACGTCAGCCAATGTCCGGTAGCCGAAGGCCCGGATATCCGCTGCGGTTACGATTGCTACGGCAGAAGGAGAATCGCTGATCTGCCGGGCCATTTTCGAAGCGGAAACAACTTCGCGCTGGGCCAGTTCCTCAAATGGAACATCGATAATATTGGCGGCTGTCTGCGCTTGCGCAGCACCACCAATGATCAGCAGGCAAAGTGCCAAACACAGCGGCTTGCGCCTGACTCCCCCGATCTTGGGCCTTGCCCTGTGAACCACGTCCCCCGACTGCTTCAACATTTTTTCTTTCCACTTGTTCAACAGCAATCCGACCCCCTCGAATTGCCTACCGATGCCGATGCAGTGCAGGCATGCGGATATCGCTAACTTAATAGCGAATATTACTATTCCAGGCAGTAGATTCAAATCCGAAATGCAGCAGACTGCCGCTAGCAACCAGCCAGCTTTTGGCCAACTTGATTTGATTGCTTCCGTGGCGCGGCCCAGCTAAAGTCTTTTTGTACGCCTCACGTTATCGGCGCCGTTCCCGAAGAAAACAATGAATCCGCTCGAAAGCACCCTGTTCATCCTGTCGCTGATCGCTACCAGCGCCTTTTTCGCTATCTCGGAAATCTCGCTGGCGGCGGCTCGCAAGCTGAAACTTGAGCAACTGCTTGACGAAGGTGATGCCAGAGCAGCCAAAGTACTAGCCTTGCAAGGCCAGCCCGGCCATTTCTTCACCGCCGTACAGATTGGTTTGAATACAGTTGCCATACTTGCCGGTGTGGTTGGAGAAGGTGCCTATGCCCCCGCTTTCTCCGAGATTTTTTCCAGATTCGCTGACCATGAGATGGCAGAAACGCTGGGTTCAGTCGCTTCATTCCTGATCGTCACCACCGTCTTTATTCTGATAGCTGACCTCCTGCCCAAGCGCATCGCCATTGTTGCCCCGGAAGCAATCGCCCTGCGCATTGCCGGCCCCATGCTGTTTTGCCTGAAGTTGTTAACACCACTGATCTGGGCCTTCAACGGCGCGGCCAATCGGGTGATGAGCCTGTTTGGTCTGCCCAATACACGCCCTGAGGACATCACGCCGGAAGATATCATGGCGATGGCCAATGCCGGTGCCGAGGCCGGCGTAGTCGCCAGACAAGAACGGCAGATGATAGAAAACGTCTTTGAACTGGAAATCCGTACCGCACCGTCGACCATGACGGCACGTGAAAGTATCATCTGGCTGGAACGAACGGAGAGCGAGGAAAGCGTTCGCGCCAAGATCATTGCCCATCCGCACGCCAAATTTCCGGTCTGTAACAGTGGTATTGATCAGGCGATTGGCTACGTTGACTCGAAAGACATTCTCAGCCGCCTGCTCAATGGCGTCCCGCTTTCGCTGCACAGCGAAGGTTTGCTGCGGACTTTGCTGATCCTGCCGGAAACCTTGACCTTGGCCGAAATCATTGAGCAGTTCAAGGCCATGCGCGAAGATTTTGCGCTGATCATCAACGAATACGCCCTGATCGTCGGCCTCATCACCCTCAACGACGTAACCAGCACGCTGATGGGCAACTCGATGGTGGCGATGACCGAGGAACAGATCATTCAGCGCGATGCCAATTCATGGCTAGTCGATGGCATGACCCCGGTTGGCGATCTCGAACAGGCGCTGGACATTGAACCCTTCCCCGATGACGATCAGTTTGAAACCATCGCCGGCTTCATGATGTACGTGCTGCGCAAGGTGCCACGTCCGACCGAGAGCGTCGAACATGCCGGGTTCAAATTCGAGGTGCTTGACGTGGATAATCACAAGATCGACCAGCTACTGGTGACGCGAATATAACCATGAAACCTTGTTTAGTCCTCTTCGTCTTGCTGCTTGCCTTGCCGACACAAGCGGAAATCTACAAATGCCGCCAACCCAATGGCAGCACTGAAATTTCCAATTCTCCCTGCACCAAGGGCAGTAGCACGATCAAGGCCATAGCCGACGACGTAGTTCCCGAAGAGAACCGCCGCGAGGCAGAGCGCCAGGTCGCGCGCATGCGTGACGAAGCGGAAAAACTGGAGAGTGCCCGTCTTACCGATGAAGCAGCAGAGCGCGAAAAGGAGCTAAAACAACGCCAGCTGAGCGGACCGCCAGCGGCGATGATTCAGGAGTGCCTGCGCACCATAGAGCGCCTTGAACTGGATTCCGCACGGCGGACTGAACTGGAAGCCACCTGTTATTCCACCGGCTCGGTGCAGCCGGTTTACGTGCCGGTTCCTTATTACGGTAGCCCGACCTACGTCAAACCGCGTCCGCCAATCCCCACACCGCTCCCCCTGCCCAAAGGGGAAGCGAACCCCATGCCGCAGCCAACTCCGGCCAGAGGCAGCAGCAAGGTAAGCCCTGAATACGTTCCACCAAGCAGTTTCAGGCCACGTTAAATTAGTGCTAGATTCATAGACGTACCTGCGATCACATCAGATGGGCTGAGTTTGAGCATTTCAAGAGCTACACAAGCTTTCTAGGCTCTGGAAATCTTTGTCCGGCAATCCGTGACAGTCCGCCTGAGTCCTTGTCGAACAAGCCAGAGATAAAGGAGGCAAGCAATGGACCCTCAACAACCTTCATTCGCTAGCCAGCAACTCCTCGACTGGCTGGAAATTCCAGCCTGCACAGTCCGGTTGCCAGATACACTGATTGAAATCAACGCCGCCTTTAGTTCCCTTTGTTCGACACCCTCGCGATCACTTGTCGGCACCTCGCTGCTTGGCCTGCTCCCCGAATTCGACAGCAAAGAATTGTCTGATCGCCTGGCCCAAACCAGCCCCCCTGCAGCACTGGCCATCAAACTCAAAGGACACGATGGCCCACACCCCATGCTGCTTCGGATCATGCCGCTCGGCGACCCGGACTTGCGTCTCCTCTCCTTCTCGTTGATCGAAAACGGCGCACGACAGTCATTTGGCTCTGCACACAAGGCCGTTGCCGAATATCAGGCGCTCCTGACCAATGCCCCGCTTGGTATCGTCTACTCGAAAAATTGCTGCATCATTCGCTACAACGACACTTTTGGCGAGCTTTTCGGCTTTTCAGGCAATAGCGGGATAGGACGGGCGACGTCAACGCTCTACCCGACGGAAGAAGCCCACAGTGAAGTCAGCGAACGTGCCTTCCCGCTACTCAGCAGCGGTCACCCCTTCCGTGAAGAGATGTTGATGCGGCGCCAGGATGGCGGTATTTTCTGGGCAGATGCGGTGGCCTATTTGATTGACCCGGCCGACCCGCCTCAGGGTTCCATCTGGATCATCAACGACATTTCCGAACGCAAGGGTGTAGAAGCGGCGCTTCACGACAACTTGCTTGAAACCCAAGCGATCCTCGACAATGCCTCGGTCGGACTGGTGTTTACGCGCAATCGCCAGATTCAGCGCTGCAACCGGCGTATTGAAGAGATTTTCCGTTATGCCCCAGGTGAGTTGCTCGGCAAACCTGCCATCATTCTCTACCCTTCGGAAGACAGCTACAGGCGCCTGGGCCGGCAGGCCGGCCCTTTGTTGAAGGCCGGCAAGTCCTTTCTCGCCGAATGGCAGTACAAACGCAAAGACGGCACCCTGTTCTGGACACGAGCCTATGCCAAGGCTGTTGATCCAAACGACACCGATCGCGGCACGGTGTGGATGCTTGAAGACATCACCAGCGCCAAGGCGACTTCGGACGCCCTAAAGCAATCACTCAAAGAGATGGAAGCCCTGATGAGAAATGCATCAGTCGGCATCCTGATTACCGAGGCGCGCCGCATGGTCCACTACAACCCGCGCTTTGCCGAAATGTTTGGCTATGAAAACGACGCAGGAATTGGTCAGCTTGCTCGCGTTCTCTATCGCTCCGACGAAGAGTACGCCGCAGTCGGGCAACAGGCCGGGCCACTGCTTTCTCGCGCCCAACCCTTCCAGACCGAACTTTTCATGCGCCGCCAAAATGGCAGTGACATATGGATCAATCTGATCGGTTACGTCACTGACCCCAACGACACCAACCATGGAACCTTCTGGATACTGGAAGACCGCTCAGCCTACAAACAGTCAGAGGAAGCCCTGGAGCAGGCCTACGCTGAACAGCAGTTGATTCTTGATCATAGTGTGGTCGGTATCGCTTTCATCAAGAATCGAATCATTCAACGCTGCAATCGGCGTTTTGAGGAAATCTACGGTTTTGAACCTGGCGCTTTGATCGGCCAGTCAACTCGCTTCAACTTCCTCACCGAGCAGGCCCACGCGGCACTCGGTGAAACTGCCTACAAGGCACTTGGACGCGGCGAAACCTTCGTCGGGGAAATCATCCACCGGCGCCAGGATGGCGAGCCGTTCTGGATACGGATTACCGGCAAGGCCATTGACCCGGCCTGCCCCAATGACGGCTCGATCTGGAATACCGAGGACATCACCGCACGGAAGGCTGCCGAGAATTCGCTGCGCGAGTCGGAGATGCTGCAGCGCGCCATCCTTGACAGTGCCAGCCTGATGATAATTTCCACCGACCCCAAAGGCCGCATCATTTCCTGCAACCCGGCAACCGAACAGATGCTCGGCCTGATGCGCTACGAACTCCTCGGGCGCCAGGCAACCGAGTGCTTCTTCGTCGCCGACGAACTGACCGAGCGCAGACAATTACTAGCGGCCGAACTCGGCATCCCACTGGCGACGGATAGTGATGCCCTGTTGGCCAAATCCCGCCTCGGCTCGGTCGCTCAGGGTGAATGGACTTTCCGGCGAGCCAACGGCGAGTGTTTTCCGGTAGAACTCTCGATTTCGACGCTGCATCAGGGTGATGTCGGAGAACCGGGGTTTCTGCTGGTCGCCAGTGATATCACTGAACGCAAGCAGGCGGCAGAAGCCTTGTTACGCTCACATGACGAACTTGAGACCCGGGTCAAAGAACGAACCATCGAACTGGAAGGCGAGGTCAATGAAAGACGACGCGCGGAAAGCCGCCTGCGTTATCTGGCGCTGCACGATCCGCTGACCAGCCTTCCCAACCGCAATCTCCTGCAACAACGCATTCGCGAAGCGCTGGTTCAGGCCAAAGAGAATGCGCAACAGGCCGCCATTTTTTTCATTGACCTTGACCGTTTCAAAAACATCAACGATTCGCTTGGTCACCATATCGGCGATGCGCTCCTGAAAAAGGTCGCTACCCGTCTGACCACGGCAATGCGAACAGACGATACTGTCGCCCGGATTGGCGGAGATGAATTCGTTGTTGTTGTTTTGCTGGCAGATGACCAGGAAAACGCAGGGCATATTGCCGAAAAAATTCTCAACGCGCTGCGCCCCTCATTTCCCATTGATGGTCATGAGTTGTTCATTACGCCATCTATCGGCATCTGCCTGTTCCCGCACGATGGCAC
>CAXYZX010000129.1:0-7579 GCA_964293845.1 uncultured Dechloromonas sp.
TTCTTCATGTTTTCTCTCCAGATTAATGATTCAAGACAAAAATATTTGTGCAATGCAATAAAAGCACGAGGCATGCCAGGACGTATTTTTGATGTAAATCATAGGATTTTGCCTGTCAGCGTATGTGTTGCACAACAATGGCGCACCAAAACTGTGCACAACATCAATCGGGCGCACCATTGACGAGCGATAGCAAATAAGGTGTCCAGACACAACCCATGCCCGCACCGGAGCAAAGCAGAAATATCTCAAACCCGTGCTGACGCGCAGGAAAAACTCTGCCGAGTGGAGCCCCCCCCCAGAATGGCACTTTCCATCACTATCTACCTGACATTGGCAGGGTCCGAGCAGATTTTGCCTACGGTTCTAGACACCATGCTCAAACAACGTTCTGCCGTCTGATATCGCCATGGATTCGATATGGGGTTCTCGTCGCCCCCAGTGCCCGATCTCACACGAGATGCAATCGTTGGGGCAGAAATCTTGAGCACATCAAGATTCTGCCCCAACGATGATTGCCGTTCGCGTTACTTCAAAACTGGCCGGGCGTTGGCAGGCTGAATCGGACGATTATTGGCAAAGCCAACGGTGGTCTGAAAGGCGTTGAGCTGTTCTTGGGACACCGTCATCGGCTTCTTCATGACGATCCAGCGCACACCTTCAGTACATGGCGGGGTCGTCAGGGAACCGTTGTAGCGATAGTAATCGTGACTCTTGGGGAGCAAGCCGGCAGCAGACACTTTCGTTGGTAGTTCACTCTTGCCTTCTGCCTTCGACATCCGGCTCCAAGCAGCGGCAACCGTTGCGTTCGCCTTGCCTTCATTGAAAACAACTGCAACGACTGCAAGATTTCCATCCTTGTCGGCATGGACAAGGTGCGCTTCAAGCGGGTAGGACTTGCCGCTGATATGGTTCTCGCTGGGCGAATGGAAGTGGAACTGTTTCAAGTTGAATTGAATGCCGTCCACCACGATGCTACTGCCGTCCTCGATATTGACCTGGATGGTGTGCCCGTTGTTGACCACCTCATGGCCGCCGGCCTTGTAGCTGAATCTAAAAGGCTTCAGCTTGGCGTCAATCGTCCCGGAGACATCAATCGGGGACTGGTTTTTACCGGCACAGGCGCTGAATTCCGGTTTTAATGTTGTCCAGAGATCCGGACCAACATCGCCTTTGTACCCCCAGTGGGCGCCATGTCCAGCATGTTCGTCCGCCGCACCGACGAAACCAGACAGGGAGATCAGACCAACAGCAATCAGGGTTCTTTTTAGTTTCATAGCGTTATCCTCAAAATAGGCCGCTGTCGCGACGTTGTGATCACCACAATAAAGATGCCTCGTAGATAAATTTTACAGCGCCACGAATTTATACCGTTCTGGGATAAAGATAAATACCTGATGAACAAGTGCTCAAAGAGCCTGAATCGAGCCCTATGGTACACTGGCTTGATACGGAGGAAACCCATGCTAGACCCCAAGACACTGGAAGATATTGGCGCAAAAATGAGCGCCTTGCTGGCCAACTCACCAGCAAAAGACATCGAGAAAAATGCCAAGGCCGTGATGAGCGGCTTGTTTGCCAAGCTTGACCTGGTTACCCGCGAAGAGTTTGATATTCAGGCACAAGTTCTAGCCCGTACCCGTGAAAAGCTCAAGGCACTGGAAGCCCGCGTCGACGCGCTGGAAAAAGCCCGCCCGGGCCAGTAAGCAAAATGGCGCTAGCCGTCACATACAGCCGCGCGCTGGACGGCCTCAATGCGCCGCCAGTCATTGTCGAAGTTCATATCGCCGGTGGCCTGCCCAGCCTGACTCTGGTTGGTCTGCCGGATACCGAGGTCAAGGAAGCGCGGGATCGTGTGCGCGCCGCCATTGTTAATAGCGGTTTTGAATTCCCGGCCAAACGTATCACGGTAAACCTCGCCCCCGCTGATCTCCCCAAGGAATCAGGCCGCTTCGATCTAGCCATTGCGCTGGGCATTCTGGCAGCAAGCAATCAGATTCCGGGCAATACCCTGGCCGACTATGAGTTTGCCGGTGAGCTCTCTCTTTCCGGTGAATTGCGCCCGGTACGCGGCGCCCTGGCCATGGCCCTGCAGGCGGGTGATAGCGGCAAGATTTTTGTGCTGCCGACCGCCAGTGCCAGCGAAGCTGCCCTCTGCAACAGCGGAACCGTGCTCGCCGCCAACTCACTACTGGAAGTTTGCGCCCATTTAGCCGAGCAGGGTCTATTACCGACAGCTGTTGCGGTCGACACCGAAAACAGCCCAAATTTTCCCGATCTAAAAGAGGTACGTGGCCAGAATCAGGCGAAGCGGGCACTGGAAATCGTCGCCGCCGGAAACCACTCTCTACTGATGATTGGCCCGCCAGGTTCCGGAAAATCCATGCTGGCGGCTCGTCTGCCCGGCTTGATGCCAGCCTTGGGGCACAGCGCCGCACGCGACTCTGCCGCCGTTTTATCGCTGGTCGGGCAATTTCGCCCGGAGCGATTTGCTCAGCGCCCCTACCGTTCGCCGCACCACACCGCCTCGGCAGTAGCTCTGGTTGGTGGTGGCAATCCACCCCGTCCGGGTGAGATTTCGTTGGCTCATAAAGGCATTCTCTTTCTTGATGAATTGACTGAGTTCGATCGCAAGGTTCTCGAAACCTTGCGTGAGCCACTTGAGTCCGGGCGCATCCATATAGCCCGAGCCGCCCGTCAGGCAGAATTTCCTGCTGAATTCCAGCTCGTTGCCGCAATGAACCCCTGTATGTGTGGATTTTTTGGGCATGGCAACGGGAAATGTCGATGTACGCCAGACCAGATCGCCAGATATCGCGGCAAACTATCCGGCCCCTTTCTTGACCGCATCGATCTCCTGATCGAGGTACCCGCTTTACCAGCCGAAGCCCTAGCCGGTCAGGCCGATGGAGAAACCTCAGCCACCGTTCGTGCCCGCGTCGAACAGGCCATCGCGATCCAGTCCACGCGCCAGCAAAAATCGAACGCCCGCCTCAGCCCAGCGGAAGTCGAGACCCGTTGCACGCCCGACGAGGCCGGTGCCAAGTTGCTCAAGCAAGCCATGAGTCGTCTTGATTTTTCGGCGCGAGCTTGGCATCGCATTCTTAAAGTAGCGCGCACTATCGCCGATCTGGCCGACAGCGAGACGGTTCGCGCCCCCCACGTCGCCGAAGCTATCCAGTACCGACGCCTTGCCGGTGGCTAAAACGCGCAGCGCGCCGCGCGGCATTGCCATGCTGCTCGCCTCACTCTCTGCGCTCGGGCCATTCTCGATCGACACCTATCTGCCGTCGTTTCAGAATATTGCACAGACGCTCGGTGCCAGCCAGCTTGAAGTTCAGCAGACACTTTCAATCTACTTGCTGTCCTTTGCGCTGATGACTCTTTGGCACGGCGCCATTGCCGATCGTTTTGGCAGGCGGCGGGTGATTCTTTTCGCTCTTGCCCTTTTTGCCCTGGCATCTGCCGGTTGTGCCTTTGCCACACGTATCGAACACCTGTGGTTCTGGCGTGCCATGCAGGGCATCACGGCTGGTGCCGGTATTGTCATCAGCCGCGCCATCGTGCGCGACCTGTTTGATGGACCACCAGCCCAGCGCCTGATGTCACAAATCACCATGATGTTTGCGCTGGCCCCCGCCATCGCGCCTGTTATTGGCGGCTGGTTGCAAACCCTGTTCGGCTGGCGCTCGGTTTTTATCTTCCTGGTGCTAGCGACCAGCGCATTATTGCTCGCCTGCTGGAAACTCCTGCCTGAAACCCTGCCGCCGGAAAAACGTCAATCCTTGCACCCCCGCTACCTTGGCAGGACCTATTGGAAAGTATTTACTTCGCCGCCATTCCTTTTTGCCTGTGCCGCCCTGTCGCTGAATTTTGCCGGCTTTTTTATCTACGTATTGTCGGCGCCGGTCTTTTTGATGACCCATCTCGGGATTCACGAAACCGGTTTTCTCTGGCTCTTTGGCCCGGCCATGGCTGGTCTGATGCTCGGCTCCTGGTTTTCCGGCCGCCTGGCGGGAAGGATCTCAGCGAGCTGGACCATCATTTTCGGCTACCTGATCATGGTCAGTGCCACCCTCTACAATCTTGGCCTCAATCTGCTGCTACCGCCTTCCATTCCATGGAGCGTGACACCGATTTTCATCTACACCCTGGGCATGTCGCTGGCCATGCCCAGCCTGACCCTCATGGCACTCGACCCCTTCCCTGCACAACGCGGCCTGGCTGCTTCCTGTCAAACGTTCTTCCAGTCAGGGTTCAACAGCATAACCGCCGCTTTCATTGTGCCGGCACTGTGGGGGTCAACCCTGAGCATGGCCCTCGGCATGGCCGGTCTGCTCACACTTGGCGGACTCGCTGCGCTGACCCAGCACAAATTACGACTGTTGCCACGGTAGACCGTAATAGCGCCAACCACCCAGCGTCCCGCGATGAAAGCGCTCATCAAGTGGGCCTTCAAAGCCTTCCAGTACGTTGATCACCGTCAAGAAGCCGGCATCTTCGAGTGCCTCGCCGGCATAAACCGAGCGCTGACCGCTACGGCAGATCAACAAAACCGGCCGCTTCAGATCACCCTTGACCAGACGTTTTACCTTGTCCGAAAATTCCGGGTCTATTGCCCAATCTGGCGCTTCTTGCCAGGCAACATGCTCAGCCCCGACCGGATGTCCGACGTACATGAACTCAATCTCGGTACGACAATCAACCAGCACGGCCTCTGCTTGTTCCTTCAGGAATACATAGGCGTCACGGGGAGCAATATCTTGCACGGCGAATATCCGTAAATTAGCGGGTGCCAATATTATGAGAGCAAGTACGGGATGACGTAAACTCGCGTCTAAAATCACCCTGGAATCTTGTATGAAACTCCCCGCCTGGATCACGACCGCCCTCGCCACCATTATGGCTACGCTCCTGCCCGCCTGCGATGCAATCAATTTGCCTGAGATAAAGCCGGGCATCACGACCTCCGCTGAAGTACGCGCGCGCATGGGTGAACCGGGCTTCAAGCACTGGAACAACGATGGCACAGCGACTTGGGAATACTCGCGCCAGCCTAGCGGCGTGCAGTGCTACATGATTACTTTTGGTACCGACCAGATCGTCAAAACGATGGAACAGGTGCTGAATGATGCCAACTATGCTCGTGTTCGTGATGGCCTGAGCAAGGATGACGTTCGTCGCCTGCTCGGCGCCCCCGGCTCCAAGATGGTTTTTGACAACCTGCGTGAAGAAGTCTGGGAATGGCGCGTTGAAGGTATGCCGCCGATGGATGAAACCTACTTCATGGTGCATTTCGACACAAACCACGGCGGCGTCAAAAAAACATCAAAACGGGTTGCACCAAAGGGCTGAAGCCTGGGTTTCCAGGTTTCAGGCCACGACTCGATGCGGCAATTTCCATTGGCGGCGCGGGTAGTGACAGGTATAGCCACCCGGGTTGTGCTCCAGATAATCTTGATGCTCTACCTCGGCCAACCAGAACGGACCCGCCGGGCAGAGTTCGGTTACCACCTTGCCCGGCCACAAGCCAGAAGCATTAACGTCAGCTATGGTGTCTTCTGCCACCGCGCGCTGCGTCTCGCTGGTGTAGTAAATCGCCGAACGATACGAGGAACCGCGATCATTGCCCTGGCGGTTGGGCGTCGTCGGATCATGAATCTGAAAAAACAGCTCAAGCAGCGAGCGATAACTCAGTAGTGCGGGATCGAAAACCACCTCGATCGCTTCGGCATGACTGCCATGATTACGATAGGTGGCATTGGGGACGTCACCGCCACTGTATCCGACACGAGTCGAGATCACGCCGGGCAGCTTGCGAATAAGATCCTGCATACCCCAAAAACAGCCGCCGGCGAGAATTGAGGTTTCGGTCAGACTCATGACATCTCCTGTAATTTTTCAAATATTGGCTCAACGACAGTTCGGATCATAGTCCGAACAATAGGTTCCACCTTGGATACGGCAGTATTTCTCAAGTCTCTTGGCAGTCAGCGCCGGGAACAGTAAACTAGCGGCTCTGTCGAGGAGCGCTGCGACCCTTTTCATGCCTGTGCATGAATTTTTGGGGGCCAGGCTCGGCAATGATTAACGGCGCTCGCAAACCTGATTTTCCCTATCCCGGTTTGTGACGCCGTTTATTTTTTGCGGCATCCCCGGTGACAACAAGCTTTGCCGAGGTGACCATGCTGCAACCCGACCGTACCGCCGAACTATCCGCCCTGCTCGAACAACGTCTGCTGATTCTCGACGGCGCCATGGGCACCATGATCCAGCGCCACGGACTGCAGGAGGCCGACTATCGCGGCACGCGCTTTGCCGATCACCCGCATGATCTGAAGGGCAACAACGACCTGCTGGTGTTGACCCAGCCGGCGATTATCGGCGGCATCCACCGCGCCTACCTTGAGGCCGGTGCCGACATTCTCGAAACCTGCACCTTCAATTCCACCGCCGTGTCGCAGGCTGACTACAAGTTGGAGCCAATTGTCTATGAACTGAACGTTCAGGGTGCTGCGCTGGCTCGCCAGCTCTGTGACGAATTCACCGCCATCAACCCAGCGAAGCCGCGCTTCGTAGCCGGCGTGCTTGGCCCGACGAGCCGCACCGCGTCGATTTCGCCGGATGTGAATGACCCCGGCTACCGTAACGTGACTTTTGATGCGCTGGTTACCGATTACCTGGAGGCCATTCGCGGCCTGACCGATGGCGGCGCGGACATCCTGCTCGTTGAAACTATTTTTGACACCTTGAACGCCAAAGCCGCGCTGTTCGCCATCGAGAAATTTTTCGACGACGCCGGCCGCCGCTGGCCGGTAATGATTTCCGGCACGATTACCGACGCTTCGGGCCGCACGCTGTCGGGCCAGACCGCAGAAGCGTTCTGGAATTCCCTATCGCACATCAAGCCAGTTTCTTTCGGCCTCAACTGTGCGCTGGGGGCCAGTGAATTGCGTCAGTACGTCGAGGAACTCTCCCGTATTTGTGACTGCTACGTTTCAGCCCACCCGAATGCTGGCCTGCCAAACGCTTTCGGTGGTTATGACGAAACACCGGAAATGCTGGCCGATGAAATCGAAAGCTGGGCCAAGAGCGGCATCGTCAACATTGTCGGTGGCTGCTGTGGCACCTCGCCAGACCACATTCGCATCATTGCCGAGCGAGTTGTTACGGTCAACCCGCGAAAAGTGCCAGAAATTGAGAAGAAGCTGCGCCTTTCGGGCCTCGAACCCTTCAATGTCGGCGCCGATTCGCTCTACGTAAACGTCGGCGAGCGCACCAACGTCACCGGCTCGAAGGCTTTCGCGCGCATGATTCTGGAGGGTCGTTTCGACGACGCCTTGGCCGTCGCCCGCCAGCAGGTCGAAAACGGCGCGCAAGTCATCGACATCAACATGGACGAAGCGATGCTCGATTCGCTCGCCGCGATGGATCGTTTCCTGAAATTGATCGCCTCCGAGCCAGACATTTCGCGCGTGCCGATCATGATCGACTCTTCGAAGTGGGAGGTCATTGAGGCCGGCCTCAAGTGCATCCAGGGCAAGGGCATCGTCAATTCGATCTCGATGAAGGAAGGCGA
>CAXYZX010000130.1:0-7565 GCA_964293845.1 uncultured Dechloromonas sp.
TTTCATGGCCGGCTTCCATTTCCAGCTCACGAATCAGGGTTTGGCGCTAGCAGCGGCAGCGATGGTACGGGCCTGAGTGCCAGGCCAGCAGTCTTGCTGCACGGTACCGGTTTTGATGAATTCGTCACGCATCTTCTCGTCGGTGGCCTTGTCGTAGAGCGTGAAATTGAGTGCGAAACCGCGATCCAGATAGGCACGTCCGAGGTAGAGGCCGGGGCGGATCATGCGGATTTCGTCGCGTACCTTGAGGCCGCGGCGGCCGGCCAGGTAGTCCGGGCTTTCCTGATAGCCGGGGATTTCGTCGGTGAAGAAATAATCGATGATGATCGATTCGCGCCGCGCATCGAGCAGGCTCTGGCCGCAGTAGAGCTTGGCCGGGAACAGGAGCCAGGTTTCCTTGCCACCGTAATTCATCTTCTTCGGCTCGCCGTCGACCAGCCCGATTTTCTTCAGGATTGAGAGGTCTTCGATGCGGTTGCGCAGCACCTGTTCGTCACGGAAGAAAACCTTGCCGCGCCACAGGGCTTCGCCAACGTCTTCGATGAGCAGGCCCTTGAGATGGAGCAGGGTACCGGTAAATCCGCCGACGATTTCGGTTAGCCGGAACTTGCCGCTCTCGCCCCTGGGCAACAGGATGCGCCCTTCGAAGGCGCCGTCCGGGATCGGGCCGGCGGCGAGACGGCCGTAGAGCTGGTCAAGCTGTTCCTGATCCAGTTTGGCCAGATAGTCCGGGGTGATCCTGGCCAATTCGGCCAGGGGAATCGGGTATTTGTAATCTACCTGAGCGAGGTCCATCTTCGACTGGTAACCCTTGTCGTAGGGGGCGTAGCCGATGTTGGGTGGCTCCGGCTTGGTGCAGGCGGTCAGGGTGGCGATGGTCGCAAGGGCGGCGAGGGTGAGCAGACTAGTTTTTGTCAGTGCCATGATGATCTCCCCCTTGCTCACATCGTTGCCAGGAAGGCAGTCAGCGCCTTCTTGTCGGCTTCGGAAAGGTCCTCGCCGAAGCGGTGGCCCTCGTTTTCGATTTCCTGTGTGCAGGTTTCGTAATTGGCACTGAGGAAATCGCGTTTTTCGCGCAGGATGTCGACGAAGCGGGTCGGCTGCTTGAGGATGTCCTCGGCCATTGCCTGCAAAGTAGGCAGCAGATCCTTCTTGCCGCTGGCTTCCAGTTTGTCCGGATGGCGCTTGGCAAGGAAAAGGTCGTCGACCAGTTGCTTGTGCTGCAAGCCATTGAGGAAGCCGGCGCTGGTCCCGGCCGGGATTTTCAATTGACCGAAGCCGCCCAAAGGTTTCTCGGTTTTTCCCTCCAGCGGGCGGATACCAAGGTCGATGATCAGGTCGGCATTGGTCAGCGTGCGCTTGCTGCCGCGCTCTTTCGGGTTGAGCAGTTCGTGCATCGAGCGCTTGTAGAGCTCAAAGCGGCCTTCGACAGTCGGGTCGTAGCGCAGGCAGTCGGGCTGGGCGGCGAGCAGCTTGCCGTCGCGGTCGACGTAACGGGCTCGGTGAAAATCATTGTCCGGGTTGGCCGGCTTGCCGCAGATTTCGGGGCCGATGGCGTTGTTGTGCATGAACGGCGCCGTCGCCCAAACGTTGACCAGCGAAATGTTGCGCATGTAGCCGCGGCCGCCGTCCTTGAGCTCGGGCCGTTCGGGAATGTCGGCGACCACCTGCTGTTTGCGCAGTGTGTCGGAGGCGTATTCCATGTAGAGGTGGCCGGCCTTGTGGTTGGAGTGCAGCGAGCGGCAGCGGAAGGTGCCGACTTCGGTGACCGGCGTCGATTGCTCGTTGCTCAGGAAATCGGCGCGCACCTTGCGCGGGTGGGCGTCGTTGGGGGCGGCGAAATCACGGTTCTTGAAGGCGCCGCCGGTGTTTTCCGGGATGCTCGAATGACAGCGCGCGCAGTTGTCGGCGAAGACCGTCTGGCCGCGACCGACAGCACCCTTGCCAAATTCCTTTTCGAGATCGACCGTAAGGTCAGCCAGCGCATAAGTGCCGGTCTTGCTCTTGGCGCGGGCGGCCTGCAGATTGGTTTCGTCCGACTCGGCCGAGGCGAAGAAATCGAGCACGTTCTGCAAGCGATCCTCGACGGCCCTGAAATTCGGACAATCGCGCCGGCACTGGCCAACGTTGAACGAGGTCTGACCGAAGCCGCGTTGTTCAGGGTCGACCTGGCGCATGTCGGAGAAGTGATTGACCCAACACTGCTCGGAGCACGAGCCGATATTGAAATAGACGCGCTGGATCGCCTCGTGGGCGCCGGTCGAGTCCTCGCCACCCTTCAGGATGTGATGGACGCCGGGCAGAGTGACCTTCTGGCCGCCGAGGAAAACGGTGGTCGTGTCGTCGTCGCGCGTGCTCTTCAGCCAGCACTTTCCATTGCGGCCCGGTTCGCACCAGCATTTATCCTCGTCCTTCTCGGCACCGCAGGTGGCCGCCTTGCGCCATTTGTTGATCATCTCGCCCTTGAATACCGGGCGCTGGGCGACATTGATCAGGGCGTTGATGGTGCCGGGGTTGTTGATCTGGTCGTGCGAAATAGCCGAGGTGTCGGTGACGCCAGGCCGGGCGTGGGCGAACATCTGGTATTCGAGCGCGCTCTTCGGCATGCCGGAGCCGAGCAGTTCGGACATCCGGGTGTATTGGTTGCCGATCAGGCCCTTGATGTTTTCCCATTTCGGATGCGCAGGGTCGGCCGGCGGATTGAGCGGGTCGAAAGCGATGTGGCAGGAGCCGCAGGTGGTGCCGATCAGGAAGGGCGGCTCGACCGAGGCATCGGCCAGTTTGGAGGCACGGGTGTCGGATTCGATACCGGTGGCTGCGGCCTTGGTCGCATTGAAGCCGGACCAGTTGGCATTGCCGCCATTGAGCGCCTGCCATTTGGCGGCGTCGAAGCGTGGGTTGGGGAATTTGCGCAGGCCCAGTGCCCCAGTCGAGGTGCCGAACTTGAGGTCGCAGGCTGAATGGCGTTGATCGACCTTCCCGCTCTGGCTATGCGGGTCGTCCGGGTCGAGCGCGGCATCCTTGAGGCCGCAGGCCGGGTCGACGTAACCGGGTTTGCCGACGTATTTGAGCAGCACGTCGTCACCCGGGCACCAGTCGAAGCCATAGGTTTCATCGGCCGACTTGGCTGGGCAGTCGGGGTCGCCCGGCTTGCAGCAGGCCGGGTCGTTGATGATGCCCCAGGCCCAGAAGCGGTCGTCGCGCTGGTCGGCACGCAGGACGCGGAACCAGTCAACGAGCACCCCGATGCGCTGCTGGAAGGTGTAGGTGTGGAAACGTTCGTTGCCGCCCGTCGCCTTGAACCAGATCAGCCGGCCGACGCACTCGGATTCGTTGAGACCTTCACGGGCACAGGCCTCGTGGTAGGGCGCATCCTGATCGACGGCAGAAACTTCGGGGAGCGGCGTTCCGGGCGATGACGCCGCGCTGGCTGGCGCATTCTGGGCGAAGGCGTCGCCGATGCTGTAGTGCTGGTTCTGGAATATCCCGATGCCAGCGGCAAGGGTGACGAATGCCGCGATAGCGGCCAGCAGAGTACGTTTCATACGTTTTCTCCCGATCAACGCCTACGAGTTTCTGACTGCTTGGGTTCCACTCATGTGATGTGATGACATTTGAAACGTCTGGAAGTTCAAATACTGAAATTGACTAAAAGCCGAGCAGATCATCCACCGGCAGAACAAGCGCTGATCCGGTAATGCGCTCCAGGGTTTTGCTGATGACCGCGATGTTATTGTCGAAGCCACCGTGAGATGCACTCTCGCTCTTCTTTTGCTGACCGGCGTTGTTCCCTTGGCGCGAGACGAATTTCCCCTCGTTGTGGATGGTCAGGCGCTTTCCGAGCCGGCTTATTTCAGCGGCATTACGCCAGTTACTCAAGGCTTCAGTGGTGCCTGGCGAACCATCCCAGTTGGAGTACTGTGGGTTAAAGACGTTCTCCAGACCGAGAATGGGTGTGCGCGGATCTGCCTCCAGAGCATTGGAAACAAAGTAGAGCAGTGACTTCTGATAGATCCGCCCCACGTTGTCATCCTGTTCGTATTGATCTCCCAGGATGTCGAGATACAGCTTGTTCATGATTTCGCCTTGCGTTGCATAGTGCCGGTTGGCGAAAGCGACGGTACAGGCAGGCGCGTACAAATGAATGGATTTGATGCTGCTACTCAGGTCTTTCTGGGTCAGATTGCCGAGCAGTCTGCCCAGCACAATGGAGCCAGCCGAATGGCCGATCAAGTGCAGCTCAAACTGCTCGCCCCAACTGCCTGCCAGCGAGCGCAATGCTTCGCTCAGCAAGTCGCCGCCGCGACCGCTTTCAGCCGCCAATTCGGCATTTTCCTTCATCTCGCTCCACAACGGACGAGCAAAGGGGCGACCTATGGCTTTTTCGACGATGGGGTCGCTGATCTTGTCTGTTACCCAATCGCCTATATTGCCTGCACGGGCAGAAGCTGCAGAACGGGTTTTGTCCGCAAGGATGTTGCCCAGCGATTCGAGGAGGCCGCTCTTCCACACAAGGAACAGTGGATAGCAGCCATTGCCGAGAAAATAGCGACCCATCACCTGGGCGCGCTTGATTGCATCGCCTTCACTGTTGAGGCCGCCGTGAGCATAGATGACGAGGCGTTTTTTGGCGTGCGTGCTTTGCCTGAACCAGATGTCCGGCAGAACGCAGGCCTGGTTTTGCAGGGTACGGGTAACGCCATCGAGCTTTTCGAAGCGCACGATGCGACCATTGTTGCCGAGCATGATGCTGTGCCGGTAAGCCGTTCCTTCGTCCCACCAGTTGCTCTGGGCAGAGGCACTAGCGGCGCCCGGTTTGTCGCTGCCGGCAGTAAGGCGACCAGAGACAACCCCAGGTACCCCCATGGCGGCCACCCAGACATCCATCGCATGTGCCATCCAGTCGGCGTAGCTGATCACCGCAAAACCGCCAGCCCCCCAACGTTTACCCCAGGAGTTCTGGATGACAAAGCCGACCCGGTTGAAGCCGACGAGGGCGAAGGCGTGGCCGCCGCTACGTGATGGTTTGCCGTTATAAGTTATGACCGGCAGGGCGGCGTGCGAGCCTGGCGGCTTGGCACTGGTTTTTACTTTGTCCCAGCCTTTGTGAGTGTAGGCCGAGACAAATATTGCACCAATTTCCAGTATCGACGCTTGTAAATCGGTGATTGCCTGTGGGTCGATGCGGAAATAGACGCCCAGTGTGCGCTCTATGGCATCGCCATCCCAGCCGGAAACCGGCAGCGCATCATCGCCTGCGCCATATTGCCACCAGGATTCAAGACAGACGCCGTTGTGGTACCAGCCCTTGAGGGCACCGCGACAACTGGAGCCATCGTAGTTTTCCCCTTCGTATTCATCAAAGCGCCGGGCAAACTTGTACAACATGCGCGGGCTGACTGACTCTAGCTGCTTTGGCATACCGGCGGCGCGCCAGCGCAGGTAATTGATCACGCAGGCGAGGCCAAATCCGGTACACGCACCTTCCTGTCCCTGGTCGAGAATCAGGCCGGCCTGGGTATAGGCTCCCATGAAGCGCTTGATATCGTTGTCGTCGGGGAATATCTGCGGTAGCGAGCGCAGCCGTGGCAGATATGGGCGATCTCGTAAGTCAGCCACGTCACGTGTGACATTGAGGCTGGCTCGCCGTGCAGCAACCGGGGCCGCCGCCGTGGCGCGCGCTCCGACCGGCGCCTTGGTGCTTGCGCCCCAAAGCTTCTGCGCCATCAGGAAAGTTTCAGAAAAGCGCTCAAGACCATGGCTGCCGCCGTTGACCACCTTGCGCGCCGCCTTTAGGTCGTTCTTGCTCAAGGCGGTAGCCAGTTTTTCCTTGTGGGCAAAAAGAAATACGGCCAGCAGGCAAGCGGCAACCTCAGGTGCACAGGCGATATCCGGATTCTCGGCCAGAGAAACACCTAGTGCCTTGCCATATTTTTCGTAATTTTCGCGGCCGGTCAATTGCACGAAACCACGTCCACGATAACGCGCGCCATCGCCTGGCGTCTTGTTGCCCAACTTGCGCTCATAGGCACTGAAAGGCGCCTGGCCGGCGAGGGTGTTGAAATGGGAGGGTAATTCGGCAATCGGCACAAACCCCTCGGTCTCCGCACGTATCGTTCCCAGCGCAACAGCAACCATGTTGCCGTCGGTCAAACCAAAAGCTGCCAGCGCAGCGCTGACATAAGGCAGATTGGTGGCAATGCTGGACGTTCTGGTAAAGGGAAACAGTTTGCTCACCAGTGCAGCTTCCACGCTCACTGCTAGCGTGGTGGGCACAAGCAAACCCAGTGCTACCAGTGTGCGTGGCCCACCAATGCCATCTGCGACCAATCCAACGTCCGATTGCCAACGGCGCAGGGCGGTCTCGGTATCCGCATCAAATGTGTCACCGGAGGCCAAACCCGGGAAAGCGGAAGCGCCATCGCCCAAGGTCTTGCGCAAGGCATTTTTCAGTTCAGCAACGGCCTTGCCGGTGTTGCCACGCATCAGAAGCAAGCTTGGTGCGTTAGGGGTTGTCATTTTCAAACCTCCATATTTGTCGGGAATATGCTTTCGATTCCTCGCGTTACCAAGGGCTTTACCAAGCTATTAACCCAGCAGGGAGGGAGTGATCGTGGGCTCTTGTCGACTTGCAGTACAGCCTATCGTATGACATATACTGAACGCATCATTCAAACGAATGATTTACCAAGGCATGCCAGCCACAAGAAACTTTGTCAGATCCTTGAATTAACCAACAGGTAAACGGGGGGATGGGTGATAGACGAAACTCGCAAACTTGATCACTTGGCAGGGCAGCTTTTTCAGGGAGTTTTGATGCCTGAGATGCTGCCGGAGGTTATTGTTTCCCTGGCGGCGTGGCTGCAGCCAACGTCCCTTGATGAACTGGCGCCTAAGGATGGGGCTGTTGCGCCGGGTTACTGCCCGCTGAGCAGGAATGGCAATCCAGATCATGCGTCTTGCCGAAGGGCCGGCCAGATTGATGATCTGGTGGCGTCGGCGGAACACCCCTGTGCCGTGTGCTCCATGCTGGATGGCAATCGCCCGAACTGGCGCCGAGTTATTGAGCTTTTTGTTCATTGCCGGGCGTTGCGGATTTTTGCTGATCATGCGGCGAGTTGGGCGCATACCAGTCATGTGGCGGCGATTATCCTGACGCCTCAGGGGCGAGTGCTCGATTGCGACTATCGCGGCGAGTCATTTCTCAAAAATAGCAATGTTCTGCACCTTACCGCCGGGACGCTTCAATGTGTCGGGGCAAGCGATCAGTCGAAGTTCGCTGCGGCGCTCAAGGAAACCACGGACAGCGGACGAACGGCAAATATGTTGCTATACGCCCCCGCGCAGCCTGAGCAGCGTTTCAGCCTGACTTTGACGCGGATGTTGCAGCGGCCGTCAGTTGCCAGCGATGAAAATTCCGCAAAGGTTCCCGATATTTTGTGTCTGGTGGCACCGCTCGATGGACGGCGGATCGCCACGGCGCGGCAGTTGATGGACTTTTTCGGCTTGTCGGCAGCCGAGGCGCGCTTGGCGCGTGCCATCTGTCATGGCGATTCTGTTGAGGA
>CAXYZX010000131.1:0-7454 GCA_964293845.1 uncultured Dechloromonas sp.
GAAATCATGAATACCGTACTCATCATCGACGACAGCGATATCAACCTGACCCTGATCCGGGCGCTGGTGCTCAAGTTGGGGGAATGCACTCCGGTTCTGTTCGACAATCCACTCAAGGCACTGGCTTGGTGTCGTGAGCATGTGCCGGATCTGGTGATTGTCGATTACATGATGCCGGATATGGATGGTCTTCAATTCATTGGTGCTTTTCGTGGTTTGCACGGGCGCGATGAGATCCCGGTCCTGATGATCACCGCCAACGATCAGAAAGATGTGCGGTATCAGGCCTTGATGGGCGGCGCCAACGATTTCCTGAACAAACCGATTGACCGTGCCGAGTTTTCGGCGCGCGCCCGCAACATGATTTCGCTGCGCACCGCTCAGAAATTTCTCGCTGACCGTGCCCAGCATCTTGAGGCGCTGGTCGAGGAGCGTACGGCCGAGATTCGTGATCGCGAAAAAGAGCTGATTTTTCGCATGTCGCGCGCTGCCGAGTTTCGTGACCCGGAAACTGGCGCCCATATTCAGCGCATGGCGCATTATTCACAAATCATCGCCCGCGGAATGGGTCTTGAGCCGCCCAAAGTGAAGTTGATCCTGGAAGCGGCGCCGATGCACGATGTCGGCAAGATTGGCATTCCGGATTACATCCTGCTCAAGCCGGGCAAATTGACGCCGGAAGAGATGGAAGTTATGAAGGGGCACTCGCGCCTTGGTTTTGAACTGCTGCAGGGCAGCGGCTCGGAGATTTTACGGGCGGGCGCCGAGATTGCGGTCAGCCACCATGAAAAATACGATGGCAGCGGTTACCCAAAACAGCTCAAAGGTAACGAAATTCCACTTTATGGACGTATCGTGGCCGTTGCCGATGTGTTCGATGCACTGACCTCGGAGCGTCCTTACAAGAAAGCCTGGACCCTGGAAGATGCCGTTGCCTTCCTTGAAAATGGTCGTGGTTCGCACTTTGATCCGCTGTGTGTCGAGGCATTTCTCGCCGGTTGGGATGATGTGGTCGCCATTCGCCAGCGCTTCCAGGACGAGACCGTTCCGCAAATTTAGGCGCAGTTATGCCATTTCTTTTGCCGCAGCGCCTGAGTCACCAGATTGCGCTTGTGGTTTCTCTGCTTTTTGCCCTCACCGTGTTGCTGTATACGGGTTATACCGTTAACGAACAATCGCAGATGGGTGAGCAAATGATCGTGCATCAAGGTCAAGCCTTGGCGCGTGGTGTGGCAGCGATGGCGAGTGGCCAGGGTCTGGAAGACAGCAGTCGACTTGAGGAAACTCTGGTGCAGGTGGCCAGCCATCCGGAGGTGCGTGCCCTACATGTGCTGAAATCAGATGGCAGTGTTGTGGCGGGCACCGGCAAATCCACGGCATTTGTCGTCCCGGCAAGCGGCGCCCTGCAGGAGGCTGTGCTAAACGGCGCTGTCCTGTGGCAGCCGATTGCCAATCAGTTGGCTTGGGTTCGTCTCGAGGTAGGTTTTGACGGCGTGGCCGCGACCCGAGTACATATCTGGCAAGACAGCCTGATCGCTGCAGTGCTCGCCATCATCCTGGCCATCGCCGTCTTACTTTATCTGCTGGCACGCCCGATGCGCGTATTGACGCGGGCTGCAGAGTTTGCCGCCGGACTCGATGTCAGGCGTGGCGAGGTGCTGCCGGACTACCGTGGTAATCAGGAAATCAGCGGACTGGTAGCGGCGCTCAATCGCGCTTCGGTACGTCTCAAGTTGCAGGAAGAACGCATCGGTGAGCAAAATCGCTTCCTCAAGAGTCTGACTGACGCTCTGGGTGAAGGAGTGGTGGCGGCTGATGCCGAAGGTCGCTGTACTTTCGTCAACGCCGAGGCCGAGCGCTTGCTGGGCTGGACGCGTGGTGAACTGCTCGGTCGCGATGTGCATGACACCATCCACTTCCAGACTGCTTCAGGTTTGCCGGTTCGGCGCGATGAGTGCCCTCTGCATGCCCCGGTCGCTGCCTGCCATGTCTGCCGCTCCGAGGTTGATGGGTTTACACGCAAGGATGGCCGGATTTTTCCGATTTCTGTGGTCTCCATGCCCTTGTTCGAGGGTGAGAAATTCGTCGGTACGGTTGCTGCCTTCCAGGACATTACCGCGCGCAAGAATGATGAAGAGTTTTTGCTGTCGACCAGTTCCCGGCTTTCTGCGCTGATTGAAAGCATGCAGTCCGGCGTCGTTGTCGAGGATGAAAATCATGTCATGGTTATGGCCAATCAGGCCTTGTTCACTTTGTTCAATGTGGATGAAATGTCGATGGAGGCGGTTGGCCTGCCGTCGCTTTACCTCTTTGAGGCCTGCCGGACCAATATGGCAGATGCCGAGGGTTTCCTGCTTGATGTACGAAAAATTCTGGCCAGCAGTGAGGCCTCCAGCCAGCATGAGCTGAGTTTGCTTGATGGTCGTGTGCTTGAGTTTGAATACGTGCCGATTTACGTTTTTCCCTTCAGTCCGCAGCCTGAGGATTGTCGAGGTCATCTCTGGTTGTTCCACGACATCACCGAGCGCAAGCGCGTGGCTGAGGAATTGTGCCAGGCAAAAGAGGCGGCCGAGTTGGCGAACCGGACCAAAAGCGAATTCCTGGCCAATATGAGCCATGAAATTCGTACGCCAATGAACGGCATTATCGGTATGACCTCGCTGGCACTCGATACCGAACTCGATGAAGATCAGCGCCAGTATCTCGATATGGTGCGTTCATCAGCCGATGCCCTGCTGGTGTTGATCAACGACATTCTTGATTTTTCGAAAATCGAAGCCGGCAAGATGGCTATCGAACACATCGATTTTCGGCTGCCGACGTTACTGCGTGACACGCTGAAGCCGCTCGGTCTGCGCTCCGATGAGAAGGGTTTGGAGCTGATTGTCAGCATGGCAGCGGGGGTGCCGGAGTGGATTAATGGCGACCCGAGTCGCTTGCGCCAGATACTGATCAACCTGTTGGGCAATGCCATTAAATTTACCGAGCAGGGCAATGTCATGCTGCAGGTGGCGGTTGAGGCGATTGACGCGGCGCGAGTCGTTCTGCATTTCACGGTCAGCGATACCGGGATTGGAATTATGCAGGACAAGCAGAGCAGTATTTTTGAGGCCTTCTCGCAGGCCGACTCCTCTGTCTCGCGGCGTTTTGGCGGTACCGGGCTGGGGCTGACCATTTGCGGAAAACTGGTCAGTTTGATGGACGGGAGGATCTGGGTCGAGAGCGAAGAAGGGCTCGGTAGCCACTTCCACTTCACTGTTAATGCCGGTCTGGCGGCGGGTTTGCCCAGTCGCCCGGAGCCGCTCAGTCTGGCGGGTTGTCGGGTTTTGCTGGCCGATGATGTGGCGGCAACGCGGAGCATTTTGGCCGCCATCCTGATGCGCCGAGGGGCGCTGGTAACCACCGTGGCAAGTGGGCGCGAAGCCCTTGCCGCACTGCGTGCAGCAGGTGAGAAGGGCGAGCCATATCGACTGCTACTGCTTGATTCTGCAATGCCAGAAGTCAGTGGTTTTGATGTGGCTGAGGCTCTGCATCGAGGTGATGTACCGGCAGTTGGTACGGTGATGATGATTTCCGCCGCCGGGTTACGGGGCGATGCTCAACGTTGTCGCGAACTTGGCGTCGGCGCCTATCTGACCAAACCACTGGTAGAAGATGAATTGTTCGAGGCTGCCGGTCTGCTGCTCGGTCAGCCAGGTGGCGTGCAACAGCCCTTGTTGACGCGGCACACGCTGGAGGAAGCGCGCGGCGAGTTGCGTATCCTGTTGGCTGAAGACAATCTGGTCAATCAGAAATTGGCCAGCGCCTTGCTCAGCAAACGGGGGCATCAGGTCATTGTTGCGGTCAACGGTGCAGAAGCGGTAAAAATTTCGGCTGATCAGGTTTTTGATCTGATTCTGATGGATTTACAGATGCCGGTACTGGACGGGCTGGCGGCTACTACCGCTATACGGCAGCGTGAAGGCGAAGGCGGCAGGCGAGTGCCGATTGTTGCGATGACGGCCAATGTGCTGGCGGGTGACAAGGAGCGTTGCCTGGCGGCGGGTATGGACGGCTATGTCTCGAAGCCGATTCGGGTGAATGAGTTGCTGGCGGCGATTGCCGACTGCGTAAAGAATAAGGAAAAGCCGCCGGGTGTGGCTTGAGGGGGAAAAAATGGCTGCTGCGTTTGTACTGGATAAACTTGTCATTCTTGATCGCCTTGGCGGCGACGAGGATATTTTCGCGATGATGATCGACATGTATTTGCAGGATGTGGTCAACAACTGCAACACGCTGGCCAGTACATTGGCGCTTGCTGATATGGTGACTTTGCAGCGTGAGGCACACACCGTCAAGGGGCTGCTGGCAACCTTCGCCGATGATGAAGGCGCGGCAATGGCGCTAGCTATCGAGATGCAGCTTAAGGCCGGCAACATGAGCGGCCTGGAAGCGCCGATTGCCGCCCTGCAGGCTCGCTTGCTCGAAGTCGCTGAAGTGCTAAAGGCCGAGTCCGTCGGGCAGGCTTAAATAGCTTGCGGCGCCAGCACTGCCTCCGGCTGGCGCATGAGGTACGACGCCGAGCAAGGGCGCCTTGATGAGCGTTGTCAGGGTGGCGAGATTTTCGTCAAAACGCGCCATGTTTGGATCCATCCGGTTGGCAACCCAGCCGGCAATGCGCAACTGACGCGCGCTGATCGCTTCGGCGGTAAGCAAGGCATGGTTGATGCAGCCGAGGCGCATGCCGACGACGAGAATAATCGGCAGACCGAGCATCACCGCCAGATCGGCACTGTCGCCATCGTCACCGAGTGGCACGCGAAAACCGCCGACACCTTCAATAATGACCAGTTCAGCCTGCGCCTGCGCAGCGCTGCAGGCTGACTTGATATGTGAAAACGCGATGGCCCGGCCTTCTTCCGCGGCGGCAATGTGCGGCGCCACGGCGGCTGTGAAGGAATACGGGTTGATTACTTCATTCGCCAGGGTGACGCTGCTGGCGGCACGAATGTTTTCGACATCCTCATTTTTGCCGAATTGATCGGTGCCGGCGGCGACCGGTTTGATACCAGCGGCCTTGATGCCGAGTTGGGCAGCGCGCTGGAGCAGGGCGCAGGTGATGAAGGTTTTGCCGATTTCTGTATCGGTACCGGTCAGGAAGTAGGCGGGGTTCATGGCTGGGCGGTCAGGGTGACGACGTCGTAGGTCAGGGGCAGGCCGGCTGGGGTGCGTAGCGTTTCAAAGGCGGCCTCGGCGCGCATGAAAACGGCGCGGCTCATCAGACTGGTGCGTCGGCCATCGCCAATCTGGTTGGCGCCTATCGCCTTGACGGCCTTGAGCAGGGTTTTGAAATCGGCGTAATGGGCAATTTTCAGGCTGTTTTTGACGTCGACCGCAACAAAGCCGGTCGCTTGCGCGAAATGGCCGATTTCTTCCGGCGTGTGAAAACCGAGGGTGTGCTGGTGCGCGTCTACTTCAGAAAATGCGTGGCGCAGTTCGTGGAAGGTGTGTGGCCCGAGGCTGGCAATCGCCAGTTGTCCGCTGCTGCGTAGAACACGATGGGCCTCGGCGAGTGCCTTGGGCAGTTCGCACCATTGCAGGGCCAGGCTGGACCAATAGAGATCGATGCTCTGGCTGGCCAGCGGCAGGTGTTCGAGATCGCCAACGACGCGGCCGCAGGGGGTGGCAATCTGAGCGAGCATGGCCGGTGAGAAATCGAGAGCGATGGCGTGTGCGTCGGGAAAACGCGACTGCAACAAGCTGAGCGCGTAGCCCGTGCCGCAGCCGGCGTCGAGCAGGCGTGCCGGTGTGAAACCTGACGCCAGGGCAGCACCAAGCTGGCTGCAAATCAGGCGCTGGATTTCAGCGGCGCTATCGTAGGTGGAAGCGGCGCGTTCGAAAGACTGGCGAATGCGTGCCTTGGGCGGTCTATGCATTGAGGAAGCTGGCCAGTCGGGCGTTGAAGGCCACTGGCTGTGAAATAAAGGGCGCGTGGGCGCAGTCGGCGAAGATAGCCAGCTCGGCGCCGGGAATCAGCGCAGCGAGCGCTTCGGCAGCAGCGAACGGCATCAACGGGTCGTTAGCGCCGTGGATGAGTAGGGTGGGCGCCTTGATCTGCGGGGCGATCGGGCGTAGATCGACGTCGCGCAGCCAGTTTAGGCCGGTGGCCAGTACGGCGCCGGAGGGGCGCGCGTCGGCCAGTTCAAGCAGTTCGCTGGTCACCGATTTGGCACGCGCATCGCCGCGATTGAAGCCGCCGACAAAGCGCGGCAGCATGGCTTCAATATCGGCGGCAACGCCGGCAGCGAACTCGGCCAGCATTTCCGGGGCCATGCCGTGCGGCCAGCCGTCGCGCTGGATGAAGGAGGTGGTGCCGGCAATCAGCACCAGCTTGCTGACTTTTTGCGGCGCGCGGGCGGCGATGGCGATGGCCAGTTGCGCACCGAGCGACCAGCCAACCAGCGCGCTGCCCGGTTGCAGGCGGCTGGCAAGCTCGTCGGCGGCGGCGTAAAAGTCGCTGATCAGCGGGGTGTCGCGATAACCGGGGAGATCAAAAATCAGCCCGTTTTGCGCGTTGACCGCAGCATTCAACGGGCCGCGCCCGACGCACCAGCCGGGGAGGAAAACGAGGGAGGCGCTCATGCCAGTTCCTTGAGAGCAGTAATCAGTTGGTCAATATCCGCTGCCGTGTGCGCGGCTGAAACGGAAATGCGCAGACGCGCCGTGTCTTTGGGCACGGTGGGCGGGCGGATCGCCGGCACCCAGAGGCCGCGTTCCCATAAGGCTTTCGACAGCGCAACGGTGGCTTCGTTTGCACCGACGATCAATGGCTGGATGGCGCTGGCCGACGGCATCAGTTGCCACGGCAGGCCGGCCAGTCCATCACGCAATTGGGCAATGCGCGCCATCAGGCTGGCGCGCAGGGCATCGCCGTTGGCAATCAGTTGCAGGCTTTTCGACAATGCGCAGGCGATGGCGGGTGGTGTCGCCGTGGTGAAAATATAGCTGCGACCTTTTTGCAGCAGGTATTCGATGGCGGTTGGCGATCCGGCGACAAAGGCGCCACCGACCCCGGCGGCTTTGCCGAGGGTGCCCATGAGCAGGATGCGTGGGCTAGCCGGCAAGTTGAAATGGGCCAGGCTGCCTTTGCCGTGCGTCCCGAGGACGCCAAAGCCATGCGCATCATCAATCACCAGCCAGGCATCGTATTGTTCGGCCAGCGCGAAAAGCAGGGGCAGCGGGGCGAGATCGCCATCCATGCTGAACACCGCATCGCTGACGATGATCTTGGTCGCGGCGCTGCTGGCGGCCAGCATTTTCTCCAGCGCCGCCATGTCGTTGTGCGGATAGCGCAGGGTTTCGGCACCTTGCGCTTTGGCCAGTTGCATGGCGTCGATCAGCGAGGCATGGTTAAGCTTGTCGGCGAAAACTGCATCGCCACGCCCGGCCAAGGTTGGCGTCACGGCGAGGTTGGC
>CAXYZX010000132.1:0-7345 GCA_964293845.1 uncultured Dechloromonas sp.
CACAGAGTACGCATTCCCCAAACTGAAAACCTGCCGTTGAGCCTGATTGGCAGATGAGCGGCAGCTAACCAGCTCATTACCGAACGAGTTTGCTGCCAGGCCGGACGGCCGCAGTGGCCGAACGCCAGCCAGCCACCCAAAATATTTCATCAATGCTCACTCCTCGGCCTCAGCGACCGGTCGCCTAGCTCACTTCAAAGAACGGTGAGACGCAGATTGCTGACATCGAGGATATGTACCGCCGCATCCCATTTTCTTATGGCTTCCCAAGCCGTTCCGAAGCTCAATCATTGATGAAGAACATCACCGAAAACCGTGTACTCTCCATCCTTTCGATCAAGGCCGGGTGCGTCATACAGCACGAGCCAGCTCGGCGTGTGTAAGGCGAGCTCAGGCAGTAATTGGCAAAGTGCCTCAGCACGATTGGTGCCGTGCCCGTGCGGCAGGGAAAGCACCTCGCTCAGCGCGCTCTCAAAACGCACCGGTTCCTGGTTGGCGGCCAGCAGGGGTTTGGCGTTTGGCCATTTGAAGACACGGATATCGCCATCAAGCACCATTGTCGGCCCGGCCAGGATGTAGAGGTGGTCACCGGAAAAGTGTAGATCGCGAATCCCGAGCCCTTCCAGTTGCAAGAAATGCTTGCGGATCAGGCTGCCGCTGTCATCCAGTGGCGCCAGCCGCAGGTGGTCACCCTTGATTTCGAGCGCAATCTCCAGCAGCGCCGACCAACCGCGTAGCACCGGGCCGCGCAGTCCGATCAGCAAACGGTTGCCGTCCACCACCAGCCCTTCGATATCTAAACCATTGTCTTTGCCGGGAATCAGCATGTACGGTCCGAAATGGGGATCATCTGCCAAAGCCTGGGTAAGCAGGTTGGACTCGGCATCCCCTTTCAGTCGTCGCGCCCGGCGGCCATCTTTCGCCTCGCGGACCAGACAGGGTTTGCCGTCATCACCCATTTCGATTGGCAGACAGGCCAACAGGCGGCGGTTGCTGTCGAGCGTTACCTTGGCCAACCGCTTGGCGTTTTCTGCGTTGTCCCGATCGTCCTTCGCATTCTTGCGCTTGAGCCCATGCGAGCCCACCACCCATAGATAGCCGTCAGCCACGGCCATGCCTTCCAGGTCGGCTTCATCATCCGCTGCGCCGGGCAGATCCAGCAGTTCCGACAGCGGAAAGCTCAGCCCGTCGCCGAAGCGCAATTGCTCGGTTCCTGACGGATCAAGGCGGCGCAGGCGGTCGATGCCACAGGCCTCGTCACCGGCAACCCACAAGTACTCACCGGAAAATGCGGCGCCGGAGAGGTTGGCCTGAACCAGTGCCCCGGGGGTAAATTCAAGACGAATGGCATTTTTAATGCGTTTGCTGGGCATGTTACATCTCTTTTCTGAAGGGGTTTCTGGCTGAAAAACAAAAGCCAATCGCAGGCATTCGACTCAACCGGGAATGAAAGTTCCACCTCGTTTGGCGGCAACTGTTTGGATGCCAAACAGGAAAAACTAGCGGACTTATTATTACGTGTGAGTGATCGGCGGCTACCTTTACTGTAGAAATTCAACAACCAGCCAGCACTAGCCAGCATTTCGGCACGCGGCTCATTCCCCAGCCACCAACAGCTCAATCGAGCAGCATCGCTTCGCGCAACGCGGCGGGGAGCAGCTTTCTGTGCCAGAAATCATCATGTCCGAAGTTGTTTTCAACGCGGAGCGCACAGCCTTTGTCCAGAGCCAGTTGTGTCGGCTTCCCGCCTTCGCGCAATTTGGCGGCGTCCATGCGTTTGCCCAGTGCCACACCGGATAAGCCAAACGGCTTGCCGATTTCGGTGATTTTCATCCAGACGCTTCGATCAAGCGGCTCAGGTACCGCAACCCCAATGGCGCGTTTTGAAAGTACGTCCGCCTCGGTGTTCTCTTCGCGCGGAATCCAGCGAATACTCACGTTTGGAATCAGGGCCTTGAGTTCGAGCACGGTCTTGCAGAACGGGACCAGCCCCGGTGCGTTGATCAACCACTCACCGTTAACCTGCTTGATGACGAGCTGGCTGTCTCCATAGACGATGAGGTTCTGCACCTGAGCCATGACGGCCGCATCGAGCAAGGCCATTAGCGCACAGTATTCGGCCTCGTTGTTCGTGCCTTGGCCAATTTCCTGAGCGATCTCGATAATCTCCCCGGCAGGGCCTTTGAGTAGCGCACCGATGCCGCGAATGCCCGGGTTACTATGCTTCGTTGCCCCGTCAAACCAGGCGTGCCAGATGCTGTTATCCATTCGATTACTTCTCCATTGATAGCGCAATACTAGCCGAGTTCAAGGCACCCGCCGGCGACATTTAAGTTCGGCGACACTGCCTCAAGCTCTGGTCTACCTACCGTATACAGTAGATCAACTGAACACAAACTACTACCGGTAGTAGAATCACGCTTGACGCCTGATCCGTCATGCCACTAGAATCGGTGCCTGTTGAAGGTTCCCCTGCTTGGGGATTAAAAGGGAATCCGGTGCCGAGTCCAACTCGAAATCCGGGGCTGCCCCCGCAACTGTTATCGGCGAGCGCTTCGCCATTCTTGCCACTGGTTCACGCCGGGAAGGCTGCGAAGCGCAATGAACCGAGAGCCAGGAGACCTGCCGCAACAACTTTCCAACCAAAGATGGGGCGGGGTGTCCCTGACGAGAGGTTTGTGCGTGCAGCTGCTTTTTTTCGTTCGTGAGGTTCGTTCAGCATCGGGGTATTCTGCCCGCTGCTGCTGTCCTGCGTCCGGCGCCCTCCTTCGATTCTCCGCCCCCTCCCCCGGAGAATCACCATGCCGTCGAATGTTCTAGCCCGTCTCCCCCAAAACCACCCCGGCAAAACATCGTTGCTTGCTGCCGCCGTGATGTTGGCATTTTCCGGCAACCTGCACGCCGCCGGCCTCCCCACCCTGCAGGAAGTCACCGTCAGCAGCGGCGCCCATGACCTGACCGGCGTCACCGATTCGGCCACCGAAGGCACGGTGACCGCCAAGCAGCTCGCCAACCGCCCGCTGTTGCGCCCAGCCGAAGTACTCGAAACCATTCCCGGCATGATCGTCACGCAGCATTCCGGCGACGGCAAGGCCAACCAGTATTTTCTGCGCGGTTTCAATCTCGACCACGGCAGCGATTTCGCCACCCATCTGATGGGCATGCCGGTCAATATGGTCAGCCACGCCCACGGTCAGGGCTACATGGATCTCAATTTCCTGATTCCTGAACTGGTCGGCAACATCAAATACCGCAAGGGCGTCTATGCCGCCGAAGATGGCGATTTCGCCACCACCGGCAGCGCCCGCATCGAGTACCTGCGCCAGCTCGACAAGAGCTTTGTTGACCTCAGTCTCGGCCAGAACAACTACTGGCGCCTGCTGGCTGCGGGCGGTCACAGCTACGGCGAGATCAACGTACTGGGCGCGATCGAGGTCGTTGGCAACGATGGCCCGTGGGATCAGCCAGAAAACCAAAAAAAACACAACGGCGTGCTGCGCCTGACTTCCGGTACGGCAGCCAACGGTTTTTCGCTGACCGGCATGGCCTATCAGGCCGACTGGACAGCTACCGAGCACGTGCCAGAACGGGCCATTACCCGTGGTGAAATTGGCCGCTACGGTGCACTCTCGCCCAACGATGGCGGCAAAACGCATCGTTACAGCCTGGCCGGCGACTGGGCGCAGACCACTGCAACGGGCGCCCGCAAGGCCAGTCTTTACGTCATCGACTACGGCCTCAACCTGTTCTCCGCCCCCTCCGGCTACATCAGCGGTGTGCAAGGCGACCAGCACGAACAGGCCGACGAGCGCACAATCTGGGGCGGCCAGGCCAGCCAGAGCTGGTTCCTCGGGCCGAACTGGAAAGACACCGAAATCACCGCCGGCCTGCAACTGCGCCATGACCGGATCAGCAAGGTCGGCCTGTACACCACGGAAAACCGTCGCCGTACCGGCACCGTGCGCGAAGACCGCATCGAGGAAACTGCTATCGCCGCCCTTTTCGAAGCCCGCACCCAATGGACCGGCTGGCTGCGCACCAACCTCGGCCTGCGTCGCGACCAGATTTACGCCAAATCGACCGCCTTGGGCGGTCAGTACAACATGGACAACGGCGGCAGTACCGATGCCGGCCAGACCAGCCCGAAGCTCGGCGTCGTCTTCGGGCCCTTCAACCTGGTCGGCCAGACCGAGTTCTACGCCAACTGGGGTCACGGTTTCCACAGCAACGACGCGCGTGGCGCCACGGCTCACACCAATCCGCAGGACGGCTCGACCGCCGAAGCCGTACCACTGATCGCCAAGGCCCAGGGCAGCGAACTTGGCATGCGGGCCGCACCGCTGCCCGGCTGGAACAGCAGCCTGTCGGTCTGGCAGATGGAACTGGCTTCGGAGCTGGTCTTCATCGGCGATGAAGGCATCACCGAGCCGAAAGGCGCCTCGCAACGGCATGGGGTTGAATGGTCCAACTACATCACGCCGGCTGACGGCTGGATCATCGATGCCGATATCGCCTGGTCGCAGGCTCGCTTCAAGGAGGCCAACCCGGACAACGGCGGCCGCCATGTACCGAACGCCATTCCGCTCACCGCCTCGCTTGCGCTGACCGCCGACAACGGCGGCCCGTGGTTCGGCGGCTTGCGCCTGCGCTACCTCGGCGCCTACGCGCTGGAGGAAACGGCCGAACAAAAATCGACCGCCTTCTGGATGGCTAACCTGAAAGCCGGCTACCGCTTCAGCCCCAAACTGCAGCTAACGCTCGAGGTGCTCAACCTGTTCGACAAAACAGCCAACGACATCGAATACTGGGGCGGCGCCTGCACCCGTAACGAAACGCTGAGCGGTAGTTGCAACGGCGGCATCGACGGCAAGCTGGTGCATCCGCTGGAACCGCGCACAATGCGTTTCAGCCTGCGAATTGGTTTCTAGCGAGCAAGGCTTTCAAGCTCGTGAGAATCATTTTGGATAAATGCGAACCATTCCCATTGACGAAGTAAAAACATCTCAATAAGATGAGAACAATTCTCAACAAAAGGAATGGTTATGCGATCTCTACTCCTGAATATTTCACTTGTCGCGGCGGTGCTCTGGTTGTTTCTGCCCGGGACGCCGGTCTAGCCATGCCGGCCAGCGAACTCTGGGCCGGCGCCCTCAGCCTCCTGCTGATCCACCACGAGAGCGGCTGCCCCCATTCTGCCCTGAACGCAGCGCTCATTCTTGACCGCCTGTGCGAATCATCCGGCCTTGATGAGGAAACCCGCATGCTGTGCGAACGGGCCAGCAACCGCCTGCAACATCACCGCTAATCAAATCTTAGCCAGCCAACCGGATCAGCGGCCAGCCAGCGACTTTTACCCTGGAGCCAGCCCATGTCCGATCATCCCTTTCACGTTGTCGGCGGCACATTTCCCGCCGTGCAGCGCCCAACGGAAGTTTTCAGCCCACTCCGCCATCAGCCCATGGCGCCCGCTGTAACGACCATGGGGTCGCGGCGACGCAAGTTATGGGAAATTCCGCACAAGTTTCATTGCCCGGTGATCGGTGTCTGCTTTGACGTTGAGCAATTACGCGCCCTGATGGCCAAGGTCATGCATTTTCCGCGTGAGACCACGGATTTTGTACTCCATACAACGGCAGTCGGTGCCTGCGAAACACGCAGCCAGCTTGCTGATTTACTGCACAAGCACATGGAAAAACGCTTTCAGTTAATCGTCCGCAAGTTCTCGACGGCGAAGAACAGCGAAGCACTGCACGCCCTGTGGCGCAGCGAAAGCCAGTCTGGTGTCGACATCCCCGGCGCCCTGTGGGCGGTGTGGACACACCCGGCTTGCGACGTGCAGATCGAACAACAGATCTACGGCGATATTCACATGATCCAGCACCAGGTAGGCAGCGGCACACGAGCGGATCTCGGCACCTTGAAGAGCTTACGTGGCGACAATGACCGACTGCGTCAGCAACTGGATGAAGTTCGTGTCGAGTGCGAGTCAATACGCCGCGAGCGATCACGCGAAACGCAAGTGCTGGGTGAGCGCGTCGCCGAATTGCGCGCCGATCTGGCCGGCAAAGAAGCCTGGGGTGCCAATCTGACAGCGCAACTGGACAGCCTGCGCGAGATATTGCCCGACCTCAAGGACCGCCAGGTACTAGCCCGTCGGGCCAACGATGCCGAAGCACGCGCTACCGCCCTGACCGCCCAGGCCGCCGATTTCGAGGATGAAATTGAACGCCTTGGCGAGCTGTTGCGCCATGCCGAGGAAAGTATCAAATCGCTGATTGCCAGCGATACGCCATGTGCAGATGGCTCGCCCACCAGCGTCGAAGTAACGCCAGAGAGTCTTTCCGGCAAGTGCATTCTCTGTGTTGGCGGACGTTCCGGTGCGGTTGATGGTTACCGCAAGGAGGTGGAGCAGCGCGGCGGCAGTTTTTTGCATCACGACGGCGGTCTGGAAGAAAGCCTGCACCGTATTGACTCGGCCCTCGGCGCAGCCGATCTGGTTATCTGCCAGGCCGGCTGTATCAGCCATAACGCCTATTGGCGAGTCAAAGAACAGTGCAAACGCACCGGCAAACAGTGCCTTTTCGTCAAAAACAGCGGTGTATCTAGCTTCGGACGCGCTATCAGTACGGCTTGCACAATAAGTGAGGTCAAAGAATGTCGCTAAAACCACGTCTTAAAGAGGGAGAAGTTATTGACAACCATTCTCAACAAACACATAATGCGACCCATTCTCGTTTGTATTTGGATTCATGATGGAAGCCCAGCCTAAGCCCTTACTCACCACCGCACCTGCCGACAGCAGCGCCACTCGACCGCGCTTGGAGAGCGAGGAGATTCTGCGTGGCAACACCACCGTTGAAATCGAACACGCCGGCCAGCGTTACCTGTTGCGCGTCACCCGTGAAAACAAGTTGATCCTGACCAAATAGTTCTCTCCGTTAGACCCTCGTTCCCATAGCCAGCAAGCATCCGCCAGCAAGCCAAGGGCTTTTTTCCCAAGCGGTTGCGGGCAACACCGAAAAAATCATCCATGAGTTACGCTCTCTCCCGCCCCTCTTCCAGCCAGCGCAGCGGTTTGCTGGCTGTCGTCATCGGCCTCCACGTCGGCGTCTTTCTGCTGATCCTGGCGGCCAAAACAGTGGTTCCGCAGATCATGGAAATGCCGCTGGTCGTTGATCTTCTGCAAGCCGCACCGATCGAAAAACCACCGGAAGCCAAGCCCTTGCCGATGGTCAAGCCGCAACCGGTCAAACAGCAAAAAACCCCGGCACCACGCACACCGACACCGCAGATCGAGGCCACGCAAAGCAATCTGCCCGCCCCTGCCGCGCCGGTTGCCGCGCCG
>CAXYZX010000133.1:0-7306 GCA_964293845.1 uncultured Dechloromonas sp.
GCCAGCGCATGGAAGCGCTCATCGCTCTGCGTCAGTTGTCTGAGTTCAGGGAAATCCTTGCAGACCTCTTTGATTTTGGCCAGGTCGGTCGACAGGGTGCAGCCACGGTGACCGGACAGGGGCATTTCGACATAATTGCCACCGGCAAAGGCATTCATGAATTGGCGCCGCCACAGGTTGTGTGACTTGATGGCACCATCAATGTCGATGCGCTGCATATTCCTGCTCTCCATTCGGCTGCTGATAATGTGGATTGATTCCAAGCCGAATATTACTGCCAAGTGCCGTGTTGCGGATTGCGGATAAACCCGCCAGGGTCAGTACTCCGCCTCAAAGCCGGCATCAACGATGGCCTGACAGATGTCGTCCGGGCTGACAAAGCGCCCGTGCTCGACGCTGGCTTCGCCTTTTTCCAGGGAGATTTCCAGGTGGCCGATGTTGGGCAGATCCTGAATGGCATTGGCCAGGGTGCGCACGCAGGTTTCGTCGCGCAGGCCGCGTATCTTTAAGAGCAGGGTGTCCATAAGCTTCCGTCGTTGGGTTATTGGGAAGCTTCGGCAGCAATCCCGTCGAGAAGTTCACCAACCAGTTTTGCCGCATTACCTTGCGGCCGACGATAGGCAATCCAGACTTTGCCCGGTTCGCCCGGCAATGAATAAATGGAGATTGCAAAGGGACAAAGGACTATGTTGTGCGGGTCGGTTTCCATCATGCGGCGCGACAGGCTGGCCGAGCAGAATTCGATGATTTCCGCCTGTTCGAAAATGGTTTTGCTGGCGCCAATGTCGTTGCCCGTGCGTTGCAGCATGTCGGCGATATGCGAGACGTAATTGACCACCAGCCCCCGGTTTTCGATGGACATCGTAATTGCATCGCGCACATCGCTGAAGTTTCCGTTCAGCTGTTTGCGGTATTGCCATGGCTCGGCGCTGGCCGTCGAAAATACCGCGCAGGCGGCGAGTAGAAGGAGTAGTTGGCGCATGAATGTTCCGGTCGACTGCATTTTGTATTAGAAAATTCTACTTTACGGCGGTGCCGGGTTTTTGCCTAGCTCAAGCTGGTTGTTTGAGTGTGCTTCAAGCGCTTGCTGACAGCCGTGCCCACAAAATGCCCAGCCATTCATGCAGAGCATAGTAGGAATTTTGCAGGGCGGACGCCTGCGGCAGAAAGTCAAAGGGTGAAGGCGCATCCCGTTGCGGGAGTGCCCTGAAACCGGTGGGGCCGGGAATCACTTCCAGTCCGGCGCGTTCAAACAGCAGTCTGGCGCGCGGCATATGGAAGGCCTGGGTGACCAGCACAATGCGCTTGATGCCGGCGGCTTGCAAAATTTCGGCTGACATCCGGGCGTTGTCGGCGGTGTCCCGCGAGTTCGTTTCCCGCCAGCGGACTTTGACGCCCAGTTCTTGCTCCATGATCCCGGCCATCGCCTCGGCTTCAGATTGCGTGGCGCGCAGCGGCGTGCCGCCCGTTACCAGTAGCGGCAGATCAAGATGGCGGGCGAGATAGGCGCCATAGCGCAATCTGACCAGTGTACGTTCGTTGGCCGTGTCGCCGCCATATTCGGCAGCGTCGAGGTTGAGGCCGCTGCCGAGTACGACAATGGCGCCAGCCCCTTGTGTTTCACTTACTACCGGGCCAGCCTCGCGTTCAAGGGAGGCGATCAGCGCCTGTGCGACGATGGGTGTGCTTTGGGCCAACAGCAGCAGGCCGGCGCTCAACGCCAGGCCAAAAGCCCAGCGTCGTCGGCGAAAGATGGCAGCAACCGCCAACAGCAACAAGCCATTGCCGGGCGGCAGGAGGAGGGTGCCGAACAGTGTTTTCAGAACCCAGGCAATGGACATGGGGGTTTTACGATAGCGGTGAGTGACACCGCTGATTGTATTAGCGCTCGCGCTTCTTTAGTTCAACCAATGGCAGCACTTCCGGCATATGAATGCGCTTGCGATTGGCCTCGACTGCTGTCAGTGGCACGGTTTCTTCCATCGTCGCCAGACAGCGCCGGGTCAGATCCTGATAGGTGCGCGTGCCGTCGCTCTTCCAGCCGATTTCTTCTTCCGACAAAGTACGCAGGACCTTGGCCGGCATTCCAGCGGCCAGGCTGCGCGGCGGGATGGTGACACCAGCCTTGACGAAGGCGCAGGCGGCAATGATTGATGATTCACCAATGACCGCGTTATCCATGATCACCGCGTTCATGCCGATCAGCGCGTTTTTGCCGACGCGACAGCCATGCAGCACGGCGCCGTGGCCGACATGGCCGTCTTCCTCGACCACCGTGTCGGTGCCGGGAAAGCCGTGCATGACGCAGGTGTCCTGCAGATTGGCGCCGCGTTCCAGAATCAGCCGGCCAAAATCGCCGCGCAGGCTGGCGCAGGGACCGACGTAACAGTCCGGGCCGACGATGACGTCGCCGATCAAGACGGCAGTCGGATGAACAAAGGCGGTCGGGTCGACCACCGGTACAATGCCGTCAATGGCGTAAACGCGTAGCGGTCCCATGGATTTCTTTCTGACAAAAGTGTCTTGTTATTCTATAAAATAAAATCAGTTTCGCAATGAGGAATTAAAGGGGTGGCGATGAGCGATGAAATGGAAGGCAAGCACGGCGTTCAGTCATTGGAAATTGGCATGGGCATTTTGCGCGCGATGGTCAATGGGCAGCGTTCCATGATGTTGAAGGATATTGCGGCGGCCGCCGAGATGCCGGCTTCGAAGGCGCATCGTTATCTGGTCAGCCTGATTCGCGCCGGTCTGGTCGAGCAGGATCCGTTGACTTCGCGTTACGACATTGGCCCTTTTGCGCTCAATATCGGTCTCGTCGCCATTGACCGCCTTGATCGTGTTCGTCTGGGCTTGGCGGCGATTGCCGAGTTGCGCGACGTGATCAATGAAACGACGGCACTTGCTGTCTGGGGTGACGGCGGCCCGGTCATTGTGCGCTGGGAGCGCCCACGGCGACCGATTACGGTCAATGTGGTCACGGGTACGGCGCTTAACCTGTTGACCTCGGCCAGCGGGCGGGTTTTTGCCGCGTGGATGGCAAAAGATACGGTCGACCGGCTAATTGCCAAGGAATTAAAAAGTGGCGACTTACCGCCCAGCCTGAAAACGCGTGCTGATGTCGACGCCATGCTGGTCGAGGTCAGGGCTGCCGGCATGGCGGCGGTGTCGGACTACCATCTGGTGCTGGGGGTGGAAGCCGTGGCGGCTCCGGTGTTCAATTTCAAGGGAGAAATCACCATTGCCATGCTGGTGGTTGGGGTCAAGGGTATGTTCGACATGAGTCCGGATGGTGAAGTCGTCAACTCATTGAAACGTGCGGCAAACGCACTTTCAGTCAGACTGGGCTATTCCGGTAAGGTCTAGGCAGCAGAAAATCCATTTTTTTTCATGAAGATAGCGGCATTGATACGAAAGTTTTAATGTCGCATTTTTTTTGTATCATTTCTGGTTGACAGAATTGATTCTATATTTCAGAATCTGATCTGTCGGGTAGGAGGCTTCCTCCATTCCGGCCAATAAAACAACAGGAGGCGACAAGATGAATCAGCCAGCAGCCCGGAGAGTGGCTTTGCTTGTAGTGAAAGGAGGCGTGTAATGCTTGCCCAGTTCCTGCAATTCCTTTTTTCTGGTGTGACCGTGGGGGCGACTTACGCCCTGGCGGCACTCGGCTTTACGCTGATCTACAACGCCAGCAACGTGATCAACTTTGCCCAGGGTGAATTCATCATGCTCGGCGGCATGCTGGCGGTGTTCTTCACCCAGGCCGGTTTGCCGCTCCCGGTGGCGTTGGTGCTGGCGATACTGGTGCCGGCCATCGTGGGTGTGCTGGTCGAGAAGCTGGCCATCGAGCCGGTCAAAGGCGCCGAAACGGTGACCCTGATCATCATCACGATTGGTGCCTCGCTGGTTATTCGCGGTCTGATCCAGGTCTGGCTCGGCAAGGGCACGCACAGCCTGCCGGCTTTCTCCGGGGACGCACCGATCGAAATTCTCGGCGCCACGCTGTTGCCGCAGAGCCTCTGGGTATTGGGTGTGACGGCGCTGGTGGTAATTGCGCTATGGTATTTTTTCAATCGCACGCTGCAGGGCAAGGCCATGCTCGCCACCTCATTCAACCGTCTGGCGGCTGAACTGGTCGGTATCAACACCAGCTGGGTACTGTTCATGAGCTTTGCCATGTCGGCAGCGCTCGGCGCGCTCGGCGGCATCCTGGTGACGCCGATTACGCTGACTTCCTACGATGTCGGGATCATGCTCGGCCTCAAGGGTTTTGTGGCTGCGGTGGTCGGCGGTCTGGGCAATGGCCTCGGTGCGGTATTGGGCGGCCTGCTGGTTGGCGTGCTCGAAGCGATGGGTGCCGGTTACATTTCCTCGGCCTACAAGGATGCGATTCCCTTCGTCCTCATTCTGCTCATTCTCTTCTTCATGCCGCGCGGCCTGTTTGGCGGCAAATCAACGGATCGGGTGTAAGTCATGCAAAAGAACGCCTATTTTGGTCTGTTCATCGTCATGGCCATCCTCGCCGTGTTGCCTTTCGTGCTACCCAATAGTTTTTATATGGATCTGGTGATCCGCATGGCGATCAATGCGGTGATTGTGCTCGGCCTCAACCTGCTGATCGGTTTTGCCGGCCAGATCAGTCTCGGTCATGCCGGCTTCCTCGGTATCGGTGCCTACGCTTCCGCCGTGTTGCCGACCCATTTCGGCTGGCATCCTATCCTCGCGATGGGGGCGGGTGCCGTGGTAACCGGTGCGCTGGCGGCTTTGGTTGCTCGTCCCATTTTCAAGCTAAAGGGGCACTATCTGGCGATGGCGACGCTCGGACTGGGCATTATTCTCAATATCGTGTTGCGTAATGAAGCGACGTGGACCGGCGGCCCGGATGGCATGCCAGTGCCGGCCATGGGTTTGTTCGGCTTTGAATTGACCAGCGACAAGCAGTGGTACTGGGTGGTGGCGCTGCTGCTTTCGGTCAGCGTTTGGGCCTCGCTAAACCTGATTGATTCACCGTTTGGTCGCGCCTTGCGTGCGCTGCATGGTTCAGAGGTGGCTTCGCAGGTGGTCGGGGTTGATGTCGTGCGTTACAAGGTTGCCATCTTTGTGCTGTCGGCAGTGTTCGCCAGCCTGATGGGCAGTGTGACGGCGCACTACGTTGGTTTTGTCACCCCGAATCTGGCCGACTTCTTCCATTCGATTGAACTGGTCACCATGGTTGTCATCGGCGGCATGGCTTCGGTCTATGGCTCGCTGGTTGGCGCCGTCTTGCTGACCGCCTTGCCGCAGGCGCTGGCCACCTTTGAGGGTTGGGAAACGGTCGCCTTCGGCGCCATCCTGATGGCCTGCATGATTTTCATGCCCAAAGGTCTGGTGCCGACGCTGGCCGCCAAGTTCGGCAAGGGAGAATAAGCATGGCCATGCTCGACGTATCCAATCTTTCCATCCATTTTGGCGGTGTCAAAGCTGTGCAGAATGTCAGCTTCAGCATCGATGCCGGCATTGTCTATGCCGTGATCGGTCCCAATGGTGCCGGCAAAACGACACTGTTCAACCTGATTACCGGGGTCTACAAGCCAACGACCGGCGAAATCAAGCTCGATGGCGAATCAATCGGCGGCAAATCGCCGAACGAACTGGCGACGCGTGGCGTGGCCCGTACTTTCCAGAATTTGCAGATCTGCATGAACATGAGTGCCATCGAGAACGTCATGGTCGGTGCGCACTTGCGTCTTGATCGCAATCTGATCAAGGCCGCCCTACGTTTCCCGGCACTCAAGCGGCGCGATGCAGAGATGCGTCAGGAAGCTGCCGAGTTGATGGCTTTTGTCGGCCTCGAAAAATACGTTGAGGCACGCGCTGATGCGATGTCTTACGGCGCCCTCAAGCGTCTGGAAATTGCACGCGCCCTGGCCATGAAGCCACGCCTGATCTTCCTCGACGAACCAGCCGCTGGCCTCAACCCCAAGGAGACCATAGAAGTCGATCATCTGGTGCGCAAAATCGCCGATTCCGGCGTGACTGTGGTGCTGGTTGAGCACGACATGAAAATGGTGATGAACCTCTCGGACCGCATTCTGGTACTCGACTACGGCAAAAAACTGGCCGAGGGCACCGGTGAAGAGGTGCGCAAGAATCCCGATGTGATTGCGGCTTATTTGGGCGCCCATGCCTGACGGAACGGAATAGAGGAAACAGACATGGAAGCATTACGCGTTATCAGCGAAGAGCATCGCAACCTGTGGCGCATTGCCACCACCATCGACCTCGTGGCCGATGAAGTGGAGGCGGGCAGTCAGGTTGATCCGGCTTTTTTCACCTCGATTTTTGATTACATCGAGCAGTTCATGGATGCCTGTCACCACAGCAAGGAAGACAACTATTTCTTCCCGGTGCTGCGTCAGCGCAGTGAGGCGGCGGCTGTCATTCTCGACCGCTTGCAGGCCGAGCATCGCAACGGTCCGGAAAACCTAAAAAATTTACGGGCAAAACTGGCGTTGACCGCAACAAGTGGCGAAAACAATCCCGCTTTTGTCGCGGCGCTGCGTACTTACACGCAAGACCTGAAAAACCACATCCGCACCGAAGAAAAGGATGCGATGCCGCTGGCGCGCGAAGTGCTCAGCGCAGCCGACTGGACTGAAATCGACCGCGCCTTTCTCGACAACAATGACCCCTTGTTTGGTGAACAGGCCAAGGCTGAATTCCGTGAGTTGTTCCATCGCATCGCCAATCTGGCGCCGGATTCCGTTGGTCTGGGCGGGCATTCTGCCGGCGAACTGAAGCCCAGCACTGCACCGGCAACTGGCGAGGTGTTGCTGGCCGTTTCCGGAATGGAAAGCTGCTATGGCCGGATCAAGGCGCTCAAGGGCATCAGTCTCGAAGTGCGGCGCGGTGAAACTGTTGCTCTGGTCGGTGCCAATGGCGCCGGCAAGACCACCTTCCTGCGTACTTTGTCTGGCGTGCAGCCGATGAGCGCCGGCAGCATCCATTTTGATGGCGAAGACATCAGCAAGCTGCGTTCCGACATGCGCATGCGCCGCGGTATTTGTCAGAGCCCGGAAGGACGGCAGGTCTTTGGGCCGCTGTCGATTGAAGACAATCTGCGTCTGGGTGCGTACACGCAGCCGAAAAATCAGGTTGAGGGCGATCTCGAAAAAATCTTCGCGATGTTCCCCATCCTCAAGGAAAAGCGTGCCTTGCCGGCCGGTACCTTGTCCGGTGGTCAGCAGCAGATGCTGGCGATTGGCCGTGCCCTGATGGGGCGGCCCAAGATGCTGTTGCTCGACGAGCCTTCAATGGGCCTGGC
>CAXYZX010000134.1:0-7240 GCA_964293845.1 uncultured Dechloromonas sp.
TGAGTAATCCGCATCCCCCTTCAATTCGCGCACACTCTGCCAGCCATCGCTGCTGAAGAACACGCGCAGCCCGTGGCGGCCCCAGAGGCCGACTACCAGTGTCTTGCCGTCGGGCGAGAAGGCCAGGTGGGTGACAATATTAGGTAAACCGGCGATGCGATGGATGATCTGGCCATCGTTGCGGCCGACCAGATAAAGGTCGTTGCCGGCTGACCATCCGGCCGTGGCATAGAGCAAGCCATCGGGGGCCATCGCTGCGGCGAAGAGTTTGCCATTATTGCCGGCGGCCGAGGGTGGGCGGAATATCGAAAGCAGGGTACCGCTTGCACTATCCCAAACTCGTGCCGATTTGTCTTCGCTGGCGGTAACCACGAATCGCCCGGCGGAATCCATGCTGGCGGCGCGGATTGCCGCCACATGGGTGCCGGTTTCCAGGCGCAAACTGAGTGCCGTCGCTGATTCTCCGGCCTGGATGCCAACTGCCAGCAGCAGTCCGCTCAGAGCGGCAGCAAGCTGACAGGATGCCCGGCGGAGAGTGCTCATCGTTAGTGGTTAATGACGAGGCTCAGCAGGCTGTTTTCTTGAAATCGATACGCTGATCCAGCGCATCGGAGTCATTGCCCTTGCCGGTGCCGACCAGCGTTTTCTGCGAGCCGTAGCCTTGTGCGGTGCTGCGTTTGGCCAGTGCCGGGCTGGTGGCAATCAATTTTTGCCGCACAAACTCGGCACGTTGCAGTGAGAGCCGCTCATCCAGTTGTTCTGAGCTGCCCTTGCGCGTGTGTCCGGCGACTTCAAGGCATGAGGTCTGGCGCTGTGCCTGTTTGGCAATTTCCGTCAGCCATTGACCATAGGGATATTGGTTAGGCGTGAAGGCGGTAGCGCCTGGTTTGAAATTGAAGCTGATGGCCAGGCGATCAGTCGCTAGCCCCATATTGACGAGTTCGCCGAATGACTTCATGGCCGCCGGCTTGCGTCCCAGTTTCTGGTGGTTCATGTAGATGCCGGCATGGACCCGTGCCTGATTGCCGGCCGGGTTTTTCAGCACCGATTGGTAGAGGGCCAGAGAGTCCTTGTAGCGTTTTTCTTGATAAGCCGCCATCGCTTCATTGATCGTCGACGAGGCCAGTACGGCATCGATGTAGGCCGGGTTGATCGGGTCGCCGGCCTTGGTTCCCTGGCAGGTCTTGATGTAACCATCGACTGCCGTATCTTTCGACCAGACCGGCATGTCACGGAAGAAAGGCAGCGGGGTCGGGTCGAAGCCATCCGGCAAGGCGCGCGCCAGTCCCTTGCTGATGATCTTCCCGGTTTTCAGGTCTGCGAGGGCGAAGCAGATGCGGTAAGCGTCGCGCTCGCCATCTGCCTTGCCTTGTAGATTGATCGGCGTGAAAGTGCCGACCATGATCAATGGGGCCTGGGAGACCACTTCGTTGTTGAATGGTTTGAGATCCAGTTGCTGAAAATTGGCCTTGACCATGTCAACAAAGGTTTTTTCCATGCTGGCGGTGGCGACCGTACGTTGCCCGGTGTTGCCATCTACCAATGGATCAATAATGAGTTTAAATTTTTGGTCAGCAGGCAGTTTGGCGTTGCTCAACACATCCTGCGCTGCCTTGCGCACCGCTTCTTCATACGGCACCGCAACGAGTGGTGGCGGCGTAGCAGATGCTGCTGCCATAGTGGTTTTTTCGGGAGAGCTCGAACATCCCGCGGCAAGCGCCAAAAGCAGGATGAGGCCACAACCAAGAGTTATCTGTGTGCGGGGCATTTTTCTCTCCTCTGCTGGGATGTTTATTAGGTTCCATCATGCGATCAGTTGGGTGAAATGGCAACGCTTCTTATTTGACAGTGAAAGTGCGCTCGAATTTGCCTACAAATGGACTAAATCCAAATACAGTCAGGTTTGGCAACCGGGAAAGATAAAGTTACCGCCTTATTGACGGCGCTTGCTGAAGGGCGCCAACCGGCTGCCCAGCATGCGCTGCGTCGTGCTCTCAACCTGTTGGGCGTGGCGCCACACTATTAGCGCTTTCTGCATGTCCTGTTGAAACTCCCGCCTTTACGCTACCTGCGCGGTCGCTTCCCCTCGGTGCTTGCGGGCAAACAACGGAGCATGGTTTACGAGAGCTGAGATCTATGGTTTTGCGGACTCGTCGAGGAACTGCCGGGTGCGCTCGGCAACCCCGGGGACTAGCGCGGGGTCCAGGCAGTCGAAATTCTCCGCCTCGAAGGAATTGGTCAGCCAGGTAATTTGCCGCTTGGCCAGCTGGCGGGTCGCAAAAATTCCGCGGTCGCGCAGTTCCTTAGCTGGCAACAGCCCATCCTGGGCCTCCCAGGTCTGGCGGTAACCGACGCAGCGCATTGAAGGCAGGTTAAGACTTAGCGTGTATTTACGGCGTAACTGCCGGACTTCCTCATCCAGCCCGCCGAGCAGCATTTCATCAAAGCGGCGTGCGATACGTTCATGCAGGACGGCTCGCTCGCTGGGCAGCAGGCCTATCGAGAGACAGTCGTAGGGTGGGTGCTGGCGTTTGCTTTCAGTCAATAATTCAGACATCGGTCGGCCCGACGAGAGGCATATCTCCAGGGCCCGCTGAATGCGCTGGCTGTCGGTTGGGTGCAGACGTGTTGCGGTCGACGGGTCCAAAAGCCCCAATTTTTTGTGCAGGGTCGGCCAGCCATAAGTCGCTGCTTCAGCATCCAGCTCAGCACGTAGTTGCGGATTGGCTTTGGGCAGATCGGCCAGACCATGCAACAGGGCACGAAAATACAGCATGGTGCCGCCCACCAGCAGCGGTACTTTTCCGGCGGCGGTGATTTCGGCCATGGCGCTCAGCGCATCATCGCGAAAACGGGCGGCGGAGTAGCTTTCTTCGGGCGAGATGATATCGATCAGACGGTGCGGGTAGCGCGCCAGTGTGGCGTGGTCCGGCTTGGCCGTGCCAACATCCATGTCGCGAAAAACTTGGGCTGAATCAACACTGATCAGCTCGACCGGAAAACGGTCGGCAAGGGCCATGGCGACAGCGGTCTTGCCCGATGCAGTCGGGCCCATGAGCAGGATAGCGGGAGGCAGGCGAGGCGAATTCATGGCGGCGAATCCTACCACGCACGAGGCTGGCCGCTCCGGCCTATAATTCTCCGATCAGATAGGGAGAAAATATGTCGCTTGTACCGTGCCGCGCCTGTGGCCACAAAGTCGATACCTCAGCCGAGGCATGCCCGGGCTGTGGCGCAACCAACCCGGGGCGCAAGCTCAGTCGTCAGAAACATGATCTGATCGTCTTGTTGATCCAGATGGTTCTTGGCGCTGCGCTGCTCTTTATCGGCGGTACGCTGGCCTGGAATGCGGTGGGGCCGATCATCAAGCAACAGATGCTTAAACCGGTTGCACACCTGGACAAGGATTGATGTGCTGACACGACGCCGCTTTGTGACGTCGCTGGCCGCCTTGCCGCCACTGGCTAGCATCAATCCTGCGGCGCTCTGGGCCGCCGTGCCGGATGCCTCACGCATTGCGCTGGTGATGGGAAACAGCGCCTATCCGGCGGCGCCTCTGGAAAACCCGGTCAACGATGCAACTGCGATGTCCGGCTTGTTTTCCGAGGCCGGGTTTTCCGTCGACAAGAGAGTCAATGCGACGCGTGTCGATATGCTGGCGGCCATTGAGCAGTTTGGCGATATGGTGCGCCGCGCCGAGACCCGGCTGGCCGTTTTCTACTATGCCGGCCACGGCGCACAACTCGATTGGCGTAACTACCTGTTACCGGTTGATGCCGAGGTGCGCAGTGCGGAACAGTTGAAACAGCGCTGCGTTGATCTTGGTGCACTGCTCGGTAAATTGTCCGGGGTCAAGGATAAAACTTTCATCATTATTCTCGATGCCTGCCGCAATGATCCGTTCGGCGGGCGTTTCCGGGTTGATCAGAAAGGGTTGTCGCAGTTCGATGCGCCAGTCGGTAGTTTGCTGGCCTATTCAACTGCGCCGGGCAATGTCGCCTCGGATGGCGGCGGCAGGAACGGTCTTTATACCGAAAATCTGCTGCGCGAACTGGCGGTGCGTGGCACACGTCTGGAGGACGGCTTGAAGCGGGTTCGCCTTAACGTCAGGTTGCAATCCAATGGCGAGCAAATTCCCTGGGAAACGACCTCTCTGGAGAGCGATGTCTTTATTTTTTCCGATGGCAAAAAGCGTCTTTCGGAATCCGAGATCGAAAAGGAGCTGGAAGAAGATCTCGCCGAGTGGGGGCGCATCAAATCATCGATCAAGCTGGATGACTGGGTTAGCTACCTGAAAAAATTTCCCAATGGACGTTTCGCCGAGATTGGGCAGGCTCGTCTCTCGCGTCTGCTTGAAGAGCGATCGAAAGCAGGCGTGGCGCCTGGAAAATTGGCGGATACGGCAAAGCCGGCAATTGATGCGCCGCCGCTTCTCGAGATCAAGTCAGGAGTCGCTCCAGTCAAGCTGTGGCGCCCATCGCCCAATCCCTACTCCGCGGGGCGCTATCCGCTCGGGCGCAATTTCTCGGTCGGTGATGTCTATGTCCATCGGGAGACCGATTTTTTGACCGGGGTCGAGGTGGGTATTCGCACACGGCGGGTAACTCTGGTTGATGTGCCCAACGATAGGGTTGAGATCAACGATGGCCGGCTTGTGGTCGACCTGATGGGCAACCCGATCAAGGCGGGAGAAAAGGCCTTTGATCAGCCGCTGCAATATTCCCCTGCCGAGGTCCATATTGGCAAAAAATGGAGAGCTATTTTCCGCCTGACCAAGCCTGAGGGGGTTTTTTCAGGTCACTACGACATGGAAGTCGTCGCGCGCGAAAAAATTACTGTGCCAGCAGGTGAAATAGATACGTTTCTGATTGAGGGATTGGGTTTCAACCAGCAGGGAGGGCAACTGCAAACAAGGTTGTGGATCGTGCCCGGGATCAATTTCGCGATCAGAGTCGAGAACGTTCATCGTAACAAGTCGGGTCGTTATGCAAAAACCGAACGACTGGAACTCATCTCGTTGCGTCAGAGGCATATCGAGCAACTCTGAGCTTCTGCATCTCTTTTGCTGCGGGCGTGATTTACCCTCCGGCGGCCCTGGCCGACCAGGCTGTTGCGGTCGACTGCAAATTCCGGCCATATATTTAACGTGGACGATATCCATTGCGCGTGCTCCGCAATATGACACTTGAGGTTTTCGTCCTGCGGCCTCATATTCGGGTTACCTGTATTTTATTGTGAGCTAGCCCGCCATGAAAATTCGCTTTTTTGCCCTACTTGCCGTAATTACCTCGCTGCTTTCCGGTTGTGGATACAACCAGGTTCAGACTAATGATGAAGCCGTCAACGCGGCGTGGTCTGAAGTGCTAAATCAGTACCAGCGCCGGGCCGATCTGGTGCCTAATCTGGTGGCCATCGTTCAGGGTTATGCGGCGCATGAAAAAGAAGTACTGACCCAGGTGACCGAGGCGCGCGCCGGGGTGGGCAGCATCAAGGCAACGCCGGAACTGGTCAATGACGAAGCAGCCTTCGCCAAGTTCCAGAAGGCGCAGAGCGAACTTTCCAGCGCACTGGGGCGCTTGCTGGTGGTTTCCGAGAACTATCCGCAACTCAAGGCCGATGCCAATTTCCGTGACTTGCAAGCGCAGGTTGAGGGGACGGAAAACCGTATTACCGTCGCGCGCAACCGCTACATCAAGACCGTTCAGGAATACAACGTGTCGGTGCGTACCTTCCCCAACAACCTGACCGCCATGGTCATGGGCTGGAAGACCAAGGCCAACTTCACCGTTGAAAACGAAAAAGCGATCAGCACGGCGCCGAAGATCGATTTCAACGCGCCCAAGCCGGCTGCCGCAGCGCCTGTTCCTGCCAAGTAATTCGCCATGAAGCGGTTGCTCGTCAGCTTGGCGGGGCTCCTGCTCTGCCTTTTCTCGGTGCTGTCGTGGGCGGCACCGGGTGGCGACGCGGCAGATCTGGTTGCCATCCCGACGCTGAGCGCCAGGGTGACTGATCTCACCGGAACCCTGAATAGCGAGCAAAAATCCGGCCTCGAGCAAAAGCTCACTGCTTTCGAGGCGCGCAAGGGATCGCAGGTGGTTGTTTTGATCCTGCCGACCACGCAACCGGAAACCATAGAGCAATTCGGTATTCGCCTTTTCGACGCCTGGAAAATCGGGCGTAAGGGTGTGGACGATGGCGTCATGCTGATTGTCGCCAAGGAGGACCGGCGCCTGCGCATTGAGGTTGGTTACGGTCTTGAGGGCGCACTCAACGACGCCACAGCCAAACGCATCATCTCCGAAACCATAACGCCACAGTTCAAGACTGGTGATTTTCCCAGTGGGGTGAGTGCCGGCGTCGATGCCATCCTGAAAGTTGTCGATGGTGAGCCATTGCCGGAGCCGGCAGCAACCGGTGCAAACCGGGGCAATGACGGCGGTGCCATGAGCCTGAGCGATATTCCCGAAGGATTGCTTTTTGGCGTGCTGATTGGTGTAGTGATTGGCGGCACTATCTTGCGCAAGTTGTTCGGTAACTTTTTGGGTAGTGCCGTCGCTGGCGGCGTGACAGGCGTTGTCGGCTGGATGTTGATTGGCGGGCTGGTTGGTGTTATCGGCGGCGTACTGGTTGGCATGTTCCTTTCCATTTTTGGCCTCGATATCTTGATGAGCGGCATCCTCGGTGGCGGTCGTGGTGGAGGGTCTGGCGGTGGTGGCTTTGGTGGCGGCGGTGGATCAGGCGGAGGCGGTGGTGCCTCAGGGAGCTGGTAAATGAGTTTCGGACGCTTGATCAAACATCTTTTAACGCCGCCCTGGCTGGCCGCACGCCGTTTTAACGCTGTCTTGTCAGCTGAAATTGGTAGTGCAGTGGAAATTGCCGAAGCTAATCAGCGCGGTGAACTGCGCTTCGTTGTCGAAGGGCCGATGCCTTTTGCCGATTTGTGGCAAGGGCGCAGTGCGCGGCAACGTGCAGCTGATTTGTTCGGTCGCCTGAATGTATGGGATACCGAAGAAAACAGCGGTGTCCTGATCTATGTGCAATTGGTCGACCGTCAGGTTGAAATTCTCGCAGATAGAGGTATTGCCGCTAAAGTGGCGCAACGCGAGTGGGATGCCATCTGTCGCGCGATGGAGGTGGCGTTCAAGGCCGGAAACTATCGCTGCGGTGCGTTGACGGCGATTCATCAGGCGGGGGCGTTGCTTGCTGAGCACTTTCCGGCTCGGGAGAAAAATCCCAATGA
>CAXYZX010000135.1:0-7221 GCA_964293845.1 uncultured Dechloromonas sp.
TACCGGCCTGTCACGCCGGGGGTCGCGGGTTCGAGTCCCGTCCACTCCGCCAACAATTAAATAAACCAGCTTAGGCTGGTTTTTTTAATTCAATCAAGCAATTAAGGTCTTTTACGCCATCCCGTATAATGCCGACCTTTCGACTCCGTTCGTGCTAGGAGCATTCCTCTATGCAGCATCGTAACGTTCTGTCGCTGTTTCCGCCCAAAATTGACCGCCTCATTAGCGTTTTTATTTGCGCCCTGTTCGCCGCACTTACTACGCCAGCCCTTGCTGAATCCGGCGACGAACTTCCTGTTTTATCCTTCTTTAAACGCTCGGCCGAGCCGCTCGAGACTCCATTAGCCAACCTCGACGAAGGGCTCAGCGTTTATGTCTTGGGCGACATGCCGGTATTTCAAGGGGCCATTGATCTGACGGCGCAGCCTGAAGACTTGTGGATACGTATCCGCAACGGCTTTGCCATGACCAATCTCAACGATGATCTGACGCTGCACTATCAGCAGTATTACCAGAATCGCCCAGATGCGCTGCGCCGCATGGTGGAACGCAGTCGCCCCTACATGCATCACATCGTTGAAGAAATTGAAATTCGCGGCATGCCAACCGAACTCGCACTACTACCCATGGTAGAAAGTTCGTTCAACCCTATGGCTCACTCGCCGGCCCAAGCATCCGGGCTGTGGCAGTTCATTCCGGCAACCGGCAAGCGTTTTAATCTGGAACAAAATTGGTGGCACGACCAACGACGAGACGTTGTGGCTTCAACAAGTGCCGCACTTGATTACCTGCAAACCATCTACAACATGCACGGCGACTGGCACTTGGCACTTGCTTCGTATAACTGGGGAGAGGGCTCGGTCAAACGCGCCATTGAGAAGAACCTGTCGCGCGACATGCCGACAGACTATGCCAGCCTGACCATGCCGAATGAAACCCGACATTACGTGCCAAAACTTCAGGCGCTGAAAAACATCTTTGGCGATCCGGCTCTGATGGCCCGCCTTAATCTGCCACAGATATCAAATCGTCCTTATTTTGCAACCATTGAGACCTCACAACCGATGGATGTGAAGATGGCGGCGCGTCTTGCCAACATGCCACTCGATCAGTTTGTCGCGCTTAACCCTTCTCATAATCGGCCGATCATGCAAGCTGATACTCCGGTAATCATACCTGCCGACAAACTTGAGACCTTCCAGAGCAATCTCATGGCCAATAGCGCCCCGCTGAGCGAATGGCAGACCTACACACCACGTTCCGGCGAAAAGCTGGACAAAATCGCCCCGCGCTTTGGTATAGCTCTCTCCGATTTACGCCGTATCAACGGTTTGCATGGAAAACTCAAGGTATCCAATAACACCCTACTGGTTCCCGCCGGGAATGGAAATTCTGAATTGACGACGCTGGACATGCCCCTCCGCCTGCCACAAATTGTCGAAGCAAAGCCTGTTGGCAAATCGTCTAAAAGTTCCGATCGTGCCGAGAAACCGAGCACGAGTGCTGGCAAAAAGAAAAATCCAAAAGACAAGGTAATGCTTAAAGACAATGGCCGCTCTAACGCGAAAAAGCCGGATGCAAAATCTGTCGCGAAGGCCAGCGTGAAACCGAGCAATGAAAAAACCCCGATAAAAAAGCTTGCCAAGCCTGAAACCACAAAACCCACCCCTTCGAAAACCACGAAGCCGGGCAAGTAGCGTAGTTGCCTTTTTTATCCTGCCAAATGGCAGTTAACCGTATGCGTTTCTGAAATATTGGTGAGATCCGGGTAGCGCTGGCGACAGACATCGCTGGCTTGCGGACAACGCGGATGAAAATGGCAACCCGGGGGTGGATTGGCAGGCGAAGGGGTCTCACCAGTCAGCCTGATCAACATTCGCTGTGCATCAAGCCGTGGTGCCGGCACCGCCGACAACAGCGCTTGGGTATAAGGATGGCGCGGCGAATTCAGCACATCCTCCGCCCTGCCCCGCTCAACTATTCGCCCGAGATACATTACCGCCACATCGTGCGCAAGGTACTCAACCACGGCAAAGTTATGGGTGATGAACAAATAGGCAACGCCAAGTTCTTCCTGCAAGTTTTTCAGCAGATTCAGAATCTGCGCCTGCACTGAGACATCAAGCGCCGAGGTCGGCTCATCGCAGATCATCAGTTCCGGCTGCACAGCCAGTGCGCGGGCGACGGCAATGCGCTGGCGCTGGCCGCCGGAGAATTCATGCGGATAGCGCCCGGCGGCTTCGTCGGGCAATCCAACCTGTTTGAGTAGCGCGGCAACTGCCCCTCCCTGGGCCGCACTATTGTCCTCAAGACCCAATGCAGTCATGCCTTCGGCAATGATTTCACCAACACGCAGACGTGGATTTAGCGATGCGAATGGATCCTGAAAAACCATCTGCATGTGACGACGGGCGGCGCGCAATCGCTTTGGTGCCATACCAACCAGTTCATTGGCCCCCAGCCTCACACTACCGGCAGTCGGTTTGATCAGTTGCAGCAAAGCCTTGCCGACGGTTGTTTTGCCACAGCCTGACTCACCTACCAGAGCCAGCGTACGACCGGGAGAAATAGTCAAGGAAACGCCGTCGACCGCACGAACATATCCCACCGTACGCTGCAGCAAGCCGCGGCGTATCGGAAAATGAACCTTAAGACCATTGACCGCCAGAAAAGCGGCAGCATCCTGACGCTGGTCGCTTAGCGCAATACGCGGAACAAGCTTTTCTGTACGCTCAACAGCCATCCAGTGACAACGTACTACATGGCCATCGTTAGTCTGCCGCCATGGCGGTGACTCCTTGCGGCAAACCGGCATCACCTGTGCACAGCGTTCGGCAAAGCGGCAACCTGCTGGCATTGCTGCCAGCGACGGCACCTGACCAGGAATCGTGGTGAGTGCCGAGCCACGCCGCGAGACTTCAGGCAGCGCGGCAAACAGCGCCTGGGTATAGGGATGTTGTGGCCGGTTGAAAAATTCTTCGCGGCTCGCCACCTCGACCAGTTCACCGGCATACATGACACCAATGCGCTGCGCCATACGCGCGACGACACCGAGATCATGGGTAATGAGCAACATGCCCATGCCACGGTCGACCTGCAATTTGGCCAATAAATCGAGAATTTGTGCTTGAACCGTGACATCAAGCGCCGTCGTCGGCTCATCTGCAATCAGCAAATCCGGTTCGCCGGCGAGGGCAATCGAAATCATCACCCGCTGCTTCATGCCGCCGGAAAGCTGGAAGGGATATTCGTTGAGTCGGCGCTCGGGATCGGCAATACCAACCTGGCGCAGCAAGGCCACCATGCGCTCACGCGCCGGTTCACCGCTAAGACCCAGATGGCGTTCGAGCACTTCGCCAATCTGCTGGCCAACGGTAAGCACCGGATTGAGGCTGGTCGCCGGCTCCTGAAAAATCATCGCCATGCGCTTGCCGCGCACCATACGCATATCTGCTTCGGGCAGGGTCAGCAAAGCCTCGCCATGCAGCGTGACCGTACCGCCGGTAATTTGCCCATTGGCCGGCAGCAGGCGCATGATGCCCTGCGCCGTCGCCGACTTGCCGCAGCCCGATTCACCGAGCAAGGCGAACGTTTCGCCAGCAGCGACTGAAAAGCTGATGCCATCGACGGCCAGCAGCATCTTGCGGACAGCAGTGAAGCCGAGGCGTAAATCTTTTACTTCAAGCATTACGCCGCCCTCGGGTCAAATGCATCGCGCACCGCATCGGCAAACAGGTTGGCTGCCAATACGAGAACAAACATGGCCGAAAAGGCTGCTGCCAACGACCACCAGACGACTGGCTCGCGACCGAGTTCCATACGCGCATTGTTGATCATCGTGCCGAAACTGGTCATCGTCGGATCAACGCCGATCCCAACGTAGGAGAGCACCGCCTCGGCCAGCACCAGCCCGGAGAAATCCATGACCAGGGCGATGATGACGATGTGCATCAGGTTAGGCAGGATGTGGCGGATGATGATGCGCCAATTGGAGACGCCAAAGGCCTGCGCCGCCTGGATGTATTCCAGTTCGCGCAGCTTCAGCGTTTCGCCGCGCAGCAGGCGACAAAGTCCGGTCCAGCTGGTGATGCCGAGGATGAAACAGAGGGCGAGCAAACGCAGGTCGGCGCGCTCGGCAGCGGTCGAGAACCATTGCGGATGGGTGTCGATGACCACCTGCATCATCAGCACTGCAGCGGCGATCAGCAGCACGCCGGGAATCGAGTTGAGTACGGTGTAGATGTACTGGATCACGTCATCGACCCAACCACGGAAGTAACCGGCAACGATACCCAGCAGCACCGCCATCGGCAGCATGACCAGCGTCGTCACCAGGCCAATGATGAGGCCAGTGCGCACGCTTTTCAGGATTTGATACAGCACATCCTGGCCCACCTTGTCGGTGCCAAAAACATGGTATTGGCCGGCCAGCGCAAACAGCGGCACAGTAACCAGCAACATCAGGCCGAGAGTGATCAACAAGGCATTCCAGGCAAACGCCGTTTCACCACGCCAAATATTTGCCCATATTTCGCTGTGGACCGCAGCATTTTGCCGCGCCAGTGTTGCCGTGATGCCGCCGGCCAGCGCCAGCCACACCAGCAGAGCCAGTACGCCGGCGCGAAACGCCGTCAGTCCGGCATCGGCCGCGACATCACCCTCACGCTCGCCGAGGTGGGACCCGCCATGCTTGAGGCGCGGGTAGTCGCGCACTGAGCCCTGGTCCGGCACATCGATGGTTTCCTTGGCGTAAAGGCGCGTGGCAAACGGTTCCGAATAGGTCTTTTCGTTACGTGTTCGCAGCGGCATGGCCAGTGCATCAAGCGCCGAAAGCACTTCGATGGCGTAAATTGCCTTCTGACCCGGCTTGCTTTCAAGCGCCAAGCGGTAATGCAGGGAATCGAGCAAGCCGATCACGATGAACCCAAGCAACACGGTAGCTGAGGCAATACCAACCCGGTTCGCACCAACCCGTCGCCAGGCGGCAAGCAAGGGCGGACTTTTGGCGATCAGCAGGCCCAGCCCCAAGCCTGAAGCGACCAACAGCCAGATCAGCATATCCGACCACAGAACAACGATCTGCAAGCCCATCATTCGAAGCGTATCCGTGGGTCGACCACGGTGTAAGAAATGTCAGTCAGGATCAGGCCAATAATGTAGAGCACCGAGCCGATGAAGACCATGGAGCGTACTACCGCGAAGTCCTGGGCGTTGATGGCGTCGATGGTGTAGCTGCCGAGGCCGGGAATGCCAAAGAAGGATTCGGTAAGCAAGGAGCCCATGAAGAGCAGTGGAATGACGACCACAATGCCGGTCAGAATCGGGATCAGGGCGTTACGCAGGATGTGGCGGAAGAACACCACGGTTTCCGGCAAACCCTTGGCGCGGGCGGTACGCACGTAATCCTTGTTCACTTCTTCGAGAAAGATGGTGCGATACCAGCGCGTCGACGAGCCGATGCCGGAAACGACACCAATCAGCACCGGCAGAATCAGAAAACGCCAGGCATCGAGGCCGTCGCCAAAGCCTGAGATCGGCACCAGCCGCCAGACCTTGCTGATCAGATACTGCCCGCCAATGATGTAAAACAGGCCGGAGATTGACATCGCCGCGACACAAAGCACGACGCCCCAGAAATCAAAGGCGGTGGCGCGGAAGAAGGCCAGTGTCAGCGCAAAAGTAACCGTTACAAACAGGCCAAGGATGAAGGTCGGCAGGGCAATGGCCAGCGACGGCCCCATGCGGGCGCTGATTTCGCGCGCCACATCGCGGCCGTCTTCGGCCCGCCCAAAGTCGCCAACGAACATGCGGGCAGATTTCTGGAAAAAAATCGTGTCGGTTACGGTCGACAGCCCGGAAGCCGCAGAATTTATGAGCAGCGGCTTGTCGTAACCACGCTCCACTTTCCATTTCTCGATGGCCTCCGGGGTCACCCGTTTGACGCCAAGCTGCATGCGCGCCATGTCATCCGGCGTATTGACCACGAAAAACAGGGCGAAGGTGAGCAGGTTTACACCGATCAGAATCGGGATGGCGTAGAGCAGACGGCGGATGATGTAGGCGAGCATTACCCCGATTATGCCAAGAGCCGCCGCAAAATGAGCAAAATCGTCACAACTAGCACTAGCGCCCAAGCAACAACGGCGTAGTCGGAACGTAACCAGGGCTCGGCGGGCGACTGCGGATCACGCAATTCATCCGGAAACGGACGCGCTGGTACCGGGATGATCTTCTGCTGCGCCGGGTCCTTCGGCACCCGTGTCTGATATTCGTCGCTGGAAACAATAGGGTAGTCGCCCCAGGCCCGACTGGAAGGGAATTGCGGCACGCGGACGAGGAGAATCTCCTCGACATCCTCGGCCAGCAGACGCTCGTATTCGCTGAGATTACGCCCGGTAGTCCCCGCTGCCAGCTGGAGCAGGTCGGCCCCGATTTCCTCGAAAGCCACTGCCGGGTAAAGACGCGTCTGGTCCTCCGTCATGTAATCAAAAATTGCCTTACCCTTGGTCAGACTACGCTCCTGGAGCGCCACCAGCGGCAGGCCAAGCGCCCCCTTCAGCCAGCTCTCCGGGCCACGCACCGGCACCTGCCAACCCAAAGTACGCAATGTCGTCACGCTGGTTCCGGCACAATTGGCGCGGGCATGCTGATAGGCAAACTGGTGCCGATAAAACTGATTGAAGACGCGCGCCAGAGCGGCATCAAGATGCAGCGCCGTACGCGCCTCCTTGAGAGTCGCCACCAGCATGTACGAGGGCCGGTACCAGGCCTGGCCGCTATTGAGATCGCCGAGATAATTATCGAGCGGCACCGGCGCGGCGATGATCCCCTTCTCGCTCTCAGAATCCAGCGTGTAAAAGTTATAGACCAGCCAGTCATCGATCGCGCCCTGTTCGCCGACACGCCCGGTCATCGCCGCAAAATGGCCACCGTGCGCTTCATCATCATCGCCCTGCGCGCCATTCAGCATCAATCCGAGAACCGGCTGTCCAGGACGCGGCCCGCTCACTCCCGGCCGCCGCCAGACCGACTCCACTGCAAACGGGGTGCGCGCCCCGCCATGCGGCATGCCACGCACCCAGGAACGCAGGGCCGCTGGCTCGGCAAGCAACGCAGTACTTGGCGCGGCTGGCGGCAGACGGAAATCCTGCGGCCAAAGGGTGCGTGCGACAAATGCCTTCTCGAGCAAATTTCCGCGCATTTTTAGCGGTCGACCGCGCA
>CAXYZX010000136.1:0-7168 GCA_964293845.1 uncultured Dechloromonas sp.
CTCTCTGACGTGATCAACTTTTTCGCCAGCCGATGAACATTATTTTCGAGCAGTTACGAGCGGCGCAGCCGCAGCTATTTTCCAAGGCAGATATTTCTATTTCGCCGGCGATGCGCGACGAGATCGCCGAACTGATAAGCGCCATCGAATCGGTGATAGCTTTGCCCGCCTACCAGACCTGGGCGCTGGCCCAGGCGCCCGCGATTGCCCGTGAGTCGGTTGCCGCAGCGGGTGTGTTTTTCGGCTACGACTTCCATTTAACCGATGACGGCCCACGACTGATTGAAATCAACACCAATGCTGGTGGCGGCCTGCTCAATGCCTATTTGCTGGCCGCACACGGCAAGGCCGAGGCGGGTGAACACCTGATGCAGGATTTCGTTGCCATGTTTCGTGAAGAGTGGCATCTGGAGCGCGGTGATGCGCCGCTCAAACGCATCGCTATCGTTGATGAAAATCCGGCGGAACAGTTTCTGGCAGCGGAGTTTGAGCTGTTCCGGCAACTGTTCGAGGCCAATGGCATCGCTGCCGTGGTGGCTGATCCGGCCGACTTCACGCGCGCTGGTGAGCGTCTGCTGCTCAACGGCGAGCCGGTTGACATGATTTACAACCGACTCACTGACTTTTCGCTGGATGCTACGGTCAACGCCGAGATACGCTCGGTTTTTTGTGCCGGCGGTGTGCTGCTGACCCCGCATCCGCGCGCCCATGCCCTCTATGCCGACAAGCGCAACCTGATGCTGCTTTCCGATGCTGCGGCCTTGCTTGACATGAACGTGCCGGAGCCGACGCGGCGCATTTTGCTCAAAGGCATCCCGCGCACGGTGGCGGTCAGGGCAGAGGATGGCGAGCGCTTCTGGTCCGAGCGCAAGCGCTGGTTTTTCAAACCGCCGGCCGGCTTTGGCAGTCGCGCCGCCTATCGCGGTGACAAGCTGACCAAGCGGGTTTTCGAGGAAATCCTGCATGGTGGCTACATTGCCCAGGAAGTTGTGCCACCTGCCGAATACCCGGTCATGGTCGACGGCCAAGTACAGCAAATGAAGGGCGATCTGCGCGCCTACGTCTATCAGGGTCGTGTTCAACTGTTGGCAGCCCGTCTTTATCAGGGCCAGACGACCAATTTCCGCACGCCCGGCGGTGGTTTTGCGCCGGTTTTCGTGGCTTGAACGAGTAAAATTTTCTGATGAAAATCTTTGGTATCGCCGGTTATTCCGGTTCCGGCAAGACAACGCTGCTGGAGAAGCTGATTCCCCAATTCACTGCCCGTGGCCTCAAGGTGTCGGTGATCAAGCATGCTCATCACGGCTTTGATATCGATCGGCCGGGCAAGGATTCCTACCGTCACCGCGAAGCCGGCGCAACGGAGGTGCTGCTCTCCTGCAACGACCGCTGGGCGCTGATGCACGAACGGCGCGCCGAACATGAGGTGACACTGGATGAACTGCTCGTTCGCCTGGCCCCGTGTGATCTGGTACTGATCGAAGGTTTCAAGCAGGAACCGGTACCCAAGCTCGAGGTCTATCGCCCAGAGAATGGCAAGCCGCCGCTGTTTCCCGAACGTAGCGACATTGTCGCGATTGCCAGCGATGCCGAGATTGAAACGACGCTGCCCAAATTACCCTTGAACGACATCGGTGCCATTGCCGATTTTGTGATGAACTACCTCCAATTGCAGGAACGCTCATGCTGAGTTTTGAACAAGCCCTGGAAAAACTGCTTTCTGCCGCGCATGCGGTTGAAGAAGTCCGCTCCCTGCCGCTGACTGCGGCTACCGGCAGAATTTTGGCGGCGCCACAGCAGTCGACCGTAGCCGTTCCGCCGCTCGACAATTCGGCGATGGATGGTTACGCCGTCCGTCTGGCAGACATCAGCGCCCTTGGTGTTTGTTTGCCGGTGAGCCAACGGATTCCGGCGGGTACCGTTGGCACCACGTTGCAAGCTGGCACTGCTGCGCGCATCTTCACCGGTGCGCCGATTCCGGCCGGTGCTGATGCTGTGGTCATGCAGGAACTCTGTGAGCATGGTGAAAATGGCGTCGTAATCAATCATCTGCCGCGTGCCAATGAGAACATCCGCCGCGCCGGCGAAGACATTGCGGTCGGCGACCAGATTCTCAAGCCAGGCATCAAGCTGCGCCCGCAGGATATCGCGCTGGCCGCCTCGGCTGGTTTGCCGGAATTGCCGGTTTATCGTCGCCTGCGTGTTGGCGTATTTTTTACTGGTGATGAACTGGTGCAACCGGGTGAGCCCCTGCCACCGGGCGCCATCTACAACTCCAATCGCTATGCCCTGCGCGCGCTGCTCGAAGGCTTGGGTTGCGAAGTGCGCGATCTGGGCACGGTGCCGGACAATCTTGAAGCGACCCGTGATGCCCTGCGGCGCGCGGCGGCTGATAATGACCTGATCGTTACCAGCGGCGGCGTTTCAGTCGGCGAGGAAGATCACGTCAAGCCGGCCGTTGAGGCCGAGGGCCAGCTGGATATGTGGAAAATCGCCATCAAGCCGGGCAAGCCGCTGGCCTTTGGTGAGGTGCGCCGTGAGGGCGGCAAAGCCTGGTTCATTGGCCTGCCGGGTAACCCGGTGTCGGCCATCGTCACCTTCCTGATCATGGTTCGCCCCTTCATCCTGCGTTTGCAGGGCGTTGCTGATGTCACACCGCGTGCCTTCAATTTGCGCGCGGATTTCGACTGGTTGCGCCCCGATGTGCGCGCTGAATTCCTGCGGGCGCGGATGAACGATAACGGGGGCGTCGAGTTGTACCCGAACCAGGGTGCCGGCGTCGTCACCTCACTGTGCTGGGGGGACGGCTTGGTGTTCAACAAACCCGGTCTGGCGATCAACAAGGGCGATAGCGTACGCTTCGTACCGTTTTCGGAATTGCTGTCATGAGCGTGCGTGTTCTCTACTTTGCTGGCCTGCGTGAGACTTTTGGCTGCGCTGGCGAATCGATTGATCTGCCGGCCGGTGTTTCTACCCTCGCTGCATTGCGTGATCTGCTGGTGGCACAAGGGCGTGACAAACTGGCCAGCGCCCGTAACCTGCGCTGTGCGGTCAATCAGGACATGGCGACACTCGAGGTGGCGATCAAGGATGGTGATGAAGTGGCATTTTTTCCACCGGTAACGGGAGGTTGACCGTGACAGTTCGCGTTCAGGAAGCTGATTTCGATCTCGGGGCGGAACTTGCACTCTTGCGTGCCGGTGATCCGAGAGTTGGCGCCCTGTCCAGCTTTGTCGGACTGGTGCGAGATCTGAATGATGGAGCTAGTGTCACCGAAATGACGCTGGAGCACTATCCGGGCATGACCGAAAAGGCACTGGAAGAAATCGTCGCCGAAGCCAAGGCACGTTGGGATATCTACGGCGCACTGGTCATCCATCGCGTTGGCCCACTCAAACCCTGCGACCAGATCGTACTGGTTGCGGTGACCAGCGCCCATCGCGGCGAAGCATTCGCCGCCTGCGAGTTCATCATGGATTACCTGAAAACCCGCGCACCGTTCTGGAAGCGCGAAGCGACGCCAGATGGCGCGCACTGGGTCGATGCCCGTGACAGTGACGATTCAGCGGCGACGCGCTGGCAAAAATAAAGAAGGGAGGCACAGCGGCCTCCCTTTACTTGCGCAGCAAGGTCTTCCGTTCAGGTTCTGAAGCGCGCCACGGTCTCATGCAAGGAGGCAGAGAGTGTGTGCAACGTGCGTGCGGCATCGGCGGTGTGGCGCACAGCCACGGCGCTTTCTTCCGACATCTGGGCAATGGTCTCAAGCTGGTGAGCAATCTGGTTGCCGGCAGCACTTTGTTCGGCAATTGAGTCGGAGATGCCGTTGACCACAACAGTTACCCGTGCCGAACCGTCGCGGATGCGGTTGATTGACTCGGCCGCCTTGTTGGCCAGCTGGACACCATTGCTGACCTGCGAGACACCCGCCTGCATGCTACTGACGGCGCTGCGCGTGCCGTTTTGAATCTTGGCCACCATGCCGCCAATTTCGGCGGTTGAAAGGGTGGTGCGCTCGGCGAGTTTGCGTACTTCGTCGGCAACCACGGCAAACCCGCGGCCTTGTTCTCCGGCCCGGGCAGCCTCAATTGCGGCATTGAGTGCCAGCAGATTGGTCTGGTCGGCAATTTCCTTGATCGTTTTTACGATAGAGGTGATCTGATCAGATTGTTTCCCAAGTTCTTCGACTATGGCCGAGGAGGATTGCACCGCCTCGGAGATCTTGCGCATTTCGGTGGCAGCATTGTGGATCACCGCTGCGCCTTCTTCGGAGATGGCGCCGGCTTCCTGCGAAATGCCATGCGCTTCGCCAGCATTTTCCTTGACTTGATCGATACTGACTGCCATTTCTTCCACCGAAGCAGCCATTGACGATGCCGCATCGCTTTGCTGGCGGGCGCGGTCTGCTACTTCTTCGGATGCGTGCAGCAACTGGTCGGCTGCGCTGGATACCCGCTCGGCGTTGCCGATGATACTGGCGATCATGTTGCGCAGTGTTTCCTGCATGGTGGCGATATTTGCCAGTAGGCTATCCTTGTCGCTGGATGCGCACTCGACTGGTGTGGCCAGATCACCGGCTGCGATGCGGCGGGTGACTGCCGAGGCAACGCTGGGGTCGCCACCCAGTGTCTTGATGATGTTGCGCGAAAGCATCAGAAGTGAAATGCCGATAAAGCCGCCGATGCCTAAACCCCAGAGCAACAATTTGATGGCATCGACGCGAAACTTGGCATCAACATCATCAATATAAATACCTGAGCCAATGACCCAGCCCCATGGTTCAAAACCCTTTACGTAGGAAATTTTGGGAACGCCCTCTTCAGAACCCGGCTTGGGCCACAGGTAGTCTACAAAGCCTGCCCCCTGCGCCTTGACCACCGTGTTGAATTCCCTGAACAGGAACTTGCCGTTCTTGTCCTTGAGCTGGTCGAGTTTTTTGCCATCCAGATCAGGCTTGATCGGGTGCATGACCATCAGGTCGTTAAGGTCGTTAATCCAGAAATATTCGACCTTGTCGTAACGCATTGCCTTGACGGCTCCGATTGCAGCCTTTTTGGCATCATCAACCGATAAACGGCCGGCGCGTGCCTCCTGCTCGTAGTGGGCCACCGTGGTGTGTGCCACCTCAACGAGGTTACGCACTTTGTCTTGTCGGTCACCCAGCATCTGGCTTTTGCCATTGATCAGCAAGACGGCAAAGAGAATTATCAATGCCACGATAGTTCCCGCGGTCATCGCCACCAGCTTGGTGCGAAGCGTCATTCCATGTCCTGACATAGCCCTACCTTTTTATAAGTAACTTATGACCAAAGTTATATTAGCTATTTATAGCACGCGATTGCAAAATATACGCTTGATTAACCTTAAAATAATAGGGGGTTTTTGATCTGATTTTATGGTTCGGGGATTGAAATCCGGCAGTATGTCCGCATCTTCGGGGTATTGGTAAATACGCAACCGGAGAACTTTATGCGACTCGACAAATTCACCACCAAGTTTCAACAGGCGCTTTCCGATGCACAGAGTTTGGCTGTCGGTAGTGATCAGCAATTCATTGAGCCGCAGCACCTGCTGCTCGCCCTGATTGAACAGGAGGATGGTGGAACGACATCGATACTGGCGCGTGCCGGGACCAACGTACCCGGTTTGCGCAAAGAGCTTGAGCAGGCGATCAAGGGTTTGCCCCAGGTCTCCGGCCATGGTGGTGACGTTTCTATCGGCCGCGATCTGTCCAGCCTGCTTAACCTGACCGACAAGGAAGCGCAGAAGCGCGGTGATCAGTTCATTGCCAGCGAAATGTTCCTTCTCGCCCTGGCTGAGGATAAGGGTGAAACTGGCCGCATCGCCAAGCAGCAAGGGCTGACACGCAAGGCGCTGGAGGCGGCAATCATGGCCGTGCGCGGCGGGCAGGGGGTTGATTCGCAGGAGGCTGAAGGGCAGCGCGAGTCGCTCAAGAAATATTGTATTGATCTGACCGAACGTGCGGCTCAGGGCAAGCTTGACCCGGTGATCGGCCGTGACGATGAGATTCGCCGCGCCATCCAGATTCTGCAACGGCGGACCAAAAATAATCCGGTGCTGATTGGTGAACCGGGCGTTGGCAAGACCGCCATTGTTGAAGGGCTGGCGCAGCGCATCATCAACGGCGAAGTGCCGGAAACCCTCAAGGGGAAGAAGGTGCTGGTCCTCGATATGGCTGGCTTGCTGGCTGGTGCAAAGTATCGCGGCGAATTCGAGGAACGCCTCAAGGCCGTGCTCAAGGATGTTGCCAAGGACGAAGGGCGCATCATTCTCTTCATCGATGAGCTGCATACCATGGTTGGTGCCGGCAAAGCCGAAGGTGCCATTGACGCCGGCAACATGCTGAAGCCGGCGCTGGCCCGTGGTGAACTGCACTGTATTGGCGCGACGACGCTTAATGAATACCGCAAGTACATCGAAAAGGATGCCGCGCTTGAGCGACGCTTCCAGAAAGTGCTGGTCGAGGAGCCTTCAGTTGAATCGACGATTGCCATCCTGCGCGGCCTGCAGGAGAAGTACGAACTGCACCACGGCGTTGATATCACTGACCCGGCGATTGTCGCGGCGGCTGAACTGTCGCATCGCTACATCACCGACCGTTTTCTGCCAGACAAGGCGATTGATCTGATCGACGAGGCAGCAGCGCGCGTCAAGATGGAAATCGACTCCAAGCCGGAGGTCATGGACAAGCTGGACCGTCGCATCATCCAGCTCAAGATCGAGCGCGAAGCGGTCAAGCGCGAGAAGGACGAGGCATCCAGAAAACGTCTGGCGTTGATCGAAGAAGAAATACTGAAGCTGGGCAAGGAGTATTCCGACCTCGATGAAATCTGGAAGTCCGAGAAGGCCCAGGTTCAGGGTTCGGCTCACATCAAGGAAGAAATCGACAAACTCAAGGCCGAGATCGTCAAGCTGCAACGCGAAGGCAAGCTCGACAAGGTTGCCGAGCTGCAATATGGCAAGTTACCGCAACTGGATGCTCAGCTCAAGGCGGCCGAGAAGGCTGGCGAGGGTGAGGGCAAGAAGAACAAGCTGTTACGCACCCAGGTCGGGACCGAGGAAATTGCCGAGGTGGTTTCCCGCGCTACCGGCATTCCGGTCAGCAAGATGTTGCAGGGCGAGCGCGACAAGCTCTTGAAGATGGAAAGCA
>CAXYZX010000137.1:0-7161 GCA_964293845.1 uncultured Dechloromonas sp.
CTGCCATCTCAGCCGCCAGCCAACTCTACGACAACCCGGCCCTTGGCGCGACCGGCGATATATTCATCAAAGGTTGCCGGCAATTCCTCGAAAGTAATTTTTCGTGACATCGATGCCAGGTGCGGTGGCCGCAGATCGCCAGCCAATCGCTGCCAGACGCCCGTGCGGTAGGGTTCGCGGATGTAGCCGGAATCAATGCCAAGCAAGGAAACACCGCGCAAGATGAAGGGCGCTACTGTGGTATTGAGCTTCATGCTGGCCGCCAGGCCGATGCTGGCGATCGTCCCACCCTGCTCCATGGTGCTGGCGATCCAGGCAAGAATATCGCCCCCCAGGTTGTCGACCGCACCCGCCCAGCGCCCCCGATCCAGCGGACGAATCTTCGTCAGGTCAATACTCTGGCGCAGCATGACTTCAGCCGCCCCCAGACTGCGCAGGTATTCAGCTTCGCTTTCCTTGCCGGTCAGCGCGACTACGTGATAACCAATTCTGGCCAGCATATCGACCGCCAAGCTGCCGACACCACCGGTTGCGCCAGTGACGATGACCGATCCCTTGGCCGGCGTCAGGCGGTTTTCTTCCATACGAACGATGGCCAGGGCAGCGGTAAAGCCGGCAGTACCAAGCGCCATCGCTTCATACAAAGACAAGCCAGCGGGTAGCGGAACAACCCAGTCTGCCGGCACTCGAGCAATTTCGGCATAGCCGCCGTGATGGGCAACACCAATATCAAAGCTGGTCGCGATCACCTGATCACCAGCCTTGAAACGTGGATCAGCACTTTCGATGACGACCCCGGAAAGATCGATGCCGCCAATGCAGGGGAAGCGGCGAATAATCTTGCCAGCCCCGGTTGCCGCCAACGCATCCTTGTAGTTAACACTGGAATAGGCCACACGAATGGTGACCTCGCCAGCATCCAACGCACTCTTCTCGAAGCGAGTAATGCCGCTAACTACCTGACCATCGCGTTCCTCTATCAGCAATGCCTTGAAGGAATCCATAATTAAGCTCCTCGCTCCCGGAAAGGAAATTGTATTCATAATTACGGATTATGAACATAGTTCCGTAATTTGATTTTGCATGTCGGAATTTTTTACAGAGCTTTACAGCCAAACTTTTTTCGCCTACATTCCGGGGCTATGCGTAAAGTTCTTAAAGCCCTATTTCTATCCACCGCCCTCGCCTGTTGCGCGACCGCCGTGGGTGCTGCCGAACAGGTACGCAAAGCCGAAGAGCCGTCTTTTCTGGAACGCTACACCAATGCCGCTCAGGATGTGATCCTGCAAGGCCTGAAATTGGTGGGTGTTCGTTATCGCCTGGGTGGTAACAATGAAGACAGTGGCCTCGATTGCAGTGGCTTTGTTCGCCTCGTTTTCAAAGACAGCATTGGTGCTTCGCTACCGCGCACGGCGCGTGAAATGAGCGAGGTTGGTCAAACAATCGATACCAGCCAGTTGAAGCCGGGCGACTTGGTGTTTTTTAACACCATGCGTCGCACCTTCTCCCACGTTGGCATCTATCTTGGCGACAATCACTTCCTGCATGCCCCTCGTACGGGTGCAGAAGTACGCGTTGAGAGCATGGAAAGCAGCTATTGGGTGCAGCGTTACAACGGTGCCCGACGAATAATAGAAGGTAACTGAGCAAAGAATGCGGCAAGTTTGCCGCATTTTTTTCGTCATCACTTGGTAACGGTTCTCATTTACAAAATATTTTCCCGGCTATAAACTGCACGAATTCCCATTAACACATAGTGAAGACCTCTATGAAATTGACTACAACCGTGATCGCCACAGCCATGGCAAGCCTCTCTTTTGCCGTACAGGCTGAGGAACTGAATCTTTATTCCGCGCGCCATTACCAGACCGATGAGGCGCTCTACGCCAATTTCACCAAGCAGACCGGCATCAAAATCAATCGCATAGAAGGCAAGGAAGATGAACTGCTTGAACGGATCAAGAACGAAGGGGCCAATAGTCCGGCTGATATTTTCCTGACAGTCGATGCCGCACGCTTGGCCAAGGCCCACGAACTCGGCCTCTTTGCCCCACTAACTTCCAAAACACTGGAATCACGTATTCCTGCTCACCTGCGTACCGATGACTGGTTCTCCTTCTCGACCCGCGCCCGCGTCATCATCTACAACAAGGCCAGCGTCAAAGCTGAAGACATTCAGAACTACGCCGACCTGGCCAATCCCAAACTGAAAGGCAAGTTCTGTTCGCGCTCCGGGTCGCACCCCTACAACCTCTCGTTAATGGCTTCGGTTATCGCTCACGATGGCGAAGCCAAGGCTGAAGAATGGGCCAAAGGCATGGTAGCCAACTTTGCGCGTGCCCCGAAAGGCGGCGATACCGACCAGATCAAGGCAGTGGCTGCCGGCGAATGCGGTGTTGCAATTTCCAACACCTACTATGTCGCTCGCCTGTTGCGGTCAACCAAGCCGGAAGAGCTAAAAATGATGGAAAAAGTGGGCGTGATTTGGCCAAACCAGTCCACTACCGGCACCCACATCAACGTTTCCGGGGGCGGCATGCTCAAGACAGCGCCGCACAAGGATGCTGCGGTCAAGTTCCTGGAGTACCTCTCGTCTGACGACGCCCAGCGTTACTTTGCCGATGGCAACAACGAATGGCCGGCGGTCGACAGCGTCAAGGTTGCCAACCCCGGCCTGGATGCTCTGGGAAAATTCAAGGCTGACAAAATCCCGGTGAAGAATCTGTCCATGTATCAAGCAAAGGCACAGATAATTTTCGACCGCGCTGGTTTCAGATAGAAAAAAACAAGCCCAAGCCGCGCCCCGCCCATGCGGGGCGTTTTCATTTCCGACTGCGGGAAATTTGCCGCGACAAGATGATCAGTGGCAGCAAGCCAACAGCGACAATCGCCAACGATGCGGTCGACGCCTCAGCCAGACGCTCGTCCGAAGCCAGCGTATAGGCCTGTGTGGCCAGGGTATCGAAATTGAAGGGGCGCATGACCAGAGTTGCCGGCAGTTCCTTCATCACATCAACAAAGACCAGCAAGGCTGCGGTCAGAAGACTACCGCGCAGCATTGGCATATGGACGCGACGCAAAGTCTCACCTTGACCAAGGCCCATGCTGCGCGCGGCATCGTCCATATTGGGCGTAATTTTGGCCAAACTGGATTCAACCGTATGCAGCGCAACACCGAGGACACGCACCAGATAGGCATAGATCAGCGCGGCGATCCCGCCAGTAAGGAGCAAGCCGGGGTTGTAGCCGAACCAGTGAACCCACTGCCCAGCCAACCAGTTATCAAGGCGAGTCACCGGAATCAGCACACCAACTGCAATGACAGCGCCGGGCACAGCGTAGCCCAAGCCAACCAGTCGGTTAAGAGCATTGGCCAAAGTTGTTTTGGAAAGACGGGCGCCATATGCCAAAAGCAACGCAAGAAGAACGCCGATCAGCGCCGTGATACTGGCCAGCACAAAGCTGTTGCGGGCAAGCATGATAAAACGCTCGCCAAATTGCGCATCGCCCTCGGCCAGCGCCATTTTGAGGAGAAGTAGTGCAGGCAGCACAAAGCCCATCACCAATGGCAAGCTGCAAACAAGGATCGCCAGCGCCGCATTCAGGCCGGACAAATGGGCACCAGCCATCGGCCGATTGCGCCCGGTGGTATTGTTGTAGCGTGCACGACCGCGCGAGATGCGCTCCACCATCAGCAGAAAAAGTACAAAACCAAGCAGCATTGACGCCAGTTGAGCCGCTGCCACACGATCACCCAAAGAGAACCAGGCGCGATAAATACCCGTGGTGAAGGTGTTTACCGCGAAGTAAGCCACTGTCCCATAATCAGCCAGCGTCTCCATGAGCGCCAGCGCAATACCTGCAGCAATGGCTGGTCGGGCAAGCGGTAGCGAAACAGCGAAGAAAGCCCGCCACGGCCCCATGCCCAGAGTACGCGCGGCTTCCAGCATGCCGCTGGCGCGTTCGAGGAAGGCGCTACGCGCCAATAGATAAACATATGGGTAAAGCACGCTGACAAACATCAGAATGGCCCCCGGCAAGGTACGAATATCCGGAAACCAGTAGTCGCCATGCTGCCAGCCAAAGGCATCACGCAATCCAGTCTGCACAGGCCCGACAAACTGCAGAAAATCGGTATAGACGTAGGCCATGACATAGGCCGGCATCGCCATCGGCAAGACTAGTGCCCACTCAAAAATGCGCTGCCCGGGGAACTGGTGCATGGTAGTCAGCCAGGCTGTTGCCACGCCAATCAAGCCAACACCCAGACCAACGCCGAGGCACAACCAGAGGGTATTGAGAATGTAGTCAGGTAAAACGGTCTGCGCGAGATGGGTCCAGGTAGTGCTTGTACCGCCAACAAAGAGATTCAACCCGACGCTGGCTACCGGCAAACCCGCTAACAGGGCCACCACGAGGGCGATTACAAGAAGTGGGGAGAACTGGGTTGTGCGCATGAGAGTGAATGCGAATTATAAGCGTTGATTCCTATTCCCCACTAACGGGTTTGCTTCCCTGCTTTCGGCAGGAATTCGGTTTCGCTCAGTCTCAGTTGTTCTTCAATTCCAGCGCCTCCTAAAAAACCATACTGATTAATGAATGATAAAGAGTCTCATGTAGAATCGATGGCTATGGCTCAACTTGAACTAAAAGGCATTGTTCAGCGCTACGGCAAAACCACCATTGTCGATGGCGTCAATCTGCGCCTCGAAGCGGGCAAGATTGCCTGTCTGCTTGGCCCCTCCGGCTGCGGCAAAACCACCTTGCTACGTTGTATTGCCGGCTTCGAGGATATTGCTGATGGCGAAATCACCATACACGGAGTGATGGTCAGTCGACCGGGACAGCGCGTGGCACCAGAAAAGCGACGTATCGGCATGGTCTTTCAGGACTACGCCCTGTTTCCGCACCTGACTGTCGAAGAAAATGTCGCTTTCGGGTTGGGCAAAAAGCCACACGAAGATGCCCACCTGCGCGTGCGCCAGTTGCTGGCTACGGTCGGGCTTTCCGGTCAGGGCGAAAAATATCCGCACGAACTTTCCGGCGGTCAGCAACAGCGCGTCGCACTGGCCCGCGCGCTAGCGCCCAGACCTGAACTGATCCTTCTTGACGAGCCTTTTTCCAACCTAGATGTCGGCCTGCGCGAACGCCTTTCGGTCGAGGTTAGAGAAATCCTCAAGCGCGAGGGGTCGACCGCAATACTTGTCACACACGATCAAAACGAAGCTTTTGCCATGGCCGACGAGATTGGCATCATGTATGAAGGCCGTATCCAGCAATGGGATGTCCCTTACAACCTCTACCACCGCCCGGCCAACCGCTTTGTTGCCGATTTCATCGGCCAGGGTGTGCTGCTGCCCGGCGTGGTTTCCGGCGGCACCGATGTCGAGATGGAACTGGGCAAGCTGACTTCCGATATCCCGGTCGAATGCAGTGAAACCTGCGCCAATTGTGATGACGGCTGCAAAGTTGATATTCTGCTCCGTCCGGACGATGTGGTGCATGACGATCAGAGTGCACTTCAGGCAGAAGTCCTGCACAAAGCTTTCCGCGGTGCAGACATCCTTTACACGCTGCGCCTGGTCAGTGGCGCTGAAGTGCTGTCATTGGTGCCCTCGCACCACAACCATGCAATCGGCGAAAAGATAGGCATCCGCCTCGACGCCGATCACGTCATCGCTTTCAAAAAACTACACGCATGATCCCCTTCCTTGGCCCACTCGACCCTTTTCCGCCGGTCGAGAAGGCACGGGAAGACATGGGTGGCCTGCTCGCTGCCGGTGGCGGTCTAGGCGCCGAGCGCCTAGTCGATGCCTATCGCCACGGCATCTTCCCCTGGGGCACCGTCGAAGGGCATCCGCTCTGGTATAGCCCTGATCCACGCATGGTGATGTTTCCGCAAGAGTTCAAACTCTCCCGTTCGCTGGGCAAAACGCTGCGTGCCGGCGCTTACGAGGTACGCTTCGATCATGACTTCCCGGCAGTGATAACCGCCTGCGGTGCAACAGCGCGCCCCGGCCAGGATGGCACCTGGATCAGCCGCGAGATGAAAGCTGCGTACACACATCTCCATGAACTCGGCTGGGCGCACTCGGTCGAAACCTATGTCGAAGGTGATCTGGTTGGCGGACTTTACGGTTTGGCCATCGGAAAGATGTTTTATGGAGAATCGATGTTCTCGCACCGTAGCAACGCCTCTAAAATCGCCTTCGCTCATCTCATCCGTTTTTTGGGCAACGAGAACTTTGGCATGATTGACTGCCAGATGCGCACCGAGCATCTGGCCTCTCTGGGGGGGCGGGAAATTTCGCGCCACGATTTTTTAACCCGTTTGCAGCAGTTGACCGCAACGAGTGCGGCGCCCTCGAACTGGCGTGTCGCCGCTCAGCATTTTGTCTTTTAAGTCATGGCCCAGCCCAACGACGCTGCGCTACCCTTCTCGCTGCTTCAGTTTTATTCCACCTCGCCCTATCCGTGCAGCTACCTGCCGGATCGTGAAGCCCGCTCGCAGGTTGCCACACCTACCCACCTGATCAACGACGAAATCTACAGTTCGCTGGTCCGCTCCGGCTTCCGGCGCAGCGGCATTTTTACCTACCGGCCGCATTGCGATGCGTGCCAGGCGTGCACCCCGGTTCGCCTGCCGGTGAATCAACTTGTCATCTCGCGCAGCCAGCGGCGCGCCCTGCACCGCCACGGCAATCTGGTCGCCCGCGAAGTGCCGTTAAGTTTTGTCGAAAGCCATTACGCGCTCTACTCGCGCTACCAGCAGGCCCGCCACCCCGGCGGCGGCATGGATGAAGACAGCCACGACCAGTACGCCCACTTTCTCCTGCAAAGCCGCGTCGATACACGGCTGATCGAGTTTTCCGAAAACGATATCGTGCGCATGGTCAGCGTCATAGACATACTGGATGACGGCCTGTCATCGGTCTACACCTTCTACGACCCCGATATACCGCAGGCCAGCTTCGGCACCTACAACATCGTCTGGCAGGCCGCCCAATGCCGCGCTCTTGGTTTGCCCTACCTCTATCTCGGCTACTGGATTGCCGAATGCCGAAAAATGGCTTACAAAGCCGCCTTTCAACCCATTGAGGGCTATGTTGCCGGTCAGTGGACACCACTACTGAAACCTGAGTCATCTGCCCCATGAAAAAA
>CAXYZX010000138.1:0-7154 GCA_964293845.1 uncultured Dechloromonas sp.
ACGGCCGAAGTGGATAGGTCGGCCGTTACCTGAATCCAGCTAGAGAGCCAAAATCGGCTTTGTCCGAAATACTGCCTGTTGATGAGCCATTCTTGATTGGGCTCCTGTTGTTTTGAAAACAGGTGGTTCTCAAACGTACTCGCAAAACTCAAATCCCCCGATTTGCAAGACTCTGCGGCCTGATGCGCCTACGAATCCTTGGAAAGCATTGTGGCGCTGCAGTTTGCTATCTCGACTTAAGTTGCGAAAGTCTCAACTTAAGCTGCTGACGAGACTTCGCATAAAAATCTCTTGACGAACACATATCGATGTAACTAACATTTTCGATATGAAAAAAGATTACTCCCGCACCTTGCCCAGCGAGTGGGCTGAAATGTCCCGGATTTTCGTCGCCTTGGGCGATGAGCACCGCCAACGCATGCTGTTGCTCTTCGAGCCTGGCGAGCGACTGAATGTCGGGCAGATTGCCGAAGTATCGACATTAGCGCGGTCGACGGTGTCGCATCATTTGAAAATTCTCCACGAATCTGGCGTTCTTGCTTCCGAGAAGATCGGCAAGGAAGTCTGGTTCTGGATCAATCGCACCCCGCTTGAAACGACGCTGGGCAACGTACTTGATTATCTGAAGGAAAATGCTTGATGCGCCAGTTATTACGACCTTTGTTGCGCGGTCTGGCCCGGCTGTTGTTTCGAGTTGACGTGCGTTTGCAGCAGGCTGATTTTTCGCACCAGCGCCTGCTTGTTGTCGCTAATCACGAGTCCTTTCTCGATGGCTTGCTGATCGGCCTGTTTCTGCCAATTGATCCGGTATTCGTTGTTCATACCGGTATCGCCAATAACTTCTGGTTCCGTATCCTGCTGTCGCAGGTCGATTACCTGGCGGTCGATCCGACCAGCCCGATGGCAATGAAGAGGGTCATCCGACTGATCGAATCCGGCCGGCCGGTGGTGATTTTTCCGGAGGGGCGGATTACGCTGACCGGCAGCCTGATGAAGGTGTACGACGGTCCGGCCTTTGTTGCCGCGAAGACCGGGGCGACGGTCATTCCGGTACGGCTGGATGGGGCTGCCCGCAGTTATTTTTCGCGTCTTTCCGGAAAGTATCCGAAAGAGATTTTTCCCAAAATTCGCCTGACTGTCTTGCCTGAGCGGCATTTTCCCATGCCCGAGGCGCCGACCGCCAAGCTGCGCCGTCGCAAGTCCGGCGAAGCGATGCGCCGCCTGATGCAGGAAATGATTTTTGCCTCGCGTCCACAACAGACGCTGTATAGCGCGCTTTGTGATGCGGCCGAAATTTTCGGCCGGCGTCGCCGTCTGCTCGAAGACGTCAAGCAGATCGAGTACTCCTACAACGACCTGCTCAAGATGGCGCTGATGCTTGGCCGCCAAATCGAACGTATTTCCCGCCCCGGTGAGAAGGTCGGCTTGCTGCTGCCCAATCTGGTGCCAACCATCGGTTTGATTTTCGGTTTGAGCGCTCGTCAGCGCGTGCCGGCCATGCTCAACTATTCAGCCGGGACCGATGCCATGCAGGCCGCCTGCACGGCGGCTGAAATTCGCACCGTCGTCACCTCGCGTGCCTTTGTCGAACAGGCCAAGCTGGGTGACAAGCTGGCGGGTCTCGATGGTGTGCAACTGATTTTTCTCGAGGACGTCCGCGCGCAGATTGGTCTGGCTGACAAGCTGTGGCTGATTGGCTATGCCATCCATTTTCCGCGCTGGTTTGAGCTGCCGACTTCGCCGGAAGAGGCCGCTGTCGTGTTGTTCACCTCGGGTTCCGAAGGCAAGCCGAAGGGCGTGGTATTGCCGCACCGTGCCATCCTTGCCAACATCGCGCAAATTCGCTCGGTGATTGACTTCTCGGTCGACGACAAGGTGCTCAATGCGCTGCCCATCTTCCATTCCTTCGGCCTGACCGCTGGCGCGCTGTTGCCGGTGCTGACCGGTGCCAGCCTCTTCCTCTACCCATCACCGCTGCACTATCGGATTATTCCTGAGCTGGCCTACGACCGTGGTTGTACGGTGCTCTTCGGCACCTCGACCTTTCTTGCCAACTACGCCAAATTTGCCCATCCCTACGATTTTTACCGGCTGCGCTATGTCGTCGCTGGTGCCGAAAAGTTGTCGGATGCGGTGCGTGGTCTGTGGTTCGAGAAATTTGGTGTGCGCATCTTCGAAGGTTATGGTGCCACCGAAACGGCACCGGTTCTCGCGGTCAACACGCCGATGGCCTATAAAACCGGCACCGTCGGCAACCTGCTGCCGGGTATCGAACATCGCCTGCTGGCGGTGCCGGGCATTGCCCAGGGCGGCATCCTGCATGTGCGCGGCCCGAACGTGATGGCCGGTTATCTCAAGGCAGACCAACCCGGTATCTTGCAGCCGCCAATTTCGGAGCTTGGCGAGGGGTGGTACGAAACCGGCGATGTGGTCGAAGTAGACGACGATGGCTTCCTCAGGATCGTCGGCCGGGTCAAGCGTTTCGCCAAGATTGCCGGCGAGATGGTCAGCCTGGAGGTGGTCGAAAAGCTGGCGACGGCTGCTTCGCCCGCTCTGGCGCATGCCGCTTCAAGCCAGCCGGATGCGAGCAAGGGCGAGGCGCTGGTGCTGTTCACCATGGATAGCGAACTGACCCGCGAACTGCTTACCTGCAAGGCGCGCGAACTGGGCGTGCCGGAACTGGCGGTGCCGCGCAAGATACAGCATGTCGATGTGTTGCCCTTGCTCGGCACTGGCAAGATCGACTACGTGACGCTGAAGCGTCTGGCGGAGGCGGTATGAGCGGTCAATTCGGGCTACTGAAAACCCGGCGTTTCGCGCCTTTCTTCGTCACGCAGTTTCTTGGTGCCTTCAATGACAATCTGTTCAAAAATGCACTGATTGTCCTGCTCACCTTCCAGTCGGCGCAATGGACGACAGTGAAGCCGGAGCTACTGGCCAATCTGGCCGCCGGGATTTTCATCCTGCCGTTTTTCCTGTTTTCGGCCAGCGCCGGGCAACTGGCCGACAAGTACGACAAGGCCATGCTGGCACGCCTGGTCAAGGTGCTGGAGATGGTCATCATGGGGGTCGCCGCTGCCGGCTTTTTCCTGCACAGCCTAGCCGTGCTGATGGGGGCACTTTTTCTGCTCGGCGTGCATTCAACGTTGTTTGGGCCGGTCAAGTACGCCATCCTGCCGCAGCATCTGCAGGAGCAAGAACTGGTCGGCGGCAATGCGCTGATCGAAGCCGGTACCTTTGTCGCGATCCTGATCGGGACGCTGGCTGGGGGCTTGCTCGCCGGTTCGGTCGAACATCCGGTGTGGATCGCGCTGGGCGGCTTGCTGGTTGCTATGGCGGGTTATCTGAGCAGTCGCGGCATTCCAGTTGCGCCGGCGCCAGTGCCGACGCTACGGATCAATCTCAATCCGTTCAGTGAGACCTGGAACAACATCAATTTCGCCCGCCAGAACCGCACCGTTTTTCTCTCCATTCTTGGCATTTCATGGTTTTGGCTTTACGGCGCGCTGTTCCTTGCCCAGTTTCCGGCGTATGCCAAGAATGTACTGGGCGGCGGTGAAAACGTGGTCACCATGCTGCTCGCCATCTTTACAGTCGGAATCGCCCTCGGTTCGCTGCTTTGTGAGCGGATGTCCGGCAAGCATGTTGAAATTGGCCTGGTGCCGTTTGGCTCGATTGGCCTGACTGTGTTCGGTATTGATCTTTACTTTGCCTCTCCGGTGGGGCTGGCCGGCACAACGGCGCACGAATTGCTGGCGCTGCTCAGTTTGCCGGCGATCTGGCGCGTGCTGTTCGATCTGATGATGCTCGGCGTCTTTGGCGGCTTTTTCATCGTCCCGCTCTATGCCCTGGTCCAGATTCGCAGTGCGCCGGAACAACGCGCGCGGATCATTGCCGCCAATAACATTCTCAATGCACTTTTCATGGTCGTTGGCGCGTTGACCGCAGCCAGTGTGCTTGGCGCCGGGTTGTCGATTCCTGCCTTGTTCGGCATTGCCGCGCTGCTCAATGCGCTGGTGGCGATTTATATCTACGGCCTGGTTCCGGAGTTTCTGCTGCGCTTCATTGCCTGGCTGCTGATCAAGGCGGCCTACCGGGTACGCAGTGAAGGGCTGGAACATATTCCGCATGAGGGGGCGGCGGTGCTGGTGGCCAATCATGTCAGTTTTGTCGATGCCGTGGTGATCATGGGGGCGGCACCGCGCCCGATCCGCTTCGTCATGGATTACCGGATTTTCCGTATTCCGCTGCTCAGTTTCATCTTTCGCCACTGCGGCGCCATCCCCATCGCTTCGGCCAAGGAAGACCCGGTACTGATGGAAAAAGCGTTTGCCGAGGTGTCGACTGCGTTGAGCAATGGCGAACTGGTCGCCATTTTTCCCGAAGGAGGGATTACCCGCGATGGAGAGCTGCAGGCTTTCCGCCCCGGTATCAGCCGCATCCTGAGCAGCAATCCGGTGCCGGTTATCCCGCTGGCGCTGAGCGGCTTATGGGGCAGCTATTTTTCGCGGATAGACGGTGGGGCGATGACAACACCGTTTCGGCGCGGCATCTTCTCGCCGGTGGGCCTGCGCGTTGGGGTGGCCATCGCGCCGGCGTTGGCGACACCGGCGCATCTGCACGATACCGTCCTTGCCTTGCGTGGCAGTAAAAAATAGCGTGTTTTTGCCGGTCGACCGCAGCAAACCGTCTTTACTGCCAAGGCGAGGTAAAATTCTGCAATGAACTGGCCCCAAATCAAGGAAAAACTCAACCTCTACGAACGGCTGATGCGACTGGATAAGCCGATTGGTATCCTGCTCCTGCTCTGGCCAACGCTGTGGGGTCTGTGGCTTTCGTCAAATGGCCGGCCAAGCTGGATGGTACTTTGGGTCTTTGTTTTGGGTACGGTGCTGATGCGCTCGGCAGGTTGTGTGATCAACGACTACGCTGATCGTGATTTCGACCGGCACGTCGAGCGCACCAAAGAACGCCCGCTGACGGCCGGCAAAGTGAGCACGAAGGAAGCGCTTGCTCTCTTCGCTGGCCTTTCCCTGTGCGCCTTTGCGCTGGTGCTCATGCTCGGCAACAAACTAGTGATCTGGATGTCGGTGCCGGCAATTTTTCTGGCGGCGAGCTATCCATTCACCAAGCGTTTCCTCGCCATTCCCCAAGCCTATCTGGGCATTGCATTCGGCTTCGGGATTCCCATGGCTTACGCCGCTCACCTCGATCGCGTACCGGCTGAGGCCTGGTGGCTGCTCTTGGCCAATGTATTCTGGGCGGTGGCCTACGATACCGAGTACGCCATGGTCGACCGCGAAGATGACCTGAAAATTGGCATCAAGACAGCCGCCATCACCTTTGGGCGTTTTGATATTGCGGCGGTGATGGGTTGCTACGCAGCAACGCTGGCCATCCTCGGCTGGCTAGGCTACGCCCGACATATGGGCGGCTTCTACTTTGCCGGACTGTTGGCGGCGGCGGGCATCATGGGTGTTCACTACAAGTGGATACGCGAGCGTGATCGGTTGCGCTGCTTCAAGGCGTTTTTGCATAACAACTACGTGGGATTGGCTGTTTTCGTTGGGATCGGGCTGGATTTTCTGATTTCCGCAAAGACTGTGTGATGGAAACTCATTTTGTTGGCGGTCATTCCGCTTATCGAACGCGTTGACGTAGTGAAATGGTCTCCTGATTCAAGGATTCCGGTAAGCTCACCAAAATAACCAAAAACAGGCTGGGGATAAATCGTGGCGATGGATGAACAAGGCGGTTTTGTAAAGGTTGGAGTCAGCGATGTCGAGGTGGGTAAACCGCTCGCGCATCCACTTTATGATGGCAATCGCAAGCTGCTGCTCAAACGTGGCCATGTTGTTGAGAGCGCTCATCAACGCGAGTTGCTGATCGAGCGTGGGTTGTACCGGAATCTCAGCGAACGCTATGTCCCTCCCGCTTCCGGCGGGCCGCAGGTGGCTGAGGAAGCGCCGCCATCGCGCGAAACGATTACGACGCTGGAAGCGACCAAAATTCGTATCGGCGATCCCTTGCACATGCAAAGCTCGGCCGATGCACCGCGGCTGTTGGTTAAACTGATTGGTTACCTGAAGAACCGTGGCCTGATTGTTACCGTGCCGGGAGCGGATGGCGAATTTGTCATGCTCAAGGATGGTCAGTCATTTGTTATGCGCTTTTTCTCCGGGCAAAACGCCTATGCGTTTACGGCGACGGTTGCCAGGCAGACCAGTGTTCCCTTCCCCCACCTTTATCTTTCCTACCCGCGTGAAGTGCGTGGTCTGGAAATCCGTAAAGGCTCGCGGATTGATGTGGAACTGATCGCCGCGGTAACGTCGGAGGGCGATGAGGGCACAAAATCGGGTTCCGGAAAAATTGTCAATATCAGTACCGGGGGCGGCGCATTGCGCTCAAAGAATCCTTTGGGTAGCAAGGGCGATACGATCAGTATCAAGTTCAAGATTACCGTAAGCGAGATCCAGACCTTTATTGTTTTCGATAGCGTTATCCGGACGATTACCAAGGATGCGGCTGATCCGAATATGCCCTACCTGCACGGTCTGCAGTTTCTCGATCCGGACCCCAGCATGGCCATGGCCCTGGCGGCCTTCGTTTACCAGAAGATTGTCGGCGAGACTCGATAATGTTCGCCGTGTCTAGCGGCAGTTTCAGGCGGTTCCCATGAAATACCATGATTTGCGCGACTTCATGTCGCAGCTGGAAAAAACCGGCGAACTAAAGCGCGTTGACGTCGAGGTTGATACCTGCCTCGAAATGACCGAAATTTGCGATCGGGTGTTGCGCGCCGCCGGCCCCGCGATTCTCTTTGAGAAACCCAAAGGTCACACGATCCCCGTACTTGCCAACCTGTTCGGCACGCCGAAGCGAGTCGCGCTCGGCATGGGCGAGGAGTCGGTGCAGGCCCTGCGTGAAGTCGGCAAGCTGCTCGCCTATCTCAAGGAGCCGGAGCCCCCCAAAGGTTTGAAAGACGCCTGGGATAAGCTGCCGATTCTCAAGCAAGTAATGAACATGGCGCCGAAAGTGGTTTCGTCCGCTCCTTGTCAGGATGTGGTTTGGGAAGGCAAGGATGTCGATCTTGCCAGACTGCCGATCCAGCATTGCTGGCCGGGCGACGTGGCGCCGCTGATTACCTGGGGGCT
>CAXYZX010000139.1:0-7112 GCA_964293845.1 uncultured Dechloromonas sp.
CTGGCGCTTGGCCTGAACATCGTCGTCGGCTTTGCCGGCCTGCTCGATCTCGGCTACATCGCGTTCTATGCCGTCGGCGCCTACACCTACGCCTTGCTGGCCAGTCCACATTTTGGCCTGCACCTGCCGTTCTGGGTGATTCTGCCGATTGGTGCGATGGTCGCCTGCTTCTTCGGGGTGGTCCTTGGTTCGCCAACGCTTAAATTACGTGGTGACTATCTCGCCATCGTCACCCTGGGTTTTGGCGAGATTGTCCGCATTTTCATGAATAATCTGAATGCGCCGATCAACATCACCAACGGCGCGCAGGGCATCACGCTGATCGACCCGGTGGCGATTGGTGACTTCAAATTCTCCAACACAACGCAAATTTTGGGCGTTTCCCTGAGTGGACCGCAGAAGTATTACTACCTGTTGCTCGCCCTCGCGCTGTTGGTCATCGTCATCAACCTGCGTCTGCAGAACTCGCGCATTGGGCGCGCCTGGCAGGCAATACGTGAAGATGAAATCGCCGCCAAGGCCGTCGGTATCAACACGCGCAATCTGAAGTTGCTGGCCTTTGCCATGGGGGCGAGCTTTGGCGGTGTTGCCGGTGGCGTCTTCTCGGCGATGCAGGGCTTTGTCTCGCCAGAGAGCTTCTCGCTGATCGAGTCGATCATGATCCTGGCCATGGTGGTGCTCGGCGGTATGGGACATATTCCCGGCGTGATTCTCGGTGCCGTGTTGCTCAGTATTCTCCCCGAGGCCTTGCGCTATGGCGTCGGGCCACTGCAGATGGCGGTTTTCGGCAAGATGCTGGTCGACCCGGAAAGCCTGCGCATGCTGATTTTTGGCTTGGCATTGGTCTTGGTCATGCGCTTCAAGCCGGCCGGCTTATGGCCTTCTCCCGAGCGCAAACGTGAATTGCAGGATGCGGGGGCTGCAAAATGAGCGGTGTTCTGCTTGAAGCCAACAACGTTGCCAAGCATTTTGGTGGCGTCAAAGCCTTGCGTGATGTCTCGCTGACCATACGCGAGGGCGAAATTTACGGATTGATTGGCCCCAATGGTGCTGGCAAAACCACCTTTTTCAACTGTCTGACCGGGCTTTACATTCCGGATGGCGGCGGCTTCAATTTTGCTGGCACCCCGTTGCTGGCCGATGCCCCGCACCAAGCCGCGGAGCGCGGGATTGCGCGCACCTTCCAGAATATTCGCCTGTTCGGCAACATGACGGCGCTCGAGAACGTCATGGTTGGCCGCCATGTGCGGACCCAGGCCGGGGTCTGGGGCGCCATGCTGAAGAGTGCGGCAACGCGTGCCGAAGAGGCGGCAATTGCTCAGCGTGCCATGGATTTGCTGCACTATGTGCGGATCGAAGAGCGGGCTGATGACCTGGCCAAGAATCTTTCTTACGGTGACCAGCGTCGCCTGGAAATCGCCCGTGCCCTGGCCACTGAGCCCAAACTCCTGTGTCTTGATGAGCCTGCCGCCGGTATGAATCATACGGAAACCGAGGAGTTGCGTGACCTGATCGATGGCATCCGTCGTGACGGCACAACCATTTTGCTCATTGAGCATGACGTCAAGCTGGTCATGGGGCTGTGTGATCGCGTCGCCGTGCTCGATTACGGCGCCATGGTGATCGAGGATGTGCCGGCGGTAGTACAAAAAGATCAACGTGTTATTGAGGCTTACCTAGGTGCTTGAAGTTACCGGACTACGCGTCGCCTATGGCGGCATCCAGGCGGTGCGCAGCATCACCTTCCACGTCAACGAAGGCGAGATGGTCGCCCTGATCGGCGCCAACGGCGCCGGCAAAACCAGCACGCTGAAGGCGATTGCCCGGGTCCTCGATTCAGCCGGGGGCGATGTCCATTTCTGCGGTGAAAAGGTAACGCGCGTTGCCCCGCACGACATGATCCGCAAGGGGATAGCGCTGGTGCCGGAAGGTCGTGGCGTATTCCCGCGTCTTTCAGTTGCTGAAAATCTGGCGATGGGCGCTTTCGTGCGCGATGACAAGGCAGATATCGCCAATGATCTCGAACGCATGTATGGTTATTTCCCGCGTCTTAAAGAGCGAGAAACCCAGCTTGCCGGCACGCTTTCCGGCGGCGAGCAACAAATGCTGGCCATCGGCCGTGCCCTGATGAGCCGGCCCAAGCTGTTGCTGCTTGATGAGCCCTCAATGGGTCTGGCGCCGCTCATGGTGCAAAAGATTTTTGAAGTGATCCGCATCGTTGCCGCTGAAGGGATGACCATTCTGCTCATCGAACAAAACGCCAAGCTCGCGCTGCAAACCAGCCAGCGTGGCTACGTCATGGAAAGTGGCGAGATTACGCTGACCGGTGAGTCGGCGCAGTTGCTCAATGACCCCAAGGTGCGTGCCGCCTATCTGGGTGAGTAAATCCGCCAGCCTTTGCTGACGGCGCTCAGGTATTTCGAAGTCGGCGACAGGAATTCCCTCATAGGCAGGATCAAATGCAAGCGTGATACTTGAATGCTATCGTTTGACCAAAAATTAATAGAACAAAAATTGCACTAAGTTAACAAACGATATGCCTCTGCTGTAGTCCAAGCGGATAGACCTGAAAATAAATGGGCGTGGTGTTGGAGACCAAATTTCGGCAATTCGGTGCGAATTTTGTGCGGACCGCGCATGCTGACTCCTGGGGGGTACCAGGTTTGGCCATGGTAGGGATCAATGTAGCGGCGGGTTTGGATGTTCTACACCGGTGTACGGCAACAATTTGCGGCTTTTCCTGCGTTTGTATGGGGTGAGCGTTGCGGCGTTTCTCTGGCCGTGCTGTTGCCTGTTCTCGTTTTTTACCTCCAGTGGCATCTTTGGTATGTCATCCAGCCTTACGCCTGGTTCCTCTTCTACCCGACAGTTTTTCTCTCTGTACTGATTGGTCGCTTGCGCGGGGGTATTCTTGCCACGTTGATCAGCACTTTGCTGGTCTGGTTTTTTTTCATTCCGCCGGAATTCAGCTTCGTTCTTCACTCGCCCTGGGCGCTGCTGTCAATAGTCGTTTTCGCCGCCAGCGGCATTGGCTTCAGTTTCTTTTACGAGCATCTCTACCAGCGCCAGTTCCAGGCTGCCCGAAAAGCAGGGGATGCCCGATTCCAATTGCTCTTCGAGCAGGCCATGGACGGCGTGATGATCGCCGGTGCTGGCGGTTGCTTTATCGAAGTCAATTCCTGTCTGTGCCGGATATCGGGCTATTCCAGGGAGGAATTACTGGGCAAGAATATCGCTCTGTTGCTGCCGGAGGGCGATCTGGGAAAAATTCGCCAACTCATTGCAAGCTGTACCGAGCAGGGGGCCAAATCGAGCGAATGGCGTTTGCTAACTAGAGAAGGCAAGAGTTTTCCGGTAGAGGTAACGGCCTGTCAGTTTTCCGACGGCAGTTGGAGCGCGATCATTCGTGACATGAGTGAACGCCATTTTGCCATTGCCCAGGAAAGGGCAGCAGAGGAGAAATTCCACGCCTATATGGATGCGATCCCGGCTGTCGCCTGGATGAAGGATGCCGAGGGGCGGTATATCTATTACAACAAGGCGTGGATCAAGGCCTTTGGTCTGCGCCATGAGGAATATCTAGGCAAGCCGACCTCGTCTTTCATGCCTGAAGTTGTGGCATCAAAGCGGGCAGAAAATGATGCAATTGTCCTAGGTGGCGAGCAGGGTCAGGAATTTCTTGAGGAAACCTTTGATGCCTGCGGCGGGTCGCGCATCTGGAACAGCATCAAGTTTCCGATACGGAGTGGCGATAGCCCACCCTTGATCGGTGGCGTGGCGATTGAGGTAACCGAGCAGCGCAAAGCAGCAAAGGCGCTGCAGGACAGCTCGGAGCTGAATCGCGCGGTGCTCGATTCAGTCAGATCCCAGCTTGCGGTAGTGAATCGTCAGGGAGTCATCATTGCCGTCAATGAAGCATGGCGCAATTTTGCCCGGGAGAATTCCAGTTCACTGCAACAGGAGGCCGGTACCGGCATCGGCGCCAATTTTCTGGAGGCCTGCCTGCAGGGTGTTCCCGGTACAGAAACCCAGGCTGGTCCGACTGGTGAAACGATCCGACAGGCTGTGCTTGATCTCCTGCAAGGGAAAACGGAAAGGTTTACCTGCGAATGTTCCTGCGTCACGCCGGCGGGTTGCCTGTGGTTTACGCTCAACGTCACGCCGCTGCGGGCTTCGTCCGGTGGTGCGGTGGTTTCCTATTTCGACATTACCGAGAACAAGCGTTCGCATGAAATACAGCGGGTGGCCGCCGCCCAGCTCAAAGCCATTGCCGCCAAGCGACTGACCATACAGGAAGAGGAAAGACGCCTGCTGTCGATGGAGTTGCACGACCATTTCGGACAAACCCTGACCAGCCTGCATCTGCATCTTCATGCCTTGCATGCGGAATTGACCGAGAGCGACCGGGGGCGGACGATAGTTCTCGAAGGCATCGCCAGCGTCGAAGAACTGGTGGAGACCAGCCGCGACCTGGCGCGCCGCCTGCGCCCTCCGGCCCTCGACGATCTCGGCCTGGCCTCCGCCGTGCGCTGGCATGTGAATCAGATAGCCAGTTCAAGCAATATTGCCATTGATCTGCAGCACAATCTCGACGACAGGCGCCTGGCGCCGGCCCTTGAACTGGCCTGTTTCCGGGTGCTGCAGGAGGCGATCTCGAATGTCCTGCGTCATTCTCTGGCGAGTGCCCTGTCCATCGCGTTGTCCCTGGAGCTTGATGGCCTGCATCTGTCGGTCAAGGATGATGGTCTTGGTTTCAATGTCGATGAGACTTTCAGCAAACTGCAACAGATGGCTTCGCTCGGACTGATCGGCATGCGCGAACGGGTGGCGGGTTTTGGTGGAAGTCTGCAAATCAATGCCAGTCCGGGTCGCGGTAGCGAAGTCCTGGCTTTTTTCCCCTTACCTCCTTAGTCGCCAATGACGAACCCCATACGTATCCTTTTAGCCGACGACCATAATCTGGTACGTGCCGGTATCAAGGCTTTGCTCGAAAGGGTAGCCGATTTCAGCATTGTTGCCGATGTCGCTGATGGCACATTGGCCATCCAGTGCGCCGCAGAGCTGTTGCCGGACGTTGCCATTCTCGATATTGCGATGCCTGGCCAGACCGGCCTGCAGGCACTGGAGAAGATTCATCAGGCGCACCCCGGTGTGCGCATCATCATGCTTTCCATGCACGATACCGAGGAGCATGTCATCGCCGCCATGCGTCTGGGTGCCGTCGGCTATGTGCTGAAAAATGCCGCCCCTCAGGAGCTCGAACTGGCGGTGCGCGCCGTCATGAATGGCAACAATTGGTTGTCGGCCAGTATTTCACGCCAGGTAGTGGACTCCTACCTGGCCCGGGTGCGGACTTCGGATCACCGGGATGGCCTGACTGCCCGCCAGATGGAGGTTCTCAAGCTGGTCGCCGACGGTCAGCGGACCAAGGAAATCGCCTATGCTCTGGGCGTCAGCATCAAAACGGTCGAGACTTACCGGTCCCAGATCATGAACCGCCTGGGCATCCAGGATGTCGCCGGCCTGGTGCGCTACGCCATCCGCCAGGGTATTTCGGAGTTGTAGGGCGCAAACTGCGCTCAGCAGCGGAAGCGAGCTACCCGGTCCTTGAGCGAACGGGCCAGATTTTCGAGTTGCGTCGCCGCTACAGAAGTCCTTCCGGCCTGCTCGCTAGTGTGTTCGGCCTGGCAGGCAATGGTTTCCACGTTGCGACTGATTTCGCCGCTGGCGGCACTTTGCTCGGCCAGCGCATTGGAAATTCCCTCGACGGCTTCGGCGACATGCAGGGCACTGCTGCGGATGCCATCCATGCTGGCTCCGGCCTGAATGGCCATGCCAACGCCAGTCTCGACCTGAGCCACGCCGTGCTGCATGGCGGCGACGGCGACCTGTGTCTGTCCCTGGACACCTTCGATCATATGGGCAATTTCCCCGGTCGATTTGCTGGTTCGTTCAGCCAGTTTGCGCACCTCGTCGGCGACGACAGCAAATCCCCGGCCCTGTTCACCGGCCCGGGCTGCCTCGATGGCGGCGTTAAGTGCGAGCAGGTTGGTCTGTTCGGCGATTTCCTTGATCGCCTGGACAATGACACTGATCTCCTGCGACTTGGCACCCAGCGCAATGACTGTTTGCGAGGCGCTGCGCACGGTGTCGGCAATGCCCGACATGCCGGTGACGGTACTGGCGATGACGGCGGCGCCCTCGCGCGAGGTGCTTTCGGCCTGACTGGACATCTGCCGGGCTTCGCTGGAGTAGTCGGCGACTTGCTGGATGCTGACCATCATCTGCTCAACCCCGGCCGCCATGGTCGCCGCCTGGTCGCTCTGGTTGTTCGAAATGCCCGAGACATCGGCGGCAGCGCCGGCCAGTTCGCGCGCGCTACCGACCAGTTCGTCGGCAGTCAGGCGGATCGCGCCGATCGCTTCGGAAAGGTGCTGACGCATATCCTCGGTGGCGCGCAGCAGGCGACCGACCTCATCGCCCCCACCAGGCTTGACCGGCTGCGACAAATCACCGGCGGCAATGCGATCCATCGCTTCGACGGTTTGTTCCAGTGGCTGCGAAATCCACCGGCGGCTGACCACCAGGAGGAGCGTGCCGGCGGCCAGCAAGAGAACGAGTGCCGCGACCAGAATGCTGTTGCGCACCGGGCTTACCTCGCGGGAGAGTTCATCGATGTAGCCACCGCTGACGACCAGCCATTGCCAGTGATCGTAACTCGCATAAACCGCATATTTTTCACGCGCTGTTGTTTCGCCCAGTTCCTTGTTGAGCCATGGGTAGCGTGTCATGCCCTGGCGCGCGGCAAGCATTTCCTTGGCGAATTCCCGCCCGTTTCCGTCGCGCGAGTCGAGCAGAGTTTGCCCCTCGCGGGTGGGGTGAGCGATCAGCATGCCCTTGTCCGGGCCGGCATCGAGAATGTAGGGGTAGCCGGTCTCGCCGATCTTGATCGCTAGCACTTTTTTCTTCAGGGCGAGCAGGGCATCGGTGCTGTCGCTGCCGACTACCAGGGTTGCGATAACTTTGCCATCGGCGTCTTTGAGCGGCTCGTAATGAGCCACATAATCCCGCCCGAGGAACTTTGCCCGGCCACCATAGGGCTCGCCCTTCAA
>CAXYZX010000140.1:0-7094 GCA_964293845.1 uncultured Dechloromonas sp.
ACCATCTACGTTGACGCCGGCGCCCATATCGTCGCCTAAGCATCAATCTGGAATAACCGCAGGGTGCTGCCAGCCGGCTTCCTGCGGTATCATGAACTTTTAAGCTGTCTCCATCGGAGCTGCTCATGGAACTCAACTGTAGCGAGATCATCGCCGATGCTGTGCCGGATCATCCCCTTCTCAACGGAAGGAAAGAGATAGGCCGCGGCGAAAGCACCATTGTTCTGGATGGTGACGTGGTTGACGGGCAAGAACGTGTCTATAAGGTACTTTCCTCCCCCACCGACTACGCCTATTACACGGCAGCGGACCGCCCTACGGGCCGCCATTTTCCGGTTGTTTTTGCCGATCACGGCACCGCTGGCCGTTCTAGCCGTGGATTCCCGTTTCATATCGTTGAAGTCGAAAAGCTCTATCCCTTGCCCGGTAGCGGCGAAGCGACAGAAATTGCGACCAAGCTGTCCACGTCCTATTTTGACGCCTGCATGATCTGGCGCAACCTGGCTCAGGATATGGGTCGCATCGCCCTGCACCATCTTGTTGTCACCCCGATGGGCTGGACCGATGCTGTTCAGGATTCACTCAAGGCACTGGAGGAGTTTTCCGGCGAATACGGCGCCTTGCCGGATTTGATCAAATCGGACAACCTGATGATGCGCAAGGATGGAACCCTGGTCTTTTCCGACCCGGTTTTCATGGAATGAAGGGCATCCTGTCGTTTTGACCCTTTCGTTTTCCCTGCTTTCAGTTTATTTCTCTGTGATGGCGCCTCGCGTCAGAGTCGCTAACGGATCATGACAATCTCAAAAGTATTTTTTGCTTCACGCGGGTTGGCCGAGTCAATGCCTGGTTGCCCTTTCACGGCGGTCATCTCGATTACCGACCCCGGCATGCCGGATGCGATTCTCGCCCCCCTGTTTCAAAGTGTTCTCCGCATCTCCTTCTACGATGCAGTGCCCGCGGACGAGTTTTTGCCATCGCCCATTCCCGGCATGTTCGATCATGAAATGGCGCATACCATAGGCGACTTCGTGGAGGCATTGCACAGCGCCCCAGAGGATGTTTCGGTCATGGTGCACTGCGAATATGGCGTCAGCCGATCAACTGCCGTAGCACTGTTTATAGAGGCCCATTGCGCAGCAACTCTGAAAGCCCGTGAATTCGCTTACGAAGCGAATCAATGGGTGGTTGACCGCTTCCAGCAGATATATCCGGACCTGAGTATCGACATTCCACTCCAAAGCGCAGCACACGAGCGCCGCGAGCTTGCGCGCAGCGCTTGAACCATGCCTGACTTAACGCCATTTGCCTTCTTTGTTGCGGCGCAGCATACTACAATCGGAATAGTCAGAATCAGCCATCAACGAGCTCATCTCGTTTTAAGGGAGCCGCACCATGCATGAGAGCAGCGAGCATCGCTATCTGGTCAACAAGACCTATGAAGAAATCCGCGTCGGTGACACATCAAGCCTGAGCCGGACCTTGATGCCAGAGGACGTCAAACTCTTTGCCGTACTCACCGGTGACATGAATCCGGGCATGGCCGATCAGCATTATTCTGAAAGCGGCATGTTCCGCGAAGTGATCGCCCACGGCATGTGGAGCGGTTCGCTGATCTCGACCGTGCTCGGCACCCAGTTTCCTGGCCCCGGCACTATCCTGATTGATCAGTCATTGCATTTCGCCCGCCCGGTAACCATCGGCGACACCATCACCATCACAGTTACCGCCAAGCAGAAGTTCGACCACAACAAGCATGTCATCCTCGATTGCGTCTGTACCAATCAGGAAGGCTTGCAAGTGGTGCGTGGCACCGCCGAGGTACTGGCACCGTCCGAAAAAATTTCACACATTCGGCAAGAGCACATGCCGTCAATTCGCATTGACGACAAGCATGAGCGTTACATGAACCTGCTGGCCAGCGTCAAAGGCCTCGAACCGATCCCGACTGCCGTCGCCCACCCGTGCGATGTCGAATCGCTGAAAGGCCCGGTCATCGCCTTTCAGGAAGGCATCATCGAACCCTTCCTGATCGGGCCGGAATCAAAAATTCGCTCGGTCGCCGAGGAATTCGGCATCGACTTACATGGCATCCGCATTGTCAATGCCAAGCACAGCCACGACTCGGCAGCGCTCGCCGTCTCCATGGTGCGCACGGGTGACGCCGAGGCTCTGATGAAGGGCAGCCTGCATACCGACGAGTTGATGAGCGAAGTCGTGTCGCGCGCCAATGGTTTGCGCACCTCGCGCCGGATCAGCCATGTGTTTGTGATGAATGTACCGACTTACCATCGCCCACTGCTGATTACCGACGCGGCAATTAATATCAAACCGACGCTGGAAGACAAGGTCGATATCATCCAGAACGCCATCGATCTGGCACACATCCTTGGCATACCAGAACCCAAGGTAGCGATTCTCTCGGCAATTGAAACAGTCAATCCCAAGATACAGTCGACGCTCGATGCCGCCGCCCTGTGCAAGATGGCTGATCGCGGCCAGATCAAAGGCGGACTACTCGACGGCCCGCTGGCTTTTGACAATGCGGTTTCCATCGTTGCGGCCAAAACCAAGGGCATCAAGTCGGCGGTCGCCGGCCATGCCGAAATCCTTGTTGTACCCGATCTTGAATCCGGCAACATGGTCGCCAAGCAGCTTGAATATCTGGCGAACGCCCTCACCGCCGGTATCGTACTCGGCACCAAAGTCCCCATTATTTTGACCAGCCGTGCTGACAGTGCAGAAACACGCACGGCTTCGTGCGTTATCGCCGCCATGGTCGCTCACGCTGCACGTAACAAAGGAACTGCATAATATGTCTCGCGGCATTCTCACCATCAACGCCGGTTCATCATCGATCAAATTCGCACTTTTCCCGCTTGACCACCCGATTTCACCCATTGCCGAAGTCTCCGGACAAATCGACGGCATCGGTGCCGAAGCGACCAAAATGGTCGCCAAGAACCGTGCTGGCGAGCGTATTGCCGACCAGACGCTGAGCGGCGAGCGCGTTAGCCACGCCCGGGCATTTGATGCCCTGCTCAAATGGTTTACAGCCACCCATGCGGATTGGGAAATTGCTGCTGTCGGCCACCGCGTGGTGCATGGCGGTGACCGTTACTCGCAGCCAACGGTGATTGATGCGCAGGTTCTCACGCATCTGACCAGCTTCACCCCGCTGGCGCCCCTCCATCAGCCGCATAACGTGGCAGGCATTGTCGCCCTGCAAACGCTGTTGCCGAACGTGCCACAAGTTGCCTGTTTTGATACCGCCTTCCACCGTAGTCAGCCCGAGGTAGCCCAGATGTTCGGCCTGCCGCGCGCGATCACTGCCGAAGGCGTCAAGCGCTATGGTTTCCATGGCCTGTCTTACGAATTCATTGCCCGCGCCCTGCCTCAGCATTCCTCACGCGCTGATGGTCGTGTCGTCGTCGCCCACCTCGGCAACGGTGCCAGCATGGCGGCCATGGTCAATCGCAAATGCGTCGCCACCACCCTCGGCTTCTCGACCATTGACGGTTTGGTGATGGGCACGCGCTGCGGCAATCTCGATCCGGGCGTTATTCTGCACCTGATGGAAACCAAGAATCTGAGCGTCAAGGACATGACCAAAATGCTCTACAAGGAATCCGGCCTGCTCGGGGTTTCCGGCATCTCTCAGGACATGCGCACCCTGCTCTCCAGCGACAAGCCGGAAGCTCAGGAAGCGGTCGACCTGTTCTGCTACCGCATTGCCCGCGAACTGGGTTCGCTGGCCGCAGCGGCGGGCGGTCTCGATGCCGTGGTGTTCACCGGCGGCATTGGCGAGCACGCGGCAGAGGTTCGCCGTCGGGTTTGCCTGCAGTCCGAATGGCTGGGCATCAAGCTCAACCCGGAAGCCAATGCCCGCCACGACTTGCACATTGGCGCCGGCAACAGCAGCGTCGATGTATTGGTCATTCCGACCAATGAAGAATGGATGATGGCGCATCACGCGCAGACCCTGCTCAGCCTGTAAAAAACCTTTTTACAAAATTATTGCCCCGGTGCCGAAAGGCCCCGGGGCTTTGTTTTTTTTGGCTTTTTCAGGGCATGACATCAGACCTTTAGCCAATGCAGAAAACACTGTATATAGTCAATATATTGCACTGACCCACTATATATAGTAGATTGGCGCCATTCCAAGACAAACAAACCAGACCACAAAAGTTTCTGAGAGGAGCCTAGATGAGCCCAGTATCCGAACAGCTTTCGCTGACCGATATCCCTGCAGCACCGAAGTACGCCCCACTGCAAGAGCAGGAAATATCGGGTGAGGTGCTCATCGAAAAATATGCAAAAGGCAAGGAGACGAACGTCCATGACGTACGCAAACGTGTTGCCTATGCACTGGCCCAAGTCGAGCAAGAAAAGGATCGCGCCCACTGGGAAGCAAAATTCCTTTGGGCGCAGGAAACCGGCTTTATTCCCGCCGGCCGTATCAACTCTGCTGCCGGTACCGATCTGCAAGCGACGCTGATCAACTGCTTTGTGCAGCCGGTTGGCGACTCCATCGTCGAAACCATTGATGGCAAGCCGGGTATTTACACCGCATTAGCGCAAGCTGCTGAAACCATGCGTCGCGGTGGCGGTGTCGGCTATGACTTCTCCAGCATTCGTCCGCAGGGCGCCCACGTCAAGGGAACGCACTCGCGCGCCTCCGGCCCGGTCTCCTACATGCGTGTTTTCGACCGTTCATGCGAAACCGTCGAATCGGCCGGCGCCCGCCGTGGCGCACAGATGGGCGTATTGCGTTGCGACCACCCGGATATCGAAGTCTTCATTCACGCCAAGGACAAAGGCGACCTGACCAACTTCAACATTTCCATCGGCGTGACCGACGCCTTCATGGAAGCCGTTGATGCCGATACCGATGTCGAGTTGATTCACCGCGCTGAGCCAAATAATGAGATGCGCTCCACCGGTGCCTTCCAGCGTGACGACGGCTTGTGGGTTTACCGCAAGGTACGTGCTCGCGACCTGTGGGATCAGGTGATGAAATCCACCTATGACCATGCCGAGCCAGGCATTCTGTTCCTCGACCGCATGAACAAGGACAACAACCTCAATTACTGCGAAGTCATCGAGGCCACCAACCCCTGCGCAGAACAGCCATTACCGCCCTACGGCTGCTGCTGCCTGGGCTCGATCAACCTGACACTGTATGTCAGCCATCCTTTCTCCGAGCAAGCCGCCTTCGATTTCGATACCTTTGCCGAAGTGGTTCGCGTATCGACCCGCATGCTCGACAACGTGCTGGATGCCACTCACTGGCCGCTCGACCGCCAGCAGCAGGAAGCCGCCAACAAGCGCCGTGTCGGCCTTGGCTACACCGGACTTGGCGACGCCCTGACCATGCTGCGCCTGCGCTACGACAAGCCGGAAGCCCGTGCCATGGCCACCCGCATTACCGAACACATGCGTGATGCCGCTTACCTGTACTCCGTAGAGTTGGCCAAGGAACGCGGCGCCTTCCCGCTGTTCAACGCCGAACTTTACCTCTCTGGTGGCAACTTTGCCTCGCGCCTGCCGAATGAGGTCAAGGCTGAAATCCGCAAGCACGGCCTGCGCAACTCGCACCTGCTGTCGATTGCACCGACCGGCACCATTTCACTGGCCTTTGCCGACAATGCCTCGAACGGCATCGAACCGCCGTTCTCCTGGACCTACAACCGCAAGAAGCGCATGCCGGATGGCACGCTCAAGGAATACTCGGTTGAAGATTACGCCTGGCGCCTCTACAAGCACACCGGTGGTGATGTCAGCAAGCTGCCTGACTACTTCGTTACGGCACTGGAAATCTCCGCCCAAGCGCACGCCGACATGGTTGCCGCCGTCGCACCGCACATCGATACATCGATCTCCAAGACAGTCAATGTGCCCGCTGACTATCCCTACGAAAACTTCCAAAATCTCTACATGAGCGCCTGGAAAGCCGGCCTCAAGGGTCTCGCCACCTACCGCCCGAACAGCGTTCTCGGTTCCGTGCTTTCGGTGAGCAGCGAACCAGCCAAAACTGAAAACGTTGCGGTCGACGCCAAATCCCCGCAAGATTTTGTCTCCGATGCCAACCGCCGCCTGTCGATCAAAAATCTTCCGGCACCTGTCCTTTCCAGCCTGCGCTGGCCCGGCCGCCCCAATCTACCTGAGGGCAATCTGTGCTGGACCTACATGCTCGATTCGCCGATCGGCAAATTCGCGCTGTTCGTCGGCCACGTTGAACCTGAAGGCCGTGCCTGGCCGTTTGAAGTCTGGGCAAACGGACCTGCCGAACCACGCGGCCTCGGTGCCGTTGCCAAAACTCTGTCGATGGACATGCGCGCCAAAGACCATGGCTGGCTGGAAATGAAGCTTGATGCACTGGCCAAGACACCGGGCGACTCCTTCGAAATGCCCATGCCGCCACATGGCGAGCGCAAACGTGTGCCGTCGGTAGTTTCCGCCATGGCGCAGGTCATCCGCTGGCGCGTCGAGCAACTTGGCGCCTTCAAAAATGAAGGCCCGACCCCGGTAAAAGATGCCCTGTTCAGTGCCAAGGAACCTAAAACCGGCACCGACGGCACGCTCTCCTGGACGGTGGACATCAACAACCCATCGACCGGTGAGGATTTCGTCCTCGGCCTCAAGGAAATCACCCTGCCCGATGGCGTTACCCGCCCCTACTCGATGTGGCTTTCCGGCAACTACCCGCGCGCCCTCGATGGTCTCTCCAAGCTGCTCTCACTCGACATGCGTGTCCTTGACCCGGCCTGGATCGGTATGAAGCTGCGCAAACTGCTCGACTACTCCGAGCCGCTCGGCGACTTCATGGCCTTCGTTCCCGGCTCACGCAAGCAGCAAACCTATCCGTCAACAGTGGCCTACATCGCCAACCTGATCATCCACCGCTATTCGATGCTCGGCATCCTCGACGACAAGGGCTTCCCGCTACAGCAAATGGGTATCCTCGAAGCCCCTGAAGACTCAACCAGCAACAAGGTACTGCCAACCCAAGGCAAGCTCTGCCCGGAATGCGGAAACCATACAATGATCCGCAAGGATGGTTGCGACTTCTGCACGGCGTGCGGTGCTGTTGG
>CAXYZX010000141.1:0-7029 GCA_964293845.1 uncultured Dechloromonas sp.
CCGGCCCGAAGTGGCTGAAATTGCGATTGCCGTTCTCTTCCTGCGCCTTCATTTCGGCGCGCATCGCCAGGCGGTCGTAGCGGTGGAAGGAGTCGCCTTCGACGATCTGCGCCTTCAGGCCTTCGCGGCGAAAGATATGCTGAAAGCTCTGCATCACGGTGCTGGTGCCGGCGCCGGATGACCCGGTAATGGCGATGATCGGATGTTTGATGGACATGGTGATTTCCCCGGAGGTTTGGAATGGGCTTAGTCGCGGTACAAGGAGCGCTCGGAAAAGAGCGGCGAGACGAAGGGGCGGTCGGAGCCGTCGTCGTGTTCGCGGTGATAACGCGCCAGGCGCTCGACTTCATTCTTTGAGCCGAGGACGACCGGCACGCGCTGGTGCAGGCTGTCCGGCGCCACCTCGAGAATGCGCCCACGCCCGGTAGAGGCAGAACCACCGGCCTGCTCAATGAGCATCGCCATCGGATTGGCTTCATAGAGCAGGCGCAGGCGGCCCGGTTTGCTCGGATCCTTGCTGTCCTTGGGATACATGAAGATGCCGCCGCGCATCAGGATGCGATGCACTTCAGCAACCATCGAGGCGATCCAGCGCATATTGAAATCAGCACCGCGCACACCGGTCTTGCCGGCCTTGCATTCGGCGACATAACGCTGCACCGGCGGCTCCCAGAAACGCTCGTTGGAGGTATTGATGGCGAACTCACGGGTATCTTCCGGCACCCGGATATCGGGATGGGTCAGGATGAAGTTGCCGTTCTCGCGATCCAGCGTAAAGCCGTGCGTGCCGTTGCCCAGGGTCAGCACCATCATCGTCGATGGGCCGTAAATTGCGTAGCCGGCGGCCAGTTGCTCGCAGCCTGGACGCAGGTAATCGCTCAATTCGGCATCGCCTGCGGTCGACCGCGAAAAGATCGAGAAAATTGTGCCGACCGAAACATTCACATCGCTATTCGATGAGCCATCGAGCGGGTCGAAAACCAGCAGGTAGCGGCCACGCGGGTACTGCTCGGGAATGCGATACGGCTCTTCCATCTCCTCGGAGGCCATGCCGGCCAGTTGGCCACCCCATTCGCAATGGTGCAGGATGGCTTCGTTGGTCAGCACATCCAGCTTCTTCTGCACCTCGCCCTGCACGTTGGTGCTGTCGAGCGCCCCGTGATGCCCGGCCAGTGCCCCTTTGCCGACCATGCCGGAAATGGTTTTGACAGCAGCGGCAACGTCAATCAGCAAGGCACCGAGTTCGCCATGCTGGGCGCGCGTCTGCTCGATCACGAATTTGGAAAGGGTGGTACGTCCGAATTGCATTTTTGTCTCCCGTCATTGTTGTCTTACTGGGCTTGGACAAAAGATAAGGGACTTCTTAATTAAGCGATAGTCAGTTTTTCTTAATGAGTGAGTAAGCGATAACTTAATAAACACCGCTTAAGGCTGGCGTCAGAAAATCTGACTGGTGGCGTACGCCCTGCACGCCTATCTTTAGACGCATGAACCCACTACGCGCCCTGATCTTTGATGTCGATGGCACCCTCGCCGAAACCGAGCGTGACGGCCATTTGCCCGCCTTCAATGCCGCCTTTGCCGAACACAACCTCGGCTGGCATTGGGATGCGGCGCTCTATGGTCACTTGTTGGAGATCACCGGCGGCAAGGAGCGCATCCGCTACTACGCTGAAAACTTTGCCCCCGAGATAGCAGCCCGCGCTGACTTTGCGGAATTGATCAAAAAACTGCACCAAGCCAAGACAGCGCACTACATCGAGCTCGTGGCGCAAGGAAAACTGCCCCTGCGCCCAGGCGTCGCGGGCTTGATCGACGAGGCGCGCACGGCCGGTATCCGTCTGGCAATTGCCACCACCACTTCCCCGGAAAATGTGGAGGCCCTGCTCAAAGCCAGTCTGGCACCCGATGCGCTGAGCTGGTTTGAGGTGATCGGCGCTGGCGATATCGTGCCCGCCAAAAAGCCGGCGCCGGATATCTATCAGTGGGTGCTGGAACACCTTGGCCTGCCGGCCACGGATTGCCTGGCGATTGAAGACTCAAAAAACGGCCTCCAATCGGCGTTGACCGCAGGATTACGCTGCATGGTGACGGTTAGCGAATACACGCAGGGCCAGGACTTTTCAGGAGCCTGTGCCGTGCTGAATAGCCTGGAAGAAAGCTCACTGAAGGTTCTGCTGACGAACTACTCCGGCATCCTGCAGCAATCGAGAAGATCCAGTTCGGGGCGATAGAGCTCAGTCTTTATTTCCATCAGGCCAAGCACCGTGTGCACCACATTGTCATGGGTTAAGTGACGTTGGCTTGTTTTGCGGAGAGCGCTCATGTTTACATCGTGAAAGGCGCTACCCAGCCAGATGACAGCGGGAATGTGCAACTGCTTGTCAGGTGCCATGGCGCGCGGCATCCCGTGCAGGTAGATTCCGTTTTCGCCAAGTGACTCGCCGTGGTCGCTGACATAGAAGAGTGCGGTCTCGAAATGACTGTCGTTACGCTTCAACAACTCTATGGTTTTCCCAAGAAAATGGTCGGTATACAGAATGGCATTATCGTAGGCATTGCCGATCTCTTCATTGCTGCACTGACCAAGATCATTGCTCTGGCAAGCCGGGCGAAACTTCTCGAACCCGGGCAGATAACGCTTGAAGTAAGCCGGCCCGTGATTGCCCATCTGGTGAAGCACGATAAATATATCGCCAACCGGGTGACTGTCGATGTACTCCTGCAGCTTGGGCAACATGCCTTCATCGCGACACTCGGTATCGCACAGGGAGTTCAGCTCCGGTGAGCGGAAGTTCTGGTAAGGCACCCGAATCGCCACACCTTTTGAGTCGGAATTATTATCCAGCCAGATGACGTTGACCCCGGCATGCTTGAGTACATCGAGCAAATTCTCCTTGGAGCCGGCACTTTTCAGATCAAATTTTTCCATGCCTGACATCGAGAACATGCACGGAACAGAAATTGCCGTCGATGTCCCACAGGCCCAAAAGTTGGAAAAACTGACCGCTTTCGCCGCTTGCAGAGATGGTGTCGTTTCGCGCCCATACCCATTAATCGAGAAGCGATCAGCGCGCGCCGTTTCGCCAACAACCAGAATGATCAGCTCGCGCCCATGGTCACTCTCCGGAATCTTCGCATCAGCCCCCATGACCGCCAATGCCTTGTCGTTCTTGGTTGCAAAGACCTGATTTGCGTATTTCACGCCAGAGTAAATGGCATAAGACGGGTTGGCATAGGTACGCAGTGGCTTGTGCTCGCGCAAAAAGGAGGCGAAGTAACTGCTGAATGACATGACGAGAACACCGGTCAGCACAACCAGTACGCCAAGCAGCTTGGCCCGGGAAAGAAGTTCACTCCGCCATCCACGCCAGTGCAAGCGCACTCTGGCAACGATGATGGCCGGCAGCAGACCAAGAAAAACGAGATAGCCGAGAAGTTTGCCGGTCATCAGATCCCACGTTTCTGCAGCATTCGTCTGTACAGCGTTTTGCAGCATTTCATCGTTGATGACAATGCCGTAGCTATCCATGAAATAGGCGGCCAGTGATGACAGGAGCAAAACGAATATCAGGACCGGCTTGGTCAGGCGCCCAAAACTGAACAAGGCAAGAATGAGCGCATTGATGGCAAAAAAGGACAACACCAGCGCACCAAGGAAAGGGGCTCTATGGCTGAAAAGCGGGTAGGTACTCAGGAGATTGGCAAAAAACGTCAGATTGCAGCCGACAACGAGAAACAGGGTTACCAGCGTTATCAGCGCGTTGCTACTCAGCCCGTCGGCGGGCAAGCGGAATTTCATTTAGGCAGTCTCAAATGGCGAATAACCAAGGCGGTAACGACAAGAATAGCGGCCGGGAATTAAGTGACGATTAAGCCCCGCGCGATCGAACAGTAATCCCCCGTTAAAAACATAAGATATAGCTGACCTATCAAATAAAAATACGTGACTTTTATTTATCTTTAGCACTTTCTAATATGAGTCCATCGCCGCACGCCTTACGAATAACTCAAGGAGACAACGATGGACCAATCCAGCCGCTACGCCGACCTCAGCCTCAAGGAATCCGAGCTGATCGCCGGTGGCCGCCATATCCTGGTGGCTTACAAGATGAAACCCAAAGCCGGCCACGGCTATCTCGAAGCGGCTGCTCACTTCGCCGCCGAGTCTTCCACCGGCACCAATGTCGAGGTGTGCACCACCGACGAATTCACCAAGGGCGTCGATGCGCTGGTCTATCAGATCGACGAGGCGACCGAGGAAATGCGCATCGCCTACCCGATCGATCTCTTCGACCGCAACATCACCGACGGCCGCATGATGATCGTTTCCTTCCTGACCTTGGTCATCGGCAACAATCAGGGCATGGGCGACATCGAGCACGCCAAGATGTACGACTTCTACATGCCGCGCCGCGCCATCGAACTGTTCGACGGCCCGGCCAAGGACATTTCCGACATGTGGCGCATGCTCGGCCGGCCGATCAAGGATGGCGGCTACATTGCCGGCACCATCATCAAACCCAAGCTCGGCCTGCGCCCCGAGCCCTTTGCCCACGCCGCCTATCAGTTCTGGCTGGGTGGTGACTTCATCAAGAACGACGAGCCGCAGGGCAACCAGGTTTTTGCGCCGATGAAGAAGGTCATGCCGCTGGTTTATGACGCAATGAAGCGCGCGATGGACGAAACCGGCGAGGCGAAGATTTTCTCAGCCAACATCACCGCCGACGATCATTACGAAATGGTCGCCCGTGGCGAATACATCCTTCAAACCTTCGGGCCGGATGCCGACAAGGTCGCTTTTCTGGTCGACGGCTACGTTGGCGGCCCGGGCATGGTAACCACCGCCCGCCGCCACTTTCCCAACCAGTACCTGCATTACCACCGCGCCGGCCACGGTGCTGTCACCTCGCCGTCGGCCAAGCGCGGCTACACCGCCTATGTGCTGGCCAAGATGTCGCGCCTGCAGGGGGCTTCCGGCATCCACGTCGGCACCATGGGCTACGGCAAGATGGAGGGCGACAAGGACGACCGCGCCATCGCCTACATCATCGAGCGCGACAGCTACAGCGGCCCGGCCTATCACCAGGAGTGGTACGGCATGAAGCCGACAACGCCGATCATCTCCGGCGGCATGAACGCCCTGCGCCTGCCCGGCTTTTTCGAGAACCACGGCCACGGCAACGTGATCAACACCGCCGGTGGCGGCGCTTACGGCCATATCGATTCACCGGCGGCCGGTGCCAAATCGCTGCGTCAGGCTTACGAATGCTGGCAGGCCAAGGCCGATCCGATCGAATGGGCCAAGGAGCACCCGGAGTTTGCCCGCGCCTTCGTTTCCTTCCCCAAGGATGCCGACCAGATTTACCCCGGCTGGCGCGAAAAGCTGGGCGTCCATAAGTAAATGTTGCGGTCAACCCCGCAAAAGCGGAGATTTTTTGTCTTGCTTGTCGCCACAGGGAAAGCGCCAGATGACCCATGCTGATGCCTACAAAGTTCATTGCGAGCCATTCTTTCAGCCGCAGGGAAATGAAATCGAGCTTTACGCCGCCGCCTATGCCGCGCGCCTGCCGGTCATGCTCAAGGGGCCGACTGGCTGCGGCAAGTCGCGCTTCGTCGAGTACATGGCCTGGAAACTCGGCAAGCCTTTGATCACGGTCGCCTGCAACGAAGACATGACCGCCGCCGATCTGGTTGGCCGCTTTTTGCTCGACGCCAACGGCACACGCTGGCAGGACGGGCCGCTGACGCTGGCGGCGCGCATCGGCGCCATTTGCTATCTCGATGAAATCGTTGAAGCGCGGCAGGACACGCTGGTCGTCATTCACCCGCTGACCGACCACCGGCGTTCACTGCCGCTCGACAAGAAGGGCGAGCTGATTCATGCCCATCCCGATTTCCAGCTGGTAATTTCCTACAACCCCGGCTACCAGAGCCTGATGAAAGACCTCAAGCAATCGACCAAGCAGCGCTTCACCGCCTTCCAGTTCGACTACCCGGAGGCCGCGCTCGAAACGCTGATTGTCACCAAGGAAGCTGCGGTCGACGCCGAAATAGCGGCAAAACTGGTCGCCCTCGCCCACGCCGGCCGGCGCCTCAAAGGGCATGGCCTCGATGAAGGCATCTCGACGCGGCTGATTGTTTATGCCGCGACCCTGATCGCTCAAGGGGTGGCACCGGTCGATGCCTGCAAGATGGCGATGGTGCGCCCGATCACCGACGACGCCGATGTGATCGATACGCTGGATCACGCCATCAGCGCACTATTCGGCTAAGCCGGCAATGGCCGTTCCCGGCATCCGCAACATTGCCGACGCCCGCCAGCGGCTGATGGCCAACCCCGAGTCGCAGACGGCCTGGGCGCAGCTCGACTGCGGTTTCGCAGCGGTCGCCGATGTCTTCGACGAATGCTACGCGGCGGCCAAACGGGTGATCGCCGATGAAGAACTCGCCGATTTTCTGGAAGCCGCGCGCGTCATCGGCAAACTTGGGCGCGGTGCCGAACCGCTGCTCGCCTTCCTTGAACACTGGCCGAATGTCGTCGAAGTCACTCACCTGCCGCAAGCGGCCACCTTACCGCTGCTGATGAATGCCGTGCGTAGCCTGCAGAAGTCGCCCAATGGCCCAGCCGTCACCCCGCTCCTGCAAACGCTGGGCGCGGTCGCTGGCCGCCTGCGCAGCGCCGAGGCCCTGCAGCATTACCTGACGCTCATTCTCGACCACGCACAGCGCACCGCCGGCTCCATCCACGGCTTTCAGATCACCCAGCCCAGCCCCTCGCTGGCTGAATTTCTCGGCCAGACGCCGCGCCTGCTCAGCCTCGTTTCACTGGCCGGACTCAAGCGCTGGATGGATGACGGCATCCGTCTCTATGGCGACCACCCCGAGCATCAACGGGCCTATTTTTCACTGGCTTCACCGGACAGCAAGGCGATCCTGCAACGCGAACGCGACGGCACGCTGTTCACCGCTGTCGAACGCCGCCTGAGCCTGACGCTGGCCGCACTGTGGCAGGACGACAGCCAGCTT
>CAXYZX010000142.1:0-6931 GCA_964293845.1 uncultured Dechloromonas sp.
ACAACCCCGGCCTCATAGAGTGCGCCCCCGCCCCCCTCCCCCCTCCCACCATTAACTTCCTGGTGGCGCAGAGCCATCAGCGCGCCAATCCCCCCCCACAGCGCCGCTATCGAGCCACCAATGGAAATGCCGGTGCGCACCGGCGGACGATCCGGAAAACCGGTTATGTAACGCAGCCCCCCCATGGACTCGCCCACCGCACCAAAACCCGGTTGGTCCTTGTAAGGGCCGGTCTGCCCAAAACCAGACAGTCGCACCATGACCAAGCCAGGATTATCAGCTTTCAAAGCCTCCCAACCCAGCCCCAGTTTTTCCAGCACACCTGGCCGAAAGTTCTCCACCAGAATGTCAGCTTCGGCAATCAGCTTGCGCACAAACTCGCGACCTTCGGGGTGCTTGAGATTGGCGGTCACCGACATTTTATTGCGCGCCTGGACGTACCACCACAGCGAAGTGCCTTCATAAAGCTTGCGCCACTGGCGTAAAGGATCGCCACCATCGGGCGCTTCGACCTTGATCACCTCGGCCCCGAACTCGGCCATGATGCGAGTGCAAAACGGTCCGGCAATCAGGGTGCCCAGCTCCACAACCTTCAGGCCAGCCAGTGGCTTTTGTGCATTACTCATTTCAAGGTTCCCAAAACTCAACGGGTAGATGCTCGCCACCATTCTGCGCCCAAAGACGTTCTACCGTTGCCTTTACAGTCAGCACAGCACCACTGGTCGCCAGTTGCAGCTGTCCGCTCCCGCCGCCCAGCAAATTACTGGCAGCCAGCATCCGCTCCAGCTGGCGGGCGATGGCCTCACCGGTGTCGAGCAATTGAACCTCTGGCGGCAAACGGCGGGCGATAGCTCGTGCCACCCAAGGGTAATGCGTGCAACCGAGCGCCACAACATCGACACCGGCGGTGGACAGCGGGCTGACAAAGCGATCAAGCAAGGCAGCCACTTCATTACTCTCCGGGCCGTGCGTCTCGATTGCTTCAGCCAGGCCAGGACAGGCCTGCGCGTGAACTTCAAGATGGCTCGCATGATTGTCCAGCAGACGCCTGAAACGCGGACTGGATACCGTGCGTGTCGTCGCCATGACCCCGATTCGTCCGCTTTGGCTAAGCGCCGCCGCCGGCTTGACCCCAGGCTCCATCGCCACCACCGGCACCGATACCGCTGCCCGGATTTCTTCGGCTGCCGCAGCGGTGGCCGTATTACAGGCAATCACCAGCGCTTTGGCGCCACGCTCAACCAAGGCCTTGGCAATCAGGACGCCGCGCTCCTTGAGAAAAGTCTCCGGACGGTCGCCATAAGGCAGAAAACGGGTATCGGCGAAATAAAAATAGTCTTCTTTTGGCAGTCGACCGCGCAAGGCTCGCAAAACCGTCAGACCACCGAGGCCGGAGTCAAAAACAGCGATTACCGGGCGCTTCAAGATAAAAACCGAGGCCCCGCCAGATGTCCATCACCTTCATTGCACCGGGCAATGGCGAAACTCATTCGCTGGCTCCTGAGTTCGACGGCGGAGCGCTCGGTTTCAGCATGAGCGCATGACGCAAATTGAACAGGTAGCTGCCGGTCGCCAGAAAACCGACGATAACGCCGAGAATGATCTTGAGGTCGCGCTCCATCAGGGAGTCGGGCGCAAAGAAAATCCACCAGGCAGCAATCAGTGCGCCAAGCAAGACGCCACGCAACAAGACCCATTTACGCACAGCCTTTCGACGCAACATCAGTTCTTCGGCACTCAAAGGTGTTGGGGCAAGTTCAGTACTCATCGGTGGCTTCACAAAATCAGGATTGGTTAGTCGGATTTTACTTGAAAAGCAGAAGCCCCCTTGCGGGGGCCTCAATCAAGCGCGACCGAGGGCAATTACATGCGAGCGATCATCGCGTCGCCAAAGGCCGAGCAGGACAGCTCTTCGGCACCCTGCATCAAACGGGCAAAGTCGTAGGTTACCTGCTTGTCTCCAATGGCGGCTTCCATGGACTTGATGACCAGATCAGCGGCTTCGAGCCAGCCCAGATGGCGCAGCATCATTTCAGCAGAAAGAATCAGCGAACCGGGATTCACTTTATCCAACCCGGCGTACTTCGGTGCCGTACCGTGCGTGGCTTCAAAACAGGCATACTGATCCGAGATGTTGGCCCCCGGCGCAATACCGATACCGCCAACCTGCGCCGCCAGTGCGTCGGAAATGTAGTCGCCGTTCAGGTTGGTCGTTGCAATCACGTCGTATTCGGCCGGACGCAGCAGGATCTGCTGCAGGAAGGCGTCGGCGATGGAATCCTTGACGGTGATTTCACGGCCGGTGTTCGGATTGATGAAATGGCACCACGGTCCACCGTCGATCAGCTGGGCACCGAACTCTTCCTGCGCCACCTTGTAGGCGATATCACGGAACAGGCCTTCCGTGAACTTCATGATGTTGCCCTTGTGCACGATGGTCAGCGACTTGCGGTCGTTGGCAACGACATATTTGAGGGCGGCACGTACGAGACGGGTCGTACCTTCGACGGAAATTGGCTTGATGCCGATGCCGGAAGAGGCCGGGAAACGGATTTTCTTGACACCCATTTCCTTCTGCAGAAAATCGATGACTTTTTTGCAGGCTTCGGAATCAGCAGCCCATTCAACACCGGCGTAGATATCCTCAGTATTCTCACGGAAAATGACCATGTTGGTCAGTTCCGGGTTCTTCAGCGGCGATGGCACACCCTTGAAGTACTGCACCGGACGCACGCACTGGTAGAGATCAAGTTCCTGGCGCAAGGCAACGTTCAGGGAGCGAATACCGCCACCGACCGGGGTCGTCATCGGCCCCTTGATCGAAACTGAGTATTCCTTGAGCGCCGCGAAGGTTTCCTGCGGGAACCACTCGTCCGGGCCGTAGATACGGGTCGATTTTTCGCCGGCGAAGACCTCCATCCAGTAAATCTTCTTGGCTCCGCCGTAGGCCTTCTCAACAGCGGCGTCGATGACCTTGATCATGACCGGCGTGATATCGATGCCGATGCCGTCGCCCTCGATGAAGGGAATGATCGGATTGTTTGGGATCGCCTGCCCCGGAACGATTTTTTGACCGCCTTGCGGTACCTTGATGTGAGAAGTCATGGTCTCTCCTTCGGTTTTATCTGACGGGCCTTAGCCGCGTATTCCATTGAACAGCAAAGCCCGGTGCATCTCCTGCACTGGGCAGCGAAGACGATTATGTCGCAAAAAGGCAACCGCTGTCAGCCATTTAAGCAGCCAACGAGATGGTTACGGTCAACCCGGAAAAAGGGAAAAAAAAAGCGAAGACCGGATCGATCTTCGCTTTATTTAGGCCGACGCTCAGACGCCGGTGAAGTTCACTCGCTTAGACGCGGGCAGCCTTCAGTGCGGCGTTCAAGGTCGGGCTCGGACGCATGACGGCCTTGCACTTCTCGGCATCAGCCTTGTAGTAGCCACCGATATCGACCGGCCGGCCCTGCACCGACTTCATTTCGGCAACGATCTGGCCTTCGTTATCGGACAGCGCCTTGGCCAGCTTGGAGAAGTGGGCTGCCAACTCGGCATCTTCCTTCTGCGTAGCCAGTTCCTGCGCCCAGTACATGGCGAGGTAAAACTGCGAACCGCGATTGTCCAGTTCACCGGTCTTCGGCGACGGCGATTTGTTGTTGTCGAGCAACTTGCCGGTGGCGGCATCCAGTGTTTTGGCGAGCAGAATGGCGCGCTTGTTGCCATCCTTGATGCCCTGCTCTTCGAGCGACACGGCCAGAGCCAGGAACTCGCCGAGCGAATCCCAGCGCAGGTGGTTTTCCTGGGTCAACTGCTGCACGTGCTTCGGAGCCGAGCCGCCGGCACCGGTTTCGTACATGCCGCCGCCGTTCATCAGCGGAACGATGGACAGCATCTTGGCCGAGGTACCCAGTTCCATGATCGGGAAGAGGTCGGTCAGGTAGTCGCGCAGGATGTTGCCGGTCACCGAGATGGTGTCCAGACCGCGGGCGACGCGCTCCAGCGAGAAACGCATGGCGCGGACCTGCGACATGATCTGGATGTCGAGCCCGCTGGTATCGTGATCCTTGAGGTACTTGACGACCTTTTTGATCAGTTCGTTCTCGTGCGGACGGTAGGCATCCAGCCAGAAAATGGCCGGCATGCCGGACTGGCGGGCACGGGTGACAGCGAGCTTGACCCAGTCGCGGATCGGCGCGTCCTTGACCTGGCACATGCGCCAGATGTCGCCAACTTCGACGTTCTGCGTCAACAGCACTTCGCCAGTGGCGTTATCGACGATGTTGGCAATACCGTCTTCGGTGATTTCGAAGGTCTTGTCGTGTGAGCCGTATTCCTCGGCCTGCTGGGCCATCAAGCCGACGTTCGGCACGGTGCCCATGGTCTTCGGATCGAAGTTGCCATGCCATTTGACGAAGTTGATCATCTCCTGGTAGATGCGGGCAAAGGTCGATTCCGGCATGACGCACTTGCTGTCGTACTGCTTGCCGTCGGCGCCCCACATCTTGCCGCCCTGACGGATCATGGCCGGCATCGACGCGTCGACAATGATGTCGTTCGGCGAATGGAAGTTGGTGATGCCCTTGGCCGAATCGACCATGGCCAGACGCGGACGATGTTCCTGACAGGCGTGCAGGTCACGGATGATCTCGTCGCGCTTGGATTCCGGCAGGGTCTTGATCTTGTCGTACAGATCAACCATACCGTTATTGACGTTGATGCCCAGTTCGTCGAAGGTCTTGCCGTGCTTCGCGAAGGCTTCCTTGTAATAGATCTTGACGCAGTGGCCGAAGACGATCGGGTGCGAGACCTTCATCATCGTTGCCTTGACGTGCAGCGAGAACAGGATGCCGGACTCGCGGCAATCTTCCAGCGTTTGCTCGTAGAAGTCGCAGAGCGCCTTCTTGCTCATGAACATCGAGTCGATGATCTCGCCTTCGAGCAGCGACAGCTTCGGCTTGAGAACGGTCGTCTTGCCGCCCTTGGCGATCAGCTCCATGCGGACTTCACGGGCTTTGTCGAGGGTCATCGACTTTTCGCCATGGTAGAAGTCGCCGTGTTCCATATGGGAAACGTGGGTCTGCGACCATTGCTTCCATTCGCCCATGGAGTGCGGACGCTTCTTGGCGTAATTCTTGACGGCACCCGGCGCGCGGCGGTCGGAGTTGCCTTCGCGCAGCACCGGGTTGACGGCGGAACCTAGACACTTGCCGAAGCGGGCCTTGAGCGCCTTCTCTTCGTCGCTATTGGCCATTTCCGGATAATCGGGGATGGGGTAACCCTTTTCCTGCAGTTCCTTGACGCAGGCTTTCAACTGAGCGACAGAGGCGCTGATGTTCGGCAGCTTGATAATGTTGGTTTCCGGCAGCAGGCAACGCTTGCCCAGCTCGCCCAGGGTGTTCGGCACTTTCTGGTCGTCAGCAAGGAATTCAGAGAATTCAGAGAGCACGCGCGCCGAGACGGAAATATCCGCTTTTTCGATCTCGATGCCGGCCGGCGACGTAAAGGCACGAACAATCGGCAAGAACGCGCAAGTCGCCAACAACGGCGCCTCATCAGTAAGCGTATAAATGATTTTCGATTTACCAGCCATGCTATCCCCTCAATTTGGATTGAATTAACCAAGCCGAATGTATACGGCCTGCCTGTCGCGATACTTACAGCAGCAAACCGCTGAGTATCCGTGCCAGCGGCATCACAGTCAACGCCAGTTGTCAGCACGCTGATGCCCGCCAAGCATCTGCAAGGCATTTTATCGCGCTGTGCGAGTGTTAAAATTGCAGTCCGATCCAAGACCAATTTAAATGAAAATCTCAGTTGGCCTCTATGGCACCAATGCCCATCAGATTGCCCTGGCACTGATTCAGGGCTTCAACAAGCACTACTTGCTGTTTCGCGAAACCAGCAAGGAAGCCAAGTCCCGTTTTGAAAAGGCTGACTGGCTGGGTGTGCACAAGGCGGTCAAGGAGCGCATTCGCTTTTACGATGACCGGGTGGACGAATGCGTGGAGCGCCTGCGCACCGAATTTGATGCCAGCAACATTGACCAGCCGACTTGGCAGCAGGTCAAACTGCTTTATATCGGTCTGTTGCTCAATCACAAGCAGCCAGAACTGGCCGAAACTTTTTTCAATTCGGTGACGACCAAGATCCTGCACCGGAACTACTTCCATAATGACTTCATTTTCGTGCGCCCTACCGTGTCGACCGAAAACATTGAAGCCGACAATGATCAGACCTACCGCAGTTACTACGCCAAGGATGACGGCCTGCGCGGTGCGGTGCGTCAGATCGTCATTGATTTTGGCTGGCATCGTCCCTTTGCCGATTTGGAACGGGATATCAATTACGTCTACGACGCCGTTTGCCACTTTTTGCAAGAAATGCCAAGGCGTGAGGTGAATTTCCAGATTCAGGTTCTTGGCTCGGCCTTTTATCGCAACAAGGCCGCCTACATCATGGGCAAGGCGATCAATGGCGCCAACGAATACCCCTTCGCCATTCCTGTCCTGCACAACGACAACGGCAAGCTCTTTCTCGATACCATATTGCTCGACGCTTGGCGTATCGGCCTCCTGTTTTCGTTATCGCGCGCCTATTTCATGGTCGATATGGAAGTCCCGTCCGGCTACGTCCAGTTCCTGCGTGCCGTACTGCCCAACAAGCCGCGTTCGGAGCTTTACATCATGCTCGGCCTCGGCAAGCAGGGCAAAACCATGTTCTTCCGCGACTTCATCTATCACCTGCATCATTCGGAAGACAAGTTCATCATGGCCCCCGGCATCCGTGGCCTGGTCATGCTGGTGTTCACGCTGCCTTCCTATCCCTACGTATTCAAGATCATCAAGGACGTCTTCGGGGCTTCCAAAAACATGGACAGGGCGACGGTCAAGAAAAAATTCATGATGGTCAAGCAGGTCGACCGCGTCGGACGGATGGC
>CAXYZX010000143.1:0-6854 GCA_964293845.1 uncultured Dechloromonas sp.
GCCCATGCACAACATCGCGCGGCGCTTCGTTGAGGCGGCGGCGGAAGTAGTCGTAGCCAGCCGCCTCAATCCACGGGTAATGCGTCGGCCAGTTATCGAGCCGCGACTGATGGATGGTCGGTGCAAACAACTCGGTCAACGACGCGGCAGCGGCTTCCTGCCACGGCCTCTGGCGGGCAAAATTAACGTAGGCGTCGACCGCAAAACGCACGCCGGGCAGCACCAGCTTTTGTGAAACGATCTCCTCGCGGCTCAGGCCAACCGCCTCACCAAGGCGGATCCAGGCCTCGATACCGCCCTCCTCCCCAGCGTATCCATCATGGTCGAGAATGCGCTGCACCCAGTGGCGGCGCACTTCGCGGTCGCTGCAATTGGCCATGATCGCGGCATCCTTGAGCGGGATGTTGATCTGGTAATAGTAGCGATTGGCGACCCAGGCCTGAATCTGCTCGCGGCTGGATTTGCCCTCGCGCATCATGACCTGATAGGGGTGGTGAATGTGGTAGCTGGTACCCATGGCGCGCAGCTTGTCCTCGAAGACTGTTGCGGTCCACGGCTGTAAATCGTCCATTTTCATGCGTGTTCTCCGTCATTGATCAGCATCCCGTCAAAGGCCAGCTCGATCCCGGCGCGCGTCAGTTCGGCGCGCTCCGGCGAGTCCTCGTCGAGAATGGGGTTGGTGTTGTTGATGTGGATCAGCACCTTGCGCGGCTTCGGGTAGCGACTGAGCAAAGCAATCATGCCGTCCGTACCGGATTGCGGCAGATGGCCGATTTCCCGCGCCCGCTTGCTGGAAATCCCGAGATCGATCATCTCGTCATCGCTCCAGAAGGTGCCGTCGAGCAGCAAGCAATCGGCCTCGGCCAGATAGGTTTCGAGATGCGCTTCCATCGCGCCAAAGCCGGGTGCGTAGAAAACCTTTTGCCCGCTTGCCTCATCCTCAATTAACACTCCGATGTTGTCGCCGGGATGCGGATCATGGCGATGCGGCGAATACGGCGGCGCCTTGCTGCTCAGCGGTACCGGCGTGAAACGCAACCCCGCCGCCCCGGGAATGGAGAAGGGCGTCGGAGGCAGCGCCTGCACCGGCTGCCAGCGCACGGTGCAGAAGTGAGACAGGACATTGAAGATGGGATTGCCGGTGGTCAGGTCTTCATGCACCTGCGGCGTGCACCAGACATCGAGCGGCTTGCCCTCGCGCAGCATGAACAGGCCGGTGGTGTGGTCGATCTGGGCATCGATCAGCACAACACCGACGATGCCGCTATCACGTAGAGCGCGCCCCGGCTGCAAGGCAGGATTGGCGCGAATCTGCGTCAGAATGTCGGGCGAGGCGTTGAACAACACCCAGTCGACGCCGTTGGCGCTCACCGCAATCGACGACTGCGTGCGCGCCGTGGCCCGTACGCTGCCATTACGCAGGCCAGCACAATTACGGCAATTGCAGTTCCACTGCGGAAAGCCACCACCAGCGGCGGCACCAAGAACGAGTATTTGCATTTTTTTTGGCTCTTTTGGACGGTTGACCGCAACAATCAGGGGAGAAAGGCTGTCGACACTGCCCCCGCCCAACGCTTGATCAACGGCTTGTGAAAACGCATCGTCCGGGCGGCATAGGCCACCGCCTCCTGCACCAGATGATGCTGCGGCGAACGGCTGCAGGCAGGGTCCGTCGCCCCGGCATCACCAGCCAGCAGCAGCGCCTGACAGCGGCAACCACCGAAATCCTTTGCCTTCTCCGAACACGAGCTGCACGGCTCGGGCAACCAGTCGAGGCCGCGATATTTGCGGAACAGCGGCGACTCCTCCCAAATCCAGGCCAGCGGCTGGTCGCGCACCGAAACAAATTCCAGACCGGGAATCACCCGCGCCTCAAGGCACGGCAGCGCCACACCATCCGGCGCCAGAGTCAGGTGTATCGCCCCCCAGCCATTCATGCACGCCTTGGGACGGCCCTCGTAATAATCGGGAATGACGAAATATATCCGCATCCGCTCGCCCAGCTTCTCGCGCCAGCGCTGCACTGTCGTCTCTGCTGTGCGCAGATCGGCCAGTGTCGGCATCAACTCGTCGCGATTGAGCAAGGCCCAGTGGTAATACTGAATATTGGCCAGCTCGACATACTCGATGCCCATTTCCTCGGCCCAGGCCAGCAACGCATCAATCTCGCCCAGATTCTGGCGAAAGAGCGGCACATTGAGCACCATCGGCAAACCATGCGCCTTGACCAGCCGCGCCGCCGCCAGCTTGGCCGCGTGACTGCGCGCCCCGACCAGCGTGTCGTTCAAGGCCGGCTGCATCGCCTGCAAGGACAACTGCACTTGCTTCAAACCGGCCGCCTTGAGCGCCAGCAAACGCGCCTCGCTCAAGCCGATGCCCGACGTAATCAGGTTGGTGTAAAAACCAATGCTGTCAGCGTAGGCAACCAACTCCTCCAGATCGTCACGCAACAAGGGCTCGCCGCCGGTAAAGCCCAATTGCAACGCACCCAGATCCCGCGCCTCGCGCAGTGCCTTCTTCCATTCGTCCGTGGACAATTCACGCGTGCCGTAATCATCAAAATCCAGCGGATTGCTGCACCACGAACACTTCAGCGGACAACGGTAAGTCAACTCCGCCGACACCCACAAGGGCTTGCCCTGCCCGCTCAGGCTGGGCACATTTTGATCCTGCGACATGGCATTCCTTCCACTGGCAACAATGCGATGAGGCATTGTTGGCCATGGAAGAAAGCAGCGCGCCGGGGAAATCAGGAAAGTGGGCTAATGATTTTCTGGAGGGATGACAAGGGCGTTTCAAAACAATTCATATTGCGTATTGCTTTTGGGTTGGGATTCTGTGATTCTGAAAACGTTTTTGATGAAAGCTGCGGTTCCTCAACTTTCACGAATCAGCCGTGGAAACATTTTAACCGCTCGCTTAGTTGAAAATTTCACCTTTTAAGTCATTGTCTTAATGTCAAACTCAACCATATATTCACTGCACTAGCAGGAAGTAGGTTGCCCCATTATTGCTGCACCAAGAAATTGGGAAAACAAATGACAAATTCAATTAATCAACCAGATACAACAGTTGATATGGTTACCGCTCCGACTACGAACTACTTTGAATTGGTCAAGATAGTTCTGACGGATCCCAAGCTGGAATGGGAACAGAAAAAGATACTCATCGATGAACTCAGAAAAGGGAGTGTTAGCGACCGATGGACATTCCGATGGGCAATTTTGATTCTGGGGGCAGCAGTTCTCCTCACGATTGGTGCGCTTTGGCGACTCAGCAGCGGGAAATACGAAATACCCGAGGGTTTAGTTGCAATTGGCTCTGCTGCTGCAGGCGGACTCGCAGGACTTCTAACTCCAGGCCGTAATAGTGGACGCGACACACCACCCTGAAGCGTTCAGGCCCACACTGCGGTCGAGCTGGTGCTATATATAACCATGAGGAGTAAAGCTGCAATGCACGCCAAGAACTTTGCTTTATTAATTTTCCCCGCGTCATTTGGTTTTCTTACAGGGTGCAACACAACTCCGTTGACGGGCATGAAAAGTTCTCCATCCACCGAATTGATGGCGCCCAATCATTCTGACGCGAAGGCGAAAAATACTTCCAAGACCAATGAGGAGACAACGAAAGTCACTGCAGAGCCGGGGTCGTCGACACCTCAAGAGGCGAAGCAAGACGCGTCAAAACCAATTAACCTAACTCCACTAAGCACCTATACCGACGAATGGACTAACAACGCACCCAAAGGCGCATCGTTCTCTGGGGCATATACGCGAGTCGTAATATTCAGTGATTTGCCCGCTGATGGCGATAAATTGATTTCAGCCGATAAAACCGTTTCAGAGGAAGTTCGACCTCTAGCGTACACGCCGAGACCATTGTGGCTACGCGCACTGGTTGGCAAGGAATTTTCTGTCAACCTAACTGCGAAGATTACGATAGGCGCCTTTGAGAGCACGATTCCATTGGCAACTATTGGGCATCAGAGCAACTCTGATGGTGAGCAATGGAATAGGGCTATTTATCATTCAAATGCTAGCTTCCCACTATTCTTGGTGAAAGCAGATGGTAGTGCCTCGATCCCGACCATAAAGCTTTCAGTAAACGGAACCAAGTCATATTCTTCCCGAGGAGCCGCAGCCGCTGTTCAAGTTGCCCTTGGTGTTGCAAGAGCAACCGGTCAGCCAGCGTCTGTAATAACACGGCTTACTGAACAGACGACAAAAGACCGGGCACGCGCAATCGACGATGCAATCTCAAAGCTATTCGCGAGCGGCATTACCGAGGAACACTGGACAGACCGCGATCTAAAATTATGGAGCGTCGCGGACAACAACCAGCTTCGTGGCGTAAAGGTTAAATTCAGCATACCCGGTGACGAGCAGGACTGGAATTCAAAGCCTTCCCCTGTGGGAACATGGACGATTAGTTTTGACTATCCGAGACCATCGATATTCTCAGATTGGCGTGTTTGCAAGACCAACTCACTTCCCCGCTGTAGCGAAAGCATGGAAGAAGCTGAGGCGAATGTCCTTAAGGAAATCAATCCGAGTGAAGTATTGAATTACGTTCTGGTAAACAGCAATAACGGTCTCGGCACAATCAGAGCGTTTGTCAGTCAACAAGACTGGTATGTCTCTGCACAGTCAGCACTCGCGAACTCGGCCACTGCAAATGCGACCGCATCGTCTTTATGCCGAAGAATAGTGAATGAAATTGTAGGTCTTGGGCTTAACGGTTCTGATGCACGAATCGTAGCATGGGCGGTCACAAAGGGAATGCCATTACCAGTTGGCGTATCGACCTTCCCGGCAGTAGAAGATTGCAATCAGTCCAATACGCTCAGAGCGCAACGTAAGAAGTGACAACGGCCAACCCGGCGCTCGGCAGTACAAAAGTCAGCGCTTTCAACCAACTCAAAAGTAGAAGCCCCCATGCCCACCCCCACCAACACCGTCCGCCTCCACCGCGTCCTGGGCACAACGCCCGAGCGTCTTTATCGGGCTTTTCTTGATCCCGATGCGATGGTCAAGTGGCTTCCGCCGCATGGCTTCACCGGCAAGATGCACAGCATGGATGCGCGCGTCGGTGGCGGCTATCGGATGTCGTTTACCAACTTCAGTACGGGCAATAGCCATTCGTTTGGTGTGAAGTACCTCGAACTGAGGCCTAATGAATTGATCCGACACAGCGACCAGTTTGATGACCCCAATCTGCCGGGCGAGATGCTGGTGACGATCACCTTGCAAGCAGTGGCTTGCGGCACCGAGTTGACGATTGTTCAGGAAGGCATTCCGGCGGTGATTCCGGTCGAGTTTTGCTACCTCGGCTGGCAGGAGTCTCTGGCGCTGCTGGCACATCTGGTCGAGCCTGATATTCCGGATGGGGCGTAGGAAGCGACAAAAATACGGCCAAATCGGCCGTCGACCGCAACATTTGCCAAAAATCACTCCCGCGCAACGCTCGGTGGCCAATTAGGCCTGTTCACCCGTATGTTTTCAAGGCGAAAGAGGAGCAGAATAGGACACAACATATTCATTCCGGGTCTCCTTAAAACAATAACCGGATGATTTTCGTAGTGGAGGAATATCGTGCAGATACAGTCCATCAGCGCCCTGGCAATTGGCGTACTGCTGGCATTCACCGTTGAAGCGCGCGGGCCGTGGCGGGCCAGCGAGGCAAATACGCGCGGCTGGCAGTTAATGACACCGGAAGAACGGATCGAGCACCAGAGCAGAATTCGCGGCTTTCCTACGCTTGAGGAATGCCGAAGCTATCAACTCAGTCATCATCAATTGATGGAAGAGCGAGCAAAACAGCACGGCATGGCCTTGTCCGGCGGCGGCCGGGATATCTGCGAACACCTCAAGCCGGGCAAGGCGCCCCGCTGAGACTGGTTTGATCAAAGCGCTGGCCATCCATGTCCATCCTGCATTTTCTGTCGATCCCGCTTTTGATCCTGGCAGCGACACTTGCGCCGGTTTATTGGGCGCTGCCCGAAGGTCTTTCGCTGGTGCGCAGTGGCGGCATTGTGCTCGGCTGGGCCGGCTGCGGCCTTCTTGTGGCCAGTTTGCTGCTGATGCTGCGCGAGCCACGGTTGGCGCTATGGCTGGGCGGGCTGGAAAGGATGTACCGCTATCATCATTGGGTCGGCATGGCCGCCTATGTTTCATTGCTGGCTCACCCCCTGTTTCTGGCTGCCGATGCCTGGCCGGAAAACCGGCTGCTGGCGTGGCAGACGCTTTCACCGTTTAATCAGGGCTGGCCGGTCTGGCTTGGCTGGCTGTCGCTGCTCCTGCTCATGGCGGGGCTGGCGCTGACCTTTGAAAAACGCATTGCCTATCGCCTCTGGCGCTGGCTGCATATCAGCCTCGGGCTTGCCGTGCTATTGGGTTTGCTGCATCTAATTTGGCTCGGGATCGATGAACCGGTGTGGCCAATTCTGGCGCTGAGCACCGCCTTTCTCGGCTGGCGCATCGTACGTGAAGATTTCGGTTTGGCCGCCCTTCCCTACACGGTCAAGACCGCGACTCCGGTAACCGACAACCTGATCGAAATCACCTTGCAACCCTTGCTTGATCGGGTGGCGATAGCGCCCGGCCAGTTTGTACTTGTTGCATTTTTCGCCGGCCCTACGTTCAAAGGCTGCGGCGAGATTCACCCGTTCACAGTCAGTGCGGTTGGCGCTGATGGCAATTTGAGTATTGGCGTAAAGGCGCTGGGCGATTGCACGCGAAAGATCCAGTCCATCGAACCTGGGGTCATGGCACGGGTTCATGGCGCGTTTGGCAATTTTCTGGCTGAGCGCCCCGCGTCGCCGCAACTGTGGATAGCCGGCGGCATCGGGATCA
>CAXYZX010000144.1:0-6790 GCA_964293845.1 uncultured Dechloromonas sp.
GGCCTGGCGGTGGGCTTTGAGGGTTATGTGCTGGGCAATCCGGCGCTGATCATTGCCGGTATTGTGGTCGGTGCGGCCGGTACGCTACTCACCCAGTTGATGGCCAAGGCGATGAATCGGCCGATCAGCAATATCCTCTTTACGCCGATGGTGGCGAGCGGCGCTGGCGAAGCGATCGAAGGCACGATGAAGGAACTCTCCGGACTCGATGCCGCAGCCATGATGCGTTACGCCAGCAAGGTCATCATCGTGCCGGGTTACGGCATGGCGGTGGCGCATGCCCAGCACAAGGTGTGGGAGATGACCTCGATCCTCGAAGAAGCCGGGGTCGAGGTGAAGTTTGCCATCCACCCAGTGGCCGGCCGCATGCCGGGACACATGAATGTGCTGCTGGCCGAAGCCGGGGTGCCTTACGACAAGATCTTCGATCTCGAAGAGATCAATGGCGAGTTCGGTCAGGCGGATGTGGCGCTGATCATTGGGGCAAATGACGTGGTCAACCCGAGTGCGCGGACCGACAAGTCCAGCCCGATCTACGGCATGCCGATTTTGAATGCGGACATGGCGCAAAACGTCATCGTCATCAAGCGCGGCAAGGGGACCGGCTACTCGGGTGTCGAGAATGCATTGTTCTATACCGACAATTGCCGCATGCTGTACGGTGACGCCCAGCCGATGGCCGGGGAAATTATTCAGCATCTGAAAGCAATGGGCTAAGTATGAAACAAGTTAACGACATTTTGATCTGGCTTTCGGTCGCTTTTGGCATTGCACTGTGGATCTGGTCGTACACCATGGGGCCGGTGTCCCCGCATTTCTTTCTGGCTCTGGCGCTCACCCTTGGCATTGGCACCATTCTGTCCATGGGCGAGCGCCGGCGCTCAAGAGAGCGTCAGGACGCCTACATTGCCGAACTCAACAAAGTGATGGCTGAGTACAACACGCTGTCGACCGATGCAATTGCCCATGCTGAAATGCAATTCTCCTCGCTGGAACAGGAGATGACTGAGGCACAGGAAATCATTCGTGCTTCGGTGAGCAAGCTCTCGGGCAGCCTGACCGGGCTCGAATCGCAATCATCCAATCAACGTGCGGTGCTCCGTTCCTTGATTGATGAAATGCTGCACATGACTGGCTCTAATGATACCCAGGCCGCCGGGCAAGCCGGGCTGCAGCGCTTCTTTGACGAAACCAAAACCCTGATTGCCGAGTTCGTCAGCAAGATGGACCAGTTACAAATGACCAGCAAAAGTGTAGCGGTCAGCTTTCAGGAAATGCAGGGGCAGGTCGGCCAGGTCACTGCAACACTGGATGACATTGCCGCCATTACCAAACAGACCGACCTACTGGCACTTAATGCAGCGATTGAAGCGGCCCGTGCCGGAGAGTCCGGGCGCGGGTTTGCCGTCGTGGCTGATGAGGTACGCAAACTCGCCTCGCGCACCGGGGGATTCAATATCGAAATCCGCAATGCGCTGGCTGAAATTTTACGCTCCCTGCAAACCGTCGGCGAGCGCGTTGCCGAGGCCAGCAACGTTGACATGAGCATAGCCGAAAGATCGCAGGCCACCCTGCGCGATCTGGCTGGCGAACTGATGGATATCACCGACAAGGCGCGCGAACACTCGAGCCATATCACTGCCGTCACCGAAAAAATGCACTCCATGACCCAGGAAGGTGTCCTCGCCATGCAGTTCGAGGACATCGTGACGCAGATCATCGGCCGAATCAGCCAGCGCACGATAAATGTCGGCGAATACCTCCACGCCTTCCTGCGCCTGCATCAGGACCAGAAGGACAGCAATGGTCTGGAGCGCTTCCGCAAGCGCAGCCAGTTGCTGGTCGAGTTGATGGTCAATTCACAAGTCAAGACCGATGCCTTGAGATCCAGCGGCCCTGCAATGAACAGTCAGAGTGGTGGCGATGGCGATATCGAGCTGTTCTAGGCAATCTTGAACTGTTGCGGTCGACCGCGTTTTTGAGGCAAAAATTATGGACCTGAACAGCCTGATCGAACTTCTCGGCGAAAAGACCAGCATCACCCTCGCCGGCCTGGTCATCGGACTGCTGTTCGGTGCTTTTGCCCAGCGCTCACGCTTCTGCCTGCGCTCGGCAGTCGTTGAATTCTGGAACCGCCAGGGGGCCAGCAAACTTTCGGTCTGGCTCTTCGCCTTCTCGGCCGCCGTCATCGCCACCCAGTTATTTATTGTTGAGGGCTGGCTTGATGTCAGTCAGGCCCGCCAGCTCTCGGCCAAGGGCAGTCTCTCCGGCGCGCTGATTGGCGGCCTGCTGTTCGGCATCGGCATGATACTGGCGCGCGGCTGCTCGAGCCGCATGCTGGTCCTTGCCGCCAACGGCAACCTGCGCGCCCTGCTCACTGGGCTGATTTTTGCCGTGGCCGCCCAGGCATCTCTCAACGGCGTTCTTTCCCCGCTGCGCACCTGGTTTTCCGGCTTATGGACCATCGATGGCGGCACCACCCGCGACCTGCTGTCAACGCTGCACCTCGGCCATCTTGGCGGCCTGATCTTTGGCCTGATCTGGCTCACTGCCGCCATCTATTTCGGTCGACGCAGCAAGCTCACGCGCCGCGAATGGGCCGGCGGCATCGGCGTCGGCATCATGGTTGCCCTCGCCTGGCTGGTCACCTATCAGATCGGCAGCCAGTCCTTCGATGTCATCCCGGTGCAAAGCCTGAGCTTTACCGGCCCTTCCGCCGACATGCTGATGCTGGTTCTTTCGCCACCCGGCCAGCCGTGGGATTTCAATATTGGTCTGGTCCCCGGCGTCGTCCTCGGCTCCTTCATCGCCGCGCTGTGGGGCAAGGAACTCAAGCTGGAAGGTTTCAAGGATGGCAGCAGCATGCGGCGCTATCTGATCGGTGCCCTGTGCATGGGCTTTGGCGGCATGCTGGCCGGCGGCTGCGCAGTCGGTGCCGGGGTTTCCGGTGCCGCGGTTTTTGCCGTCACCGCCTGGATTTCGCTGATTGGCATGTGGCTGGGCGCCGGTCTGACCGACCGCCTGATTGATCGCCCCGAGCAGGCACCGAGCATGGCCCTGCAACCCTGATTTAAAGATTTGTTGGCGAAGCCGGAATAAAACCCAGCCTGTTCTCGTTAATGTAGGTGTAATCCCCAAACACCAACGGAGATCAAAATGAAAACCAACAAGCTCATTCTCTCGCTGCTCGTCTCGGCCACCCTCACTGCCGGTTCCTGTTACGCCGCCAAACCTGAAATGCCCGCCATGCTATCCAACGGCATGCTGACCGGCGCTAACGGCATGACGCTCTACATCTTCGACAAGGATGCGGCCGGCAGCGGCAAGAGCGTCTGCAACGGCCCATGCGCCACCAACTGGCCGCCGCTGTTCGCGATGGACAACGATGGTAGCGCTGGTGACTACAGCGTCATCACGCGCGATGACGGCAAGAAACAATGGGCCTTCAAGGGCAAACCGCTCTATTTCTGGTCCAAAGACCAGAAGGCGGGCGACACCACCGGTGATGGCTTCAATAACGTCTGGCACGTCGCCAAGCCCTAAGCCAGCCCGTGGATAGCAGCGCGCTGCTCGCCGAGATTCCCCGCCTGCGCCGCTATGCGCGGGCGCTGCTCGGCGACCGTGCGGCTGCCGACGACCTGGTACAGGACACCCTGGAACGTGCCTGGTCGCACGTCGCGCAATGGCAGCCAGGTAGCAATCTGCGCGCCTGGCTGTTCAGCATCATGCACAACCTGCGGGTCGATCAGATACGCCGCCCCAACCTGCCCACTTACTCAATGGAAGAGGACGATTTCGAAGTGCCGACGCGAGCCACCCAAAGCGATGTTCTGGAAGTCAGAGACATTGCCCATGCCCTGAGCCAGGTACCGGATGAACAGCGCGCGGTGCTGTTGCTGGTGGCACTGGAGGATATGGCTTATGCGGAAATCGCCAGCACCCTAGGTGTTCCCATCGGCACCGTCATGTCGCGCCTGTCCCGTGGTCGTGAACGGCTGCGGGTGGTCATGGAAGGCCGCACTTCCGGCGCCAATCTGAGGGTCGTGCGATGAAGCCGCTCCCGATCAACGAAACCAATCTGCACGCCTACGTCGACAACGCCCTGCCTGAGGCGCAGCGGGCCGAAGTTGAGGAGTATCTGGCCAGTCATCCGGATGAAGCGGAACGCCTGCAGTCTTATCAGGCGCAAAACATGGCACTCAAGGAACTGTTCAATCCGCTGCTGGATGAGCCGTTGCCGGAAAATCTCATGGCGCTGGCCACGCTGCCGCAAAGTAGTGCGGTCAACGTGCAAAAACGCCCATTTTTTTCAGGCTGGTCGCTCGAACGTATTGCCGCCGGTCTGCTCATCGCCATGGTCAGCGGCGTTTCTGGCTGGCTGGCACACGGCCAGTACCAGCCGCTCACTCGCAGCGCTCAGGTCGTCCCGCTTTCCCGGCAGGCCGCCGTCGCCCACGTCGTCTTCAGCCCGGATGTCCGGCGCCCAGTGGAAGTGCGGGCCGAACAGGAAGATCAGCTCGTTACCTGGCTGTCGAAACGACTTGGCACACCGGTACATCCACCCAAACTGGGTGCGCTCGGCTATGAACTGATCGGTGGCCGCTTGTTACCTGGCAGCAGCGGCCCGGTCGCCCAGTTCATGTACCACGACGCCAGCGGTCAGCGCCTGACGCTCTACGTAACGACAGAAAACACCGCCAATCAGGACACCGGTTTCCGCTTCGCCCAGGAGGGCCCGGTCAATGTCTTTTACTGGATCGACGGCAAGTTTGGCTACGCGCTGTCAGCCGGCATCGATAAAGGTGAACTGGCCCGTGTCGCTACAGCAGTTTACGACCAGCTCGAACACAAGTAATCCCCCAACCGAAAGTCCACAAATGCAAAAAAACACCTATCCAGAATATGCGCTGGCCACGTTGCTCTGCCTGAGCGGATCGATAAACACGGCGAACGCAAATCAACCTGCGCCAGACCAAACCGTGGCGGCCATCGAAGGCGCCTTTGGCGTGACACCGGGCGAGCGCCGCAACCACATCAAAGGAACTTGCGCGCTTGGCGAGTTCGTCGGTACGCCGGAAGCTGCCGCCTACACCCGCTCAAGCTTGTTCTCAACCAAGCCGGTACCCGTTATTGCCCGCTTTTCATTGGGCGGCGGCAATCCCAAAGCCCCTGATACCGCCAGGAGCGTGCGTGGCATGGCGCTGCAATTCAAGCTACCCGACGGCAAGCTGCACCAGATGGCGATGCTCAACACACCGATCTTTGGCGCTGCTCAACCGCAAACCTTCCTCGACCTGATGCTCGCCCTGCAGCCCGACCCGGCAACCGGCAAGCCTGACCCGGAGAAAATGAAAGCCTTCAAGGCCAGCCACCCGGACAGCCTGGCTCAAGGCCAATACCTGGCCGCCAATAATCCGCCGAGCAGCTATGCCAACAGCGCCTATTGGGGCATTCACACCTTCAAGTTCATCAACAAAAAAAATGAAACCACCCTCGGCCGCTGGCGCTTCGTGCCGCAGGATGGCGAAAAACGTCTCTCCGAAGATGAACTGAAAACCGCCGGCGCCAATTTTCTCGAGCAGGTGCTGGTCGACCGCAGCAAACTGGCGCCGCTTCGCTGGGACATGATGCTGACCATCGGCCAAGCAGGCGATATCGAAGACAACCCGACCATCGCCTGGCCGGAAGAGCGCAAGCAGGTCAAGATTGGCACCCTGACCATCAAGAGCGCCATGGCGCAAAAAGGTGCCGAGTGCGAAACTATCAACTACGACCCGCTAATCATGGCCGATGGAATTGTTCCCACTAACGACCCGGTTCTACGCTTCCGTTCCCCGGCGTATGCAGTTTCATTTGGCAAACGTTTGAGTAGTCAATAAGCTACAGAAATAAAAAGGCCCGCCGGAAAAATTGGCGGGCCTTTTTACCAAACCGGCTAATCAGCGCGGAAAGTACATCTTGGTTTTATCCAGCTTGTAAGTCCACGGCAAATTGGCGTTCTTCCAGCCGTTGACCGCACGCTGTCCGACTTTCGGGCCGTCCTTGACGGTGTCGCCCTCGACGCCTTCCGCAATACCGTAGACCTTGTTGTATCCGGCCGTCTGCAAGCGATCCTGGGCCTTCGAGCTACGGTCGCCGGAGCGGCAGACGAGAATGATTGTGGCGTCCTTGCCCAGCCCCATTTCCTTCAGGCGACGCTCCACTTCCGGCACGAAATCCTGATTCGGTTCCAGCTTGTACATGAAACGCTTGTCGTCCCACTCGGTCATCAACTCAGGGTGCTCGACATAGGGTATCAACGCATCGGCATCAGTGGGCCAGCCGACGTACATCGCTTCGGCACGGGTGCGAACGTCGAAGAAAGCAACACCTTTCGGGTTGGCCTTCTTCATGTCGTAGGCCTGTTGCGGCGTCAGATAGAGGGCAAGCTTTGACTTCTTGACCTCGGGCAGCTTGTCCCAGTCAGTGCTGCCTGGCGCCCAATCAGCCGCCAGGCTCAGAGAAGAGACTGCCAGCAGGCCGACCGCCAGCAATTGCTTAAGCAGGCCAATATTTTTCATCATGCCATCCCCGGATTGTTGGCCGCACCTTTAAGCGTCGGCAGGTTGAGGCTGATCTGTTTGACCGTCTTTATATCGCGCAGATAGGTCGCAACAACATCCCAGATCGGCTCGCCAGCATTCTTGGCCTCTTCCGAAACCGGTGCCCACCCAGCCACCTTGTAGGTTTTGGCGGGATCGATCAACTTGCCCTTGAGCATCATGTTCTGGATGCGCCCGCCCATCTTGCC
>CAXYZX010000145.1:0-6761 GCA_964293845.1 uncultured Dechloromonas sp.
TAATTCTTGATCTGGACATTTACTTTTTTGACGGTTGCGGTCGACGCACCAGAAACGCTGATTTCCAGTTCACCGGGCAAGGTGTCGAGCGGTATGCCAAGCAAGGCAAACCAGCGCCCGTTGTCACGCACCACGGCCAGTGGCAGTTCCCCCCAGCGTGCGCCGGGAGCTGCCAACTTGTCCGAACCGAGTTCGATGACCGCAATCCCCCCGGGTACCGGAGCATGCTTAGGCAGAGCAATAGCCGCCGTACTGCAGCCAAGCAGGCCGGCGATGAGCAGGATTAAAAGCGGTTTCATGAGGTTTGACGGCTCGCCCACCACAAGCGCAGACGGAGGCCGATTTCTGATGTGTAGCCGACCGAGACAAATGCGATGTCGCCCGCCGGATTGATGATGATGAAAGCCGGCATGCCCCGCAGGCCATAGCGCTGCAGGATATCGCCCCGGGCATCGGGCAGGGTCGGCCAATGGTAGGCGCGCTCGGCCATGGTTTTGGCCAGCGACTCAGGCGATGCGGACTGAATCGCCAGCGTCGTCACCGGCCAGTCCTGAGCTATGGCGCTGACGTTGCCGGCGGTGGTTTTGCACCCCGCACACCACTCAGCCCAGAAGTAGAGCAGCGTTGCCTGGCCCGGATAGCGGGCGCGCCAGGTGGCGAGATCGAAACTACTGCCATCCAAGCGCTGCCCGGCAAAGTTGGGCGCTGGGCCACGCGGCGTATCACGCGCCTGCCAGAGTTGAAAACTGACGAATACCGCCAGAACAAACAGCCCTTCTCGCGCCCAGCGGCGCCAGCGTGGCTGGTTTTTCCCCGGCAGAATGGCAGTTTCGACTGGACTCAAAGCAGCTTACAGCTGTGCCGCCTTGAAAGTGTTGCACTGATTCATGTCACCCGTTTCAAAACCCCGTTTGAACCACCGCGTGCGCTGGGCAGAACTGCCGTGGGTGAAACTTTCCGGCACGATGCGACCTTGCGCTTGTTGCTGCAGACGGTCGTCGCCAATCGCCGAGGCGGCGGTCAGGGCGGCTTCGAGATCGCCCGGCTCCAAAACGTTCTTCATGGTGTCGGTGCGCTTGCCCCAGACACCAGCCAGGCAGTCAGCCTGCAGTTCCATGCGCACGGAAAGCGCATTGGCCTCGGCCTTGCCGACTCGTTGCTGGGTGGCGTGCACCTTGTCGGCGATGCCAAGCAGGTTCTGCACGTGGTGGCCAACTTCGTGGGCGATGACGTAGGCCTGGGCAAATTCACCAGGCGCCTTGAAGCGCTCCTTCAATTCACGGAAGAAGACGAGGTCGATATAAACCTTCTGGTCGCCCGGGCAGTAGAAAGGCCCCATGGCAGACTGCCCGGTACCGCAGGCGGTGGGCGTCACGCCGCTGAACAGTACCAGTTTGGGCTCCTGATATTTCTGGCCGTTGGCGCGGAAGGCCTCGTTCCAGGTATCTTCGGTCGACGCCAGGACCTTGGAAACAAAACGGGCGGTTTCGTCGTCGGCCGGTGGCCGCTTGGCCGCCGGCGCACTTTGCTCGAGCGCCGGCATGCCGCCACCACCGAGCATGTTGAGCACAGTCAGCGGATTGATGCCGAGAAAATAACTGGCGACGAGCGCGATAGCGATGGTGCCGATACCCATGCGGCCGCCCCCAAAACGCATACCACCACCTCCGCTGCCACGGCGGTCTTCCAGGTTGTCGCTTTCGCGTTGGTCGTCGAGGCGCATGAGAATTCCTTAGCGATAGAGATTGATGGCGTCGCGGGTTTCGCGCGCTACCAGGCGGGCGGCTGCGGCAAAGTTTTCATCCTTGCCGGCATAGAGAATGGCACGTGAGGAGTTGATCATCAAGCCTGCCGCATTGGCCGTGCGCCCGGCCTTGACCGTCGCTTCGATGTCGCCGCCCTGAGCGCCGATGCCCGGCACGAGCAACGGCATATCACTGACGATGGCGCGCACACGGGCGATTTCGGCCGGAAAGGTAGCCCCGACAACAAGGCTGATCTGGCCGCTGCTGTTCCATTCCGTGGCGGCCAGACGGGCCACCCGCTCATACAATTTTTCACCATTTGTTTCGAGAAACTGCAGGTCGGAACCGCCGGGATTGGAGGTCCGGCAGAGCAGGATAACGCCCTTGTCCGGATAGGCCAGATAAGGATCGACAGAATCGCGGCCCATATACGGGTTGACCGTAACAGCGTCAGCCTGGTAACGCTCAAAGGCTTCGACGGCGTATTGCTCGGCGGTCGAGCCGATATCGCCACGCTTGGCGTCGAGAATGACTGGAATGCCTGGATGCTTTTCGTGGATGTGGGCTATCAAGGCTTCGAGCTGTTCTTCAGCACGACGCGCCGCGAAGTAGGCGATCTGCGGCTTGAAGGAGCAGACCAGATCGGCACTGGCGTCGACGATGGCAGCGCAGAATTCGAAAATTGCGTCATCGCGCCCCTTCAATTGAGCGGGAAATTTGGCCGGGTCGGGATCAAGGCCAACGCAAAGCAGGGAATTGTTTTTTTGCCAGGCGGCAGCGAGCATTTGAGTGAAGGTCATACGACGTCCCAGGACTATTCAGACGGTAGAAAACGGGCGAATTTTTCCGGCAGCAGAGAAGTTTGCAGACTGCGCTGGGTGAACAGGAAGCGTCCATCGCAGACAAAGCCGAGTTGCTGCCAGTCGACTTCCTTATTAAGCAGCATCGTGCACTCGATCAGGTCGCGGCGCGGCATGCGCTGGTTTTTGGTAAACAACGCGAGGACCGCACCATCAAAACTATTGCAGTCGTGCAGAAAGAAAGGCTCGGGCTTGCGCGTCCGGCCATTGACGTAAATACGCGGGTGCAGATTGATCGGGAAAGCGCGTCCCCATTGCCACCAGTTGCTTTCGTCAAAAGTCTTGACGCGCCGGGCGAGCAGTTCATCCTTGTGCTTGTCGAGATGCGGATGCTTGATGCCGTAGAGCATGCGGCGAGTTTCGCCGGTCTCCACAGTCTTCGAGCAGACGAATTCCATATTGCCCTTGGGGTGCGTATAAATCTGATCCGCCCCCGATACAGCGCCAACTTTGACCGCAAAGACATCGGCAAAACGCACGCTGTAATCGTCGCGGAGAAACATCAACTGACCGTCGACTTCCACAAAACGCCGGCCATCAGCCATCTGGTGATCGCTGCGCCCTTTCTCGAAACGGAAAATGGCGCAGTTGGGCGTGTGTTCATCGAAAACCCGGGTATCGCCGGTTTCGTAAAAATGCGTGATGCTGCCCTGCTCGTAGAGCCAGGCGTTCAGCTTTTTGGCGGCGGTCAGCTTGATCAGCTCGCGCGGCACAATAAAGACCAGCTCGCCGCCAGGTTTCAGGTGGCGAACGCATTTCTCGATGAAGAACAGAAAGAGGTTGCTGCGCCCGTCAAAGAGATCAGATTTGAGGCGTTTTCGCGTGTCGACCGCAACATCCTGAAAACGCACATAGGGCGGGTTGCCGATGATGGTGTCGAACTGCTCGCTGAGCGGGTAATCGAAGAAATCGCGGACCTCGCTCCCGGCGGGGGCCACCTGTGGGTCGATTTCAATACCGACACAATCGGCATGGCGCGCCTTGAGCAGCTCAAAAAACGCTCCGTCGCCAGCCGAAGGCTCCAGCGCCCGACCCTTGTTCTGACAAAGATCGAGCATGAAGGCCACCACTTTGGGCGGCGTAAAGACCTGGCCGAGTTGTTCGATGTTACGGATGTTCATACCAGACGGGTTCAAACCCCAACCTTGCCCCACGAGTCCTTGAGGGTCACGGCACGGTTGAACACCGGCAGCCCCTCTTTCGAGTCGACACGATCAGCCACAAAATAGCCATGGCGCTCGAACTGGAAGCGCTCTTCCGGCTTGGCGTCACGCAGGCTGGGTTCGAGCTGGGCGGTAATGGTCTGGCGTGAATCCGGATTGAGGTCGTCAAGGAAGTTGCGTTCGAGTTCGGGCGCATCGCCTTCACGACGGTTACCGGGGGCCGGCACCTTGAACAGGCGCTCGAAGAGGCGAATTTCGGCCTGGTACGACTGGGCGGCTGATAGCCAGTGCAGGTTACCCTTGACCTTGACGCTATCCGCACCCGGCGTGCCGGACTTGGTTTCGGGCAGATATTCGCAGTGCACCGCGACAACCTTGCCGTTTTCATCCTTGTCGCAGCCGATGCACTTGACCACGTAGCCGTAACGCAGACGCGCCATATTGCCAGGGAAGAGGCGGCGGAAGCCCTTGCTTGGCACTTCCATGAAGTCTTCACCCTCGATCCACAGTTCGCGGCTGAACGGTATGCTGCGCTGGCCCAGTTCCGGGTGCAGCGGGTGGTTGGGTGCGAAGCATTCTTCGACTTGCCCTTCCGGGTAGTTGTCGATGATCAGCTTGACCGGGTCAAGAACGGCGATACGGCGCTGGTCGGACTCGTTCATCACTTCACGCATCGCATCTTCGAACAATACGTAGTCGATCAGCGAGTCGTTCTTCGAGACACCGATACGCTCGGCGAACAGGCGGAAGCCTTCGGCCGAGTAGCCACGACGGCGGGCGCCAACCAACGTCGGCATGCGCGGGTCATCCCAACCATCGACGTGCTTTTCTTCAACGAGCTGGATCAGCTTGCGCTTGGAGAGAACCACATAGGTCAGGTTGAGGCGTGAGAATTCGATCTGTTGCGGCAGTGGGCGCTGCAGCAGGCCGCCTTCAGCCAGGCGTTCGAGCAGCCAGTCGTAGAATGGCCGCTGGTCTTCAAACTCAAGAGTGCAGATCGAGTGCGTGATGTTCTCCAGCGCATCTTCGATCGGATGGGCAAAGGTGTACATCGGGTACACGCACCATTTATCACCGGTATTGTGATGCGTAGCGTGGCGAATGCGGTAGATCGCCGGGTCACGCAGGTTGATGTTCGGCGCGGCCATATCGATTTTGGCGCGCAGGATATGCGTACCATCAGCAAACTCGCCTGCCTGCATGCGCTTGAAAAGATCCATATTCTCTTCGGCACTGCGCGAACGGAAAGGTGAATCCTTGCCGGGCTGCGTCAGTGTGCCGCGATTGGCGCGCATTTCGTCAGCGGACTGGCTATCAACGTAAGCGTGGCCAGCCGAGATCAGATATTCGGCAAATTGCGCCATCCAGTCGAAATAATTGGATGCCTGATAGAGGTTGTCATTCCAGCTGCAGCCCAGCCACTTCACGGCATCGATGATGGAATCAACGTATTCCTGATCCTCTTTCTCCGGATTGGTGTCGTCAAAACGCAGGTGGCAGCAACCGTCATATTGCTGCGCCAGACCGAAGTTGAGAAGGATCGACTTGGCATGGCCAAAATGCAGGTAGCCGTTGGGTTCAGGCGGAAAACGCGTGCGGATTTTGGCCGGATCAAGGGCGCCGGCAGCGTGATCTGCAGCCGTTCCCGGGTGCCCGGCCCAATGGCGCAGGGCGTGTTTGCCAGCGGCAATATCGGTTTCCACAATGTTGCGAATAAAATTTGCGGCAGGGGCAACTTCTGGCTTGATGGGGCTGCTCACGGTAAAACCTCTGATTTCGATCATGCCATTTTAACCGGCAGAGGCACTCTAACCGCTACAATTCAACCCATGTCTGCCCTGCACAATCTTTCTGCGCTCAATTTTCTCGCCATTGGCGCCGGTGCCGCACTCGGCGCCTGGGTACGCTGGCTGCTGGGGATGGCACTCAACCCGTTACTTATTGCACTACCTTTGGGCACCCTGGCTGCCAACGTGATCGGTGGCTATCTGATTGGCGTTGCGGTTGGAATATTCCATATCAACACGCATTTTCCACTGGCCTGGAAGCTGTTTGCGATCACTGGCTTTCTCGGCGGCCTGACCACTTTTTCGACTTTTTCAGCCGAAGTTGTCGAACGCCTGCTCGCCGGCCAGCCTGCCTGGGCCATTGCTCTCGCGTCGGTTCACCTGGCGGGTTCGCTGACCGCGACCTACCTTGGACTGCTCACGGTTGGGGCGACACGGATCTGGAGCTAAGTGCACGGCGGCGGGTTCGTTCGGCCACTCGGCGCCACGGCGCCGAACCAAATTGTTCCACCAGGAAATCAACCATGGCGCGAATTTTCGGTGACAGGTTGCGCCCACTGGGATAAGTAGCGTAAAGCGGCACTGGCTCGACATGGTGCCAATCTGTGAGAATCGGCACCAGCTCGCCACGCCGGATGGCGTCGCCAACAATAACGTCAGTCAGGCGCGTGATACCGACACCGGCAATCGCCAGTTGCAGCACGGCCTCGGCATTATTGGCCACGACGTTGCCGTCAATATGAACGACCCGTATGCCATCCTCCGTATCAAAAGGCCAGCGTCGCAGCACCGGCAGGCTGGTGATCCACAAGCAATTGTGCTGCTGCAAATCATCGGGGGTTTTCGGCGTACCGCAACGTCCCAGATAGCTCGGTGCCGCACAGATAACGCGCTCCAGGCTGCAAATGCGGCGGGCAACCATCGACGACTCATCGAGAGCACCGATGCGGATGGCGAGATCAACACCTTCTTCCATATTGGCGGGGGCCAGGTCGTCAATCGTCAGGTCCAGCTTGACATCGGGGTAGCGCTCAAGAAAGCCGGGGATCGCCGGGGCCAATTGGTGCATGCCGAAAGCCGAGCCGCAATGCAGACGCAACAACCCCCTGGGGAGCACACCGGCCTGAACGACTTCGTTTTCCGCCGCTTCAATGTCAGCCAGGATGCGCCGGGAGCGCAGGTAGAACGCTTCGCCCTCGGGAGTTA
>CAXYZX010000146.1:0-6736 GCA_964293845.1 uncultured Dechloromonas sp.
GTCGTGTCGATTTGCCAGAGCCTGTAGAGATTCCCGCCAAAGCAGTTCTTGTCGGGGATACGCGCATGTGCTCCTGCCTGGAACAGGACGGAGTTAAAGTTGGAACTATCGAACACCTGATGTCGGCTTTTGCCGGGCTTGGTATCGATAACGCTTGGGTTGATCTTGATGCGCCGGAAGTGCCCATCCTTGACGGCTCTGCCGCCCCGTTTGTTTTCCTGATCCAGTCTGCTGGTGTCGAAGAACAAAATGTGGCTAAAAAATTCATCCGCGTCACCCAGTCCATCGAAGTTCGTGATGGTGACAAGTGGGCGCGTTTCGAGCCTTACGACGGCTATCGTCTGGCCTTTTCCATTGTTTTCAATCATCCGGCGATCGATAAGTCGGCGCAAAAGGCTGAGATCGATTTCTCGGAACAGTCCTATGCGCGCGAAGTGTCACGTGCGCGTACTTTCGGTTTTATGCAGGAGGTTGAATACCTGCGCGAAAATGGCCTCGCTCTCGGTGGTGGTCTGGAAAACGCCATCGTTCTCGATGAATTCCGCGTTTTGAATCAGGATGGCCTGCGTTACGGCGACGAGTTCGTAAAACACAAAATTCTGGATGCAATCGGCGACTTGTATCTGCTTGGTCATCCCTTGCTGGCAGCTTTTTCGTCGCACAAAGGCGGCCATGCGCTGAATAATCTGCTGGCCCGCGAACTGCTTGATCACCCGGAGTCTTGGGAATTTGCCACCTTCGAAGATGCAGAGCATGCACCGGCCGGGGTTGCCCGCTGGCTTAACCAGCCAGCCTGACGTCTATGTGGCTGCTACGCCTGCTGGCAGTCATTCTGGTCGTGGCGATAGGCGCCAGCCTGCTGATTTATGTCGTTACCGGCAACCGCTACTACCTTGCTGTTTCCTGGCGCTTGTTTCGCTACGGGATTGTCTTTGCTCTGATTGTTTTTGCCCTGATGATCATCGAGCGCGTTGCTGTTATTCCCGTCTAGCAGCGCTCTCAAGAAGGCGATCCAGCGCGTCGCGCAACGGTCCTTTTGGCAGGTTTTCACTGGTTGACCGCAATACCCCGCAAGCGCTGACTGAAAGGGGCTTCTGGGTTGAACTCGTTGATTGGTAAGGGATTTGGCGGGGTTGTACTTTTACCTCAATGCCGTTACACTCCGCTCCGCCTTTCGATAACTCGCTGCACAAACGCTGACTCATCTGGCGAATTTTGGCAGCGACCGCACCGTTGTCGGTGTGGATAATTATTTTCCCCGATTTGTAATTGGCAACGTGTGCCGTGTGGCGAAACCCTGCTGGGGCAATCGCTTCAAAGCGCCGTGAGAGCTTGAGCAAGAGCCGAGCATGGGCCATGACCCTGCTGGCGGCAGCATCGCTGTCGAGGTATTGCTCTGGCCCTTTGTACATAGGAGGTTCCGTGCAGATTATTCTGGTATCGCGCCATCTCAAGGCGGCGCGAACAATTACTATTATGCCCCGTCATTTGATGATGGTGGTCGTGGCATTCCTATTGCTGGTTTTTTTTACCTCGGCAGCCTTTTCATGGCTGTCCGTTCATTTGCGTCTGCCGGTCATTGAGAACCTGCTGGCTTCGATACAGTACAAGGAATCCCGCAAAACGCAGGATTACGTCACCAATAATATGCAGATGATGGCAACCCGCCTCGGCGAGTTGCAGGCGCAGGTTTTGCAACTGGATACCCTGGGTGATCGGCTTTCGAGTTTGGCCGGTATCAAACGTGAGTCAGGCAAGCCTGATAAACCGGGGCAGGGCGGTCCTTTTGTTGCTGCGCCAATGACTGCTGGCGAACTTCAGCGCGAAATTGAGCGTCTGGCGCAAACGATAGATAACAAGACCGATGAACTGGCGGTGCTGGAATCCAGCTTCCTCGAAAAGCGGGTCAAGGAGCGCTTGTTGCCAACGACATTGCCGGTCAAGGCGGCCATGCTGGGTTCGCCTTTTGGGCACCGGTCCGATCCAATTGCTGGTTTGCGGGCCATGCATGAAGGCATAGATTTCAATGCCGAAGCGGGAACGCCGGTTGTCGTGGCAGCCGATGGTGTGGTGCTGAGCGCCAGTTATCACAACGAATTCGGAAACCTGATTGACGTCGACCACGGCGATGGGCTGATTTCGCGTTATGCCCATCTGTCACGTATGAATGTCAAAGCCGGGCAGATGTTGAAGCGCGGCGAATCGATTGGTGCTGTCGGCTCAACCGGGCGTTCGACCGGATCACACCTGCATTTCGAGGTGCGTATGTTCGGGGTTGCGCAGAACCCTGCACTTTTCCTGCAGAAGGGTGAAGAGTATGCGCAACTCAAGCGTCGCTGGCATTAACGCCTTGATTTAGGTCGTAATCGTCTGCCGGTAGCGGCGTGCTAGAATCGGCGCTTTGCTGCACTGCGCAACCATATCCCAACGCGATGATTTCCGGCCTACTCAAAAAGATTTTCGGCAGCCGCAACGACCGGCTGATCAAACAATATTTCCAGACCGTCAAGCGCATCAATGCGCTTGAGCCGTCACTTGAAACCTTGAGCGATGAGCAATTGCGCGCCAAGACGGAGGAATTCCGTCAGCGTCACGCCAATGGTGAATCGCTTGACGACTTGCTGCCCGAAGCCTTTGCTGTGGTTCGTGAAGCTGGCAAGCGTGAGTTGGGGATGCGCCATTTCGACGTGCAGATGATCGGCGGCATGGTTCTGCACTTTGGCAAGATTGCTGAAATGCGTACCGGTGAGGGCAAGACCCTGGTCGGTACGCTACCTGCCTACCTCAACGCAATTGGTGGCAAGGGAGTTCACGTAATTACGGTGAACGACTACCTGGCAACCCGCGATTCGGAGTGGATGGGGCGTCTCCACCGTTTCCTCGGTCTGAGCGTCGGCGTCAATCTGTCGCAGATGGATCACGAGGCCAAGCAGGCGGCCTACGCTGCCGACATCACCTACGGCACCAACAACGAATTCGGTTTCGATTATCTGCGTGACAACATGGTCTACACGGCCGGTGAGCGCGTGCAGCGTGGCCTTAATTTCGCCATCGTCGATGAAGTGGATTCAATCCTGATCGACGAAGCGCGTACCCCGTTGATCATTTCCGGCCAGGCTGACGATCACACTGATCTCTACTTGCGCATGAAAGATGTTGTTCCCAATCTGACCCGCGCTCCCGAGGAAAATGCTGAGGGTGATTACTGGGTTGACGAGAAGGGGCATCAGGTTCACTTGTCTGAAGCCGGCTACGAGCATGCCGAGCAATTGCTTGCCGAGTACGGCCTGCTCAAGGAAGGTACCAGCCTTTACGAGGCTGCCAATATCACCCTGATGCATCACCTGAATGCCGCATTGCGCGGCATGACGCTGTTCCACAAGGACCAGCAGTACGTGGTGCAGAATGGTGAAGTTATCATCGTTGACGAATTTACCGGTCGTCTGATGGCGGGTCGTCGCTGGTCGGATGGCTTGCATCAGGCCGTTGAGGCCAAGGAAGGTGTACAGATTCAGGCCGAGAATCAGACCCTGGCCTCAATTACTTTCCAGAATTATTTCCGTATGTACGGTCGTCTCTCCGGCATGACCGGAACAGCCGATACCGAAGCCTACGAATTCCATCAGATTTACGGTCTGGAAACGGTTGTTATCCCGACGCATCGCGCGATGGTGCGCAAGGATATGAACGATCTGGTCTTCAAGACCGCTGATGAGAAGCACGCGGCAATCATTGCCGACATCAAGGATTGTTCCACGCGTGGCCAGCCCGTGCTAGTCGGTACAACCTCGATCGAAGCCTCTGAGTTGCTCTCCGCTCTGCTCGACAAGGAAAAGTTGCCGCACTCGGTGCTCAACGCCAAGCAGCACGCCCGTGAAGCCGAAATTGTCATCGAAGCCGGTCGCCCGGGGCAGATTACCATCGCTACCAACATGGCGGGTCGTGGTACCGATATCGTGCTCGGTGGCAGTATTGAAAAAGCTACCTCTGCTATCAAGCACGACGAATCGATGCCTGAGGCGGAGCGTGATGCCAAGATCGCCGCAATGCGCGAAGAGTGGCAGACATTGCATGAAAAAGTGCTGGCCGCTGGTGGCTTGCACATTATCGGTTCCGAGCGCCACGAGTCGCGTCGTATCGACAATCAGTTGCGCGGTCGCTCAGGTCGTCAGGGCGATGCTGGTTCTTCGCGTTTCTATTTGTCACTTGATGACCCGCTTCTCCGTATTTTTGCTGGCGAGCGTCTGCGCGCCATCATGGATAAGTTGAAAATGCCGGAAGGCGAAGCGATTGAGCATCCGCTTGTCACTCGTTCGCTGGAGTCGGCGCAGCGCAAGGTTGAGGCGCGCAACTTCGATATTCGCAAGCAATTGCTCGAATATGACGACGTCTCCAATGACCAGCGCAAGGTAATTTACCAGCAGCGCAATGAGTTGCTGGAAACCGACGATATTTCTGAAACGACGATGGCGATGCGCCACAGCGTCATCTCCGAAATTTTCCGTAGCCATGTACCTGTTGACTCGGTCGAAGAGCAATGGGATATGGAAGGCCTGGAACGCGCATTGGCGGCTGATCTGCTGATTGAGGCCCCGGTTGCAGTATGGTTCAAGAATGAGCCGACGCTTTCCGACGATGAAATCCTTGCCCGTATCGTGCAGCACGCCGATGAAGCATATCAGGCCAAGGTTGAACAGGTGGGTGCTGAAACCTTCCACCAGTTCGAGCGCAATGTCATGTTGCAGAGTCTTGATACGCACTGGCGCGAGCATTTGTCGGCGCTGGATCATCTGCGTCAGGGTATTCATTTGCGCGGCTACGCACAGAAAAACCCGAAGCAGGAATACAAACGTGAGGCGTTTGAACTCTTTGAAGGTTTGCTCGATATGGTGCGCAAGGAAGTGACGCGCATCGTTTTCACTGTGCAAATTCGCACGCCGGAAGATGTCGAGGAAGTTGCTCAGCACACCGATGTGCAGAACGTCCAGTATCAGCACGCCGGTTACGATGAGGCACTGGGTGCCGACGCTGAAACGCCAGCACAGCAGCCAGCTGATGCCGGACCCAAGGTCGGGCGCAATGATCCATGCCCCTGCGGAAGTGGGAAGAAGTACAAGCACTGCCACGGAAAACTGTCCTGATTTTTACTGTTTCCTCCCAAGGCACCTACCAGGTGCCTTGATGCTTTTGGAGCTACGAGAATGCCTGTCAATTACGCCACTCCTGCTGCCGATCAATTGTTCCCGGTAGCCGGCGTCCGCCTCGGTGTTGCCGAGGCTGAAATCCGCAAGAAAAATCGCCGTGACCTGACCCTGGTGGCATTGGATCCCGGTTGCACTGTGGCTGGTGTATTTACCCAGAACCGTTTCTGTGCCGCGCCGGTGCAGATTTGCCGCAAGCATCTGGCGGGCGGTAAGGAAATTCGTGCCTTGATCATCAATACCGGTATCGCCAATGCGGGTACTGGCGAACCGGGGCGTCAGGCAGCACAAGCAACCTGCGCTGCAGTCGGTGTGTTGTTGGGGGTTGATGCGGAACAGGTGCTGCCTTTCTCCACCGGCGTAATTCTCGAGCTTTTACCAGTCGACCGTATCAAGGCCGGTTTGCCTGCTGTGCAGGCCGATCTCAAGGCAGATAACTGGCATGCCGCCGCGCACGGCATTATGACCACGGATACCGTAGCCAAGGCGGCTTCGCGGATTGTTGCGGTCAACGGCAAAAAAATCACCATTTCTGGCGTTTCCAAAGGTGCTGGAATGATCAAGCCGAATATGGCGACCATGCTCGGTTTTCTGGCGACAGATGCCGGCATCGCCCAGCCGCTGCTCGAAAAACTGGTCAAGGAGGCGGCGGATGCCTCATTCAATTGCATCACGGTGGATGGCGATACATCGACCAATGATTCCTATGTCATGATTGCCACCGGTCAGTCCGGCGCCGCTTTCGTTTCTGAGGCCGATGCCGGCTGGGTTGAGATCAAGGCGGCCATCATCGCTGTCTCGGTCGAACTGGCCCAGGCGATTGTTCGTGATGGTGAAGGCGCTACCAAGTTCATTACGGTCGCTGTTGAAGGCGGCAAGGATATTGAAGAGTGTCGCAAGGTCGGTTACGCCATCGGCCACTCGCCGCTGGTCAAGACGGCTTTCTTCGCCTCCGATCCCAACCTTGGTCGCATCCTTGCAGCGGTTGGTTACGCCGGCATCAATGATCTCGATGTTGATGGGGTCAAAGTCTGGCTTGATGATGTGCTGGTTGCTGAAAATGGTGGTCGGGCGGCAGCCTACAAGGAAGAAGACGGTGCGCGCGTCATGGCTCAGGCCGAAATCAAGGTGCGTGTGGCGCTTGGGCGTGGCACCGCGCAGGCCAAGGTTTATACCTGCGACTTCTCTTACGATTACGTAAAAATTAATGCGGACTATCGTAGTTGACTAATGTTCGAGGTGACTTGACGCGTACGACGCTGGCGGTGTTTTGTATCGTCGGGCTGATTGCCATGTCGGTATGGGTGTTGCGCCCATTTCTGGCCGCCACGGTGTGGGCAACGATGATTGTTGTCGCCACCTGGCCGTTGCTTAAGTCGCTCGAAGCACGTTTTGCTAATCGACGTGCACCTGCCGTTGCAGTGATGACGCTGGGCATGTTGCTGCTGCTGGTTGTGCCGTTGTGGCTGGCAATTGACATAATTTCCGAGCATTCCGAGCAGTTGACCGCAGCCGGCAGGTCCTTCGCTGAAAAC
>CAXYZX010000147.1:0-6732 GCA_964293845.1 uncultured Dechloromonas sp.
CTTGCGTCCCAAGCCACCGAGCAGTGCTGCAACCGGGCGCTTTGGCTTGTGCGGATCGACGCGCGCCGGGGGATTGGGGGAATCAGGGATTTCACCACGAGGTGAACTGTCGTCGTAGGGCTTGCTGAAGTCAAAACCATCCGCAGCAATCATGGGATTACGCCGCATCGGGCGACGTTCGGGACGTTCGTTACGTTCTGGACGCGCCGAGCGTTCACTGCGTTCCGGCGGGTGCGCAAGCGGCGCTTTGACGGCTGTGGCGCTGCGTCGCTTCTTGTTACCCGGAGGGTATTCGTACTCCGGTTCGGGTTCAAAGCCAGCGACTTCGACCTGCTCGATCGGGCGCTTGATCAGCTTTTCGATATCCACCAGATAGCCCACTTCGTGCGCGCTGACCAGTGAAATTGCGTTGCCCAGTTTGCCGGCACGGCCGGTGCGGCCAATGCGGTGCACGTAATCTTCCGGGGTGTGCGGCAATTCGTAATTAATGACGTAGGGCAGATCGTCAACGTCCAATCCACGAGCGGCGACATCGGTAGCGATCAGGGCATGCGTCTGGCCAGCCTTGAAGGCATCCAGTGCCTTGATCCGCTCCAGTTGACTCTTGTCGCCATGGATGGCATCGGCGTGGATGCCGGCGCGCTGCAATTCACGGGTCAGGCGCGAGCAACCCTGCTTGGTGCGCATGAAAACCAGACATTGGCGGATTTCACTGGATTTCAGCAGCTTGATCAACAAGCCCCGTTTGCCGTATTCGGAAACCGGATGAACACGGTGCGTGATGTTTTCGGAAACCTGATTGCGCTGGGCAACTTCAATCAACACCGGAGCGCGCAGCATGGTGTCGGCCAGACGCTTGATTTCATCGGAGAAAGTGGCCGAAAAGAGCAGGCTCTGGCGTTGCGCTGGCAGCATGTTGAGAATGCGTGTGACGTCAGGCACAAAGCCCATGTCCAGCATGCGGTCGGCTTCGTCGAGGACGAGTACCTGTACCGAGGCGAAGCTGACGCTCTTGTTCTCTACGTGGTCGAGCAAGCGGCCAGGCGTGGCGACAAGAATTTCGACGCCCTTTTTCAGTTCGGCAATTTGCGGCCGGATATCAACGCCGCCAAAAGCGCACATGGAGCGCAAATGGGTGTGCTTGCTATAGGATTTGACCGACTCAAAGACTTGCAATGCCAGTTCGCGAGTAGGGGCGAGAATCAGGGCGCGTACCGGGTGTTTGGCTGGCGATGGGCTGCTGCTGGCGAACGGCAGGATGCGTTGCAGTATGGGCAGGGTAAACGCGGCGGTCTTGCCGGTGCCGGTTTGGGCTCCGCCCATGATGTCTTGGCCGCCAATAACGAGCGGGATGGCCTGGGCCTGGATCGGTGTGGGTTTTGTATAGCCTTCGTCGAGTACAGCACGCAATAGCTCAGGTGCCAGGCCAAGATCGGCGAAGGTGATTTCGGGTGCTGCTTCGGCAGCTGGTGTGCTGGCAGCGTCGCCAGCTAACGTATTGATTTCAGACATGGGGCAGAATTATACGCCTTGCGAGGCCGAGTTAGCCGATGCTGCCGTTGGGCTTCTGCCACGGTCTTGTTTAAATTTTGCCGATGACTTCTTCCAGTCGCTGGCGGTTAATCGGCTTGGTCAGAATTTCGTCAAACCCTGCAGCAAGAAAACGCTCCCGCTCTTCAGGAAAGGCATGGGCGGTGTAGGCAATGATACGAATGGCGGCGCCGTTTGGCTGGGCGCGCAGGCGGGCACAGGTTTCTTCACCGGACATGCCAGGCATGCTGATGTCAAGCAGGATAATCGCGAATTCGGTTTGCCTGGCCTTCTCCAGAGCGAGTTCGCCGCTTTCCGCTTCATCCGTAATCCAGCCCATCTTGCCGAGCAGGGTACGCCCGAGCAAGCGGTTGGTCGGATGGTCATCAACAACTAGTGCATTACGGTTACTCATTGTGCTGTTCTCGGGGGAGGTAAGCGGTAAAGGTGGAGCCTACACCAACTTCAGACTCCAGCGTGATTCGCCCATTCATGTGCTCGACCAGTTGCTTGACGAGTGCCAGACCGAGGCCGGTACCATCGTGTTGCCGGGTCAAGAAGTTCTCCAGTTGCTTGAACTTTTCAAAGACCTGAAGGTGGGCTTCAGGGGGGATGCCCGGCCCGGTATCTTTAACGGCGAAGGCAATATCTTTGTCAGTCACACGAACGCTCATCGTGATTTCACCATGGTCCGTAAACTTGACGGCATTGCTCAGTAGATTGTTGAGGATCTGGCGTAGTCGGGTCGGGTCGGTCTGCATGGTGACGGGCAGGTCGTCAGCCAGGTCGAGTACAAGGTTGATCCCCTTGGCACTGGCGCTGGCTTGATGTGTGACAGCAGCTTCTGTTGCGAGGGTTCCCAGTGGGGTATCGATATAGTTGAAGGTGATTTCGCCGGCTTCGATTTTCGACAGATCAAGGATTTCATTGACCAGATTGAGTAGGTGAGAGCCGCTCTTGACAATAACCTCGGCGTATTCCTGTTGGTCAGGTTCACTGGCTTCCAGCTTGATCAGTTCGGCAAATCCGAGAATGCCGTTAAGCGGTGTACGTAGTTCGTGTGACATGTTGGCGAGGAAGGCGGACTTGAGCCTGTTGGCTTCTTCTGCCTTCTCTTTGGCTTCCTCGAGGCGCTTGAATGACTCTTCAACAGAATCGGCCATGCCATTGAAGGAGCGTGCAAGTTCACCCATTTCATCGTTGCTTGAGGCGTGTAGCCGGTGTTGCAGATTACCGCTCTGGAAGGAGCGGATGCCAGCGATCATGTTGGTGATCTGTCGGGTCAGCAAATTGGCCATCCAGATTGCAATGCCAATCACCAGCAGCACCATGATCAAGGTTGATACCCAGAGGCCCAGTGCCGTCGAGGTCAGGCTCCGTTCTATGTCATTGAGAATTTCGCTGCGCTGTGCCTTGAAGCTAATATCCTTTTCGTTGACCAGCGTATTGATTTTCTGCGCAGTCTCGGTTGCCGACTTATGAAACTCGTCGACATTGGCACCGATAGTTACAAAGCCAAAGCCTTGCGGTGATTTGCCGTACTGTCCGGTGTAATACGGAATTGCGGCAGCAGTAGTCAGTTTCCACAGTCCGGAAAAGAAAATCACGAAGGAGCCGGATCCGCCATGCTCGGTGAGTGCATTCCAGCCATCGCATTGTGGTGAGAAATTGAGGTAGCGGCAGTCAAGGGCCACGGTACCGGCCTTGATCAGCGCCTTGGCCGGTTTTTTCTTAAGGTTTTGTTCTTTGAAGGCCGGCGTTTCAGCAAGGAAATCTTGCGCAGATTTGCCGCTGGCCTGCCATTCGTTGTAGAGATCCTCGTCCATCCAAGGCGTTTCCGGTAGCCCGGTCTGTGGGTTGTAGCCGACAATGAAATAGTCGCGTGGATGGGAAATGGAACGGCTCTTGTGGTCCCAGAGAAAAGCGTAGTTACCTTTGATTGGATCCGAAATTGGTGTGTAACGCTCTTCGGTTGGCATCAGTCGATCAGAAAACTGGCGGATGTGGTCATGGTCCAGCGCCAGGGTGACGTAACCGCTAATCTGACCATTCCTCACCACCGGCATCGCCCAGCGGATGATGCCCCGGAAACGTTTGCCCACGGGGTTTTCGGTGCCGGCGTAGGCCGATTCTTCCGGCTTGAAGGGTTTGCCGGCTTTTTCCAGTGTTGCTGGCAGGTAGGGGCCGATGGCATGGGTCGCTACATAGGCACCGATCACATCTGAAACATAAATTTCGCCCGGCTTGAGCTTTTTCAGTTCAGCAAAGTAGGTTTCGGCGCGGATAAAGGTATTGTTGCGGTCGACGACGTTTTTGAGCGATTTTTCTGTCAATGTACCGTTTGTGACCTTGATTTTTTCCTGGCCGCTGAGGTCGATGTAGCTCATTTCGACGAAAATTGGACGCTGCTCTGCTTCTCCCAGATATTCCGGCGGCCTGATATGAAAATCCTTGGCGTTGTCGCTGAGTACCGTTCGGGTTACCTTGGCTTCGCGGCTGATGGTTTTTTCTGGTACCCACGATTTGCCGTCTTCGGCCAGTTTCCACGAGCCATGTTGATAGTGGGTGCGAGTTCGTGCGCTCAGGAAGTGGCGAAAGTTGGCTTCCGACGGTTCAAGGCTAGCCGCAAAGCGGATGTCGTGATCGCGGTCGTAAAGAAAGTCGGCGATTTCCTTGGCCGCATCAGTGGTTAATGCTTCGATGGCCTCGCGCGAACGCAGGTCGAGGGCGCGGATGGAGTCATCGGTGACGGTCTGGCCAACCGTTTTGATGCTGGAAAGCATGGCGTCGGCCATGTTGCCGGCCTTGAGCGAGATTTCTTCACCTAGTTGCTGGGTGGTGTGCCAGGCAAACCAGGCAATCAAAACAAGTGGAATCATCTTGATCAGGACAAAAATCCCGATCAGCTTGGCGCGAATACCCTTGAAAAATCCTAACTGCCCCATTCAGTTTCCTTTGGTGATGCGCTTGCCGGTCAGTGCTTGGCAGCCGCCTTGCCTTCTTCCTTGGCCATTTCCTTGGTCGCTTCTTTTGTGGCTTCTTTGTCAGTGGCGGGCTTGGCTTCCTCGCCACCCTCAGTGGTTGTTGCCACCTTTTTCTTTTTCCTGGCTCCACCCGGGCCTTCCGGAGGGGGTAATTGCGGCGCGATAGTTTCCAGCTTGTTTTCGCGCATGTATTCATCCATCTCGCGCCAGCCCGCAAAAACGGCTGATTTGGGCAGCCAGGAATAAATTGCGTAGCAATCTTCTATGGCACGCCCTGATTGCCGGCAGCCACTGCCCACCGCCTTGCCGTCGGGTTCGAGGCGAGCTTCCTTCTTGGCGGGGTCTTCCATGCCCATTTTCTGGGCGACCTGGTCGCAGCCACTGAGGGTCAGTAGAGCGAGAATTAGTAGGGAAGTAGGCTTGATCATGACGCGAATTTTCGCACATTCATCAAAAACAATGGCCACTGCGCTTCAATTTGTTATTTGTCCATTATTTCGGCGCACTTTATTGTTTGTCATGGATCTTCCATGAACGATTTTGGCTAGCGGTTATAATTTCGTTTTTTTGAACTACCGTTCCGGAGTGTTTATGTCCTTTTTCATTCGTCCGCTGGTCGCAGCTGTTGGCCTAGCACTGGCCTTCTCGGTGCAGGCTGCCAAGCCGGCCAAACCTGCCGCCAAGCCGGCACCTGCTCCGGCTGCTGCCGCTGACTTTGAGCTCTCCCATAATCTCGGGCCGGTTGGGCAGGAGCGCCTGCAGGCGCTTGTTGATCGCTTCAATAAGGAAAGTGGAGCGACGCTGAAACTGGTTCGTCATGAAAAGGGACAAAAGCCGACGGCACTCAACCTGGTTCGGCGCTATGACATGGCCGAGGTTCTGGGTGATCCGAAACGCTTCGTGCCGCTCTACAGTATGATGGCCAAGGCCGGCGAACCGCTGAAAGTTAGCGAATTGTCAGGCGATCTCAAGGCCGGTGCGGCGGATGCCAAGGGTCGCTTGGTAGCCTTGCCGGTGGCTTACTCGACGCCGGTCCTGTTCTTCAACAAGAATGCATTGCGCAAGGCCAAACTTGATCCGGAACAGCCGCCCAAGACTTGGTTCGAGATGCAGGGCATGCTCGACAAGTTGCAGGATGCGGGTTTTGCCTGCCCTTACACCTCGTCCTGGCCGGTCTGGGTGCACATCGATAACGTTAGCTCGGTTTCCGGTGTGCCGGCAATGAGTGAGAAGGGTGTATTGACCTTCAACGGGCTACCGCAAGTCAAGCATGTAGCGATGATGGCAACCTGGTCCAAGGCGGGTTATTTCAAGAATTTCGGCCGTCGTGATGAAGCCAGCGCCAAATTCCAGGAAGGCGAGTGCGCGATGATCACCACCGATTCCCGCGAGGCTGCTGATTTCCGCGAAGCCAAGGGTGTCGAACTCGGTGTTGCAGCGCTGCCTTTCCATGACGATGTCTATGGTGGTCGCCAGCATACTTTGGCGGATGGTGCCTCGCTGTGGGTGGGGGCCGGACAGTCTGCGGCTCATTACAAGCAGGCCGCCAAGTTTGTCTCTTATATGCTGACTCCTGAAATGCAAGTTGAGCTTGTTCGTGTTTATGGACAGTTGCCGCTGACACCCGCAGCTCGCGCTGCCGTTCGTAGCAAGATTCTCAAAGATGAAGATTCAACCCTGCAAGTGGCTTATGGCTCTTTGAATGGCAAGGGCGCTCAGCCGAGCATGCGGGTTGCCAATATTGATCCGGTGCGCATTATCCTCAATGAGGAATTGGAGGCGGTCTGGGCCAACACCAAGCCGGCCAAGGCTGCGCTTGATGCGGCGGTCAGCCGTGGTAACGCATTGCTCAATGCCAAGCCGGCTCTGAAGAAATCGCAGCCCTTCTGATGCCAATGCCGCTGCCGCGCTGGTTTGCCCATCGCGGTGGCGGCTCGCAGGCGCCGGAAAATACGCTGGCCGGCATCCGTCTGGCGGCACGCCTCGGTTACCGAGCGGTTGAGTTTGATGTGATGTTGAGTGGGGATGGCACGCCCGTTCTTATTCACGATGAAACGCTGGAGCGCACGACGAATGGTGTTGGCAAGGTTTGCGAAACACCTGATCACGTTCTTTTGGCGCTTGATGCCGGAGATGGCGAACCTATTCCGCGCTTTGCCGAGGCCGCTGCTCTATGCCGTGAGCTTGGTCTGCTGGCCAATGTCGAAATCAAACCGGC
>CAXYZX010000148.1:0-6716 GCA_964293845.1 uncultured Dechloromonas sp.
GCTCCCGCTCCACGGGAAAGGCCCGTCAGCCACCGGCAATCGGCGGCCAGACAGCAACGGTATCACCATCTTTGAGGACCGCCGCAGCCCGTTCCTCCGCAGGAATAAAGATGCCGTTCAAAAGCACCAGATGGGTCAGTTTGGGCGGCAATAAAAATGGGCTTAAAACAGCGTTGACCGTAACACTTTCCGCCACCTCGACTTCCAAGCGGTTGTTTTTGCTGCCCGCCGGCAGGTAGTCGGAGAGCGTGGCATAGAGCTTGACCGTAACGCGCATCGGCTAACTGTTCGGCCGCTGGCAGGCAATGAAGGCCTCGGCAAAGCGCGTCGGCGTTGCCAGCAGGCGCGGCTTCCATGCGCCCAAGCGGATCTTGCCCTGAATCAGGCCACGCAGCGCACCGACATGCTCGGTCAGGCCAATTGAGGTCGCGCCAACCAGCAACTCGCCATCAAATTGCAGGCTGATGTAGCGGCCATTGGCCTCGTCCGCCTTCTCCACGCCATCGCCTCCGGCAACGCCCTGCCATTCGCCGAAAGACGATGAAATCATGCCCATCGAATCGAGCACATTGATTGCCAGCACGCCCTTCATACGAGCTGTTTGCCCAGCCATATTGAGTGCCGCGACGCGTGCCTGATCGGCTGCATTGGGCTGAATCGCAGCGACCAGATGACGGCCGCTGAACAAGTCCGGCGCTTCGGCCACATCGCCCGCCGCGTAGATGCCGGGCACCGAGGTTTGCATGGTGTCATCGACCAGCACGCCCTTGGCGACATGCACTGAGGTGCCTTCGAGGAATGCAACGTTGGGTGCCACGCCGGCCGCAACGATGAGCAGATCACAGGCCAGCGCCTCGCCGGTGGACAAGGTCACGGTCAACGGTGATTGCTCGCCTTTTTCGATCCGCTCGACCCCGGCTTTGGTCACCACCCGCACCCCCTGCTTTTCAACCCAGCGCTTGATCATGCTGCCGGCTTCCGGCGTCATCATGCGCGGCACCATGCGGTCGCCCATCTCGACGACTGTAAGCTGCACACCACGGTTGACCAGCGCTTCCATGATGATGCAGCCAATAAAACCGGCGCCCAGTTGCAGGACGCGCGATCCCGGCTTGGCCAGTTGAGCAATTGCCCGGGCATCCTCCAGCGTCCAGCAGGTTTGCACTTCCGGCAGATCGATGCCGGGAATTGGCGGGCGCACCGGATGTGAACCGGTAGCGATCAAGAGCCGGTCGTAACTTTCAAAGTGCCCGTCGGCAAATAAAATCGTGCGTTTTTCGGCGTTGACCGCAACAACCCGTCCACCATGCTGGCGAATGCGCAGTTGCTCGAAATGCCCTGCCGTTTTCCGCAAATAGGTGCCGGATTCATCGATATTGCCTTCCAGCAGATAAGGAATCGCCATCCGCGAATACGGCGGTGCGGCTTCGTTGCCAACCAGCAGGATTTCGTCGCCTGGCGCGGCGCGGCGCAATGTTTCAGCGGCAACCACGCCGGCCGGGCCGTTACCGAGAATGATGTGTTTCATGTTTTATCTCTCCGATCGGGAAAGAAAAGCGGGGCAGCGACTGGCGCGACCCCGCTTGGCCTAAAACCCGGACAATTACAGGCCCAGACGCGACAGCGTGCCTTGCTCCGGCACACCTTCCGGCGTCCAGCCGCGCACCTTGTAGTACTCCGGCATCATTTTCTCGACGCCGCTGACCATGCCTTTGGCCGGACCGGTTTTAGCCGGCTCGGTCTTCAGGCGCGGCGGCAAATCGTCATCCTTAGCCGTCATGCCGGCCGCCAGATTGAATTGACGCTCCATGTTCCAGATCCGCTCACCGACCAGATTCAGCTTGTCCATCGACCAGTCACCTTCGCAGGCGGCCTGCAACTGCGGTTGCACATCGGCCAAGGTCCAGGCAAAACTGGTGAACACACAGATACCAGCCGAGTCGAAAATCCCCGTTGCATCCTGAAAAGCCTTGACCAGCTCCGGCTTGCCTTCAGTCGCCAGCGGGTCGGTCTTGACCGGAATGCCGAGCACTTCAGAAGCCACCGTGTAACCGCGTAAATGGCAGGCACCGCGATTGGAGGTGGCATAAGCCAGCCCGATACCCTGAATGCCGCGTCCATCGTAAGCCGGGAACTCCTGGCTCTTGACGCTCATCGACAGATCCGGACGGCCGTACTTGGCGCACAAACGGGCGCTACCCATGCCAAGCTCTTTACCGAAGCCCTCGCCATGCGCGGTCATTTCGACCAGCTTGCACAGTGCCTCGGCTGAACCGAATACCGCATCAACCCCAATTTGCTCCTTGGTCAGAATGCCCAAATCGTGCAACTCCATCGCTGCACCGACCGTTGCGCCAAAGGAAATCGGGTCCATGCCATGCTCGTTGCACAGCAGATTGGCATATTGCAGCGCTTCCAGATCACCAACGCCATTCGCCGCGCCCAGCGCCCAGGCCGCCTCGTATTCCAGACCGCCGGAAGCGCCCCAATATTTTGGGCTGTTCTTGACGCTGAAATGCGTTTCATCAATCTTCGAAATCCGTCCACAGGCAATGGTGCAGCCGAAGCAGGCGGCATTGGTCACCAGATGCGCCTTGCCATCGGTCGGTCGCTTTTCGTGCATGGCTTCGGCGGAAATCTTGCCGGCATCCTCAAACTGCACATCGCGGTGATTGCGCGTCGGCAGCGCCCCCATTTCGTTGATCACGTTCATCAAGACCTGGGTGCCGTACTTGGGCAACCCCTGGCCGGTCACGGCATTGTCGGCCAGCACCTTTTTGCCGGCATTGGTCGCCGCCATGAAGGCGGGGAAATCCTTGATCCCGGAAACGCCCTGGGTGCCGCGCAGGGCAACCGCTTTCAGATTTTTCGAGCCCATCACCGCACCGACGCCGGAACGGCCAGCGGCACGGTGCAGGTCGTTGACGATGCAGGCGAACAAGGCCAGATTTTCGCCGGCACCGCCAATTGAAGAGACACGAATCTGCGGGTCCTGATGCAAGGCTTTGATCGTCGCTTCGGTTTCCCAGCAGGTTTTACCCCACAAATGGGCAGCATCGCGCAACTCGGCCTTGTCGTTTTCGACAAACAGATAAACCGGCTTCGGCGACTTGCCTTCAAAAATGATCATGTCCCAGCCGGCGAATTTCATTTCAGCGCCAAAGAAGCCACCTGAATTCGAGCAGGCAATCGCATTGGTCAGCGCGCCCTTGGTCACCACCGTATAACGACCGCCGGTTGAGGCCATGGTCCCGGTCAACGGACCGGTCGCCATGATCATTTTGTTCTCTGGCGCCAGCGGATCAACCTTGGGGTCGATTTCTTCAACCAGATACTTGGAGGCCAGACCGCGCGAACCGAGATAATCGTTGGCCCAGGCCATGTTCAGCGGCTCCGGGGTGCAGGTGCCAGCGCTGAGATTCACGCGCAGGACTTTTCTATTCCATCCCATGATCTCTCTCCTTAAGCCGCAACGGCAGTGGTGTTGGCTTTGGCAGCCCAGGACCGCATGCGATCCAGACCAGTCCATTCGGCATCGACATAGGTGATGGCCGCTGTCGGGCAGGCGCTCACGCACTTCGGATCACCGCCACAGAGGTCACATTTCTGAACCTTACCGACATCCGCCATGTAATTGACTGTACCGAACGGGCAGGCAATGGTGCATACCTTGCAGCCGACACAGGTCGCTTCGCTGACGACTTTCGCTCCGGTGGCAAGATCAAGCGTAATCGCATCGACCGGGCAGGCATTCATGCACCAGGCGTCGGCGCATTGCGTGCAGGTGTAAGGCACCTTGCGCCCTTCGTGTTCAAAATCAAAAACCTTGATCCGGGATTTGGACGGATTGATGGTGCCGGTATGCTCGTAGGAACAGGCCATCTCGCACTGCAGGCATCCAGTGCATTTGCCCGGATCGATGTGTAGCGACTTCTGCATGGTGTCTCCTCCATGAATTGTAGTGTGTCGCGGAAAATCAGGAATTTCGTGTTTTGTAACTACGCACGTTTTTGCATCATGATCCAAGCACCGAGACGTGTCATTCCGCAGCGCAACAATTTGTTACCAAAGACTCACGAAAGGACGACAGACTTCTTTCAAGGTGAGGCATAAAGTGCACTCATGCATTGAACCCCTCCTCTCGAAATCCCCCTTTCGAGAATTTTGACCCCGCCTTAGGCGGGGTTTTTTTTGCCTTGATTTATGCTCAAGCCGTTATAATTGCGCACTTTATTTTAGCGCATTGAGGTAATCAGCATGGCCGAAAAGAATCCTTCCAAGGGCATCATGTGGGCAACGATCATCGTCGCCATCGTACTGATCGCCATCATTTACCCGCTTACTAACAGAAATTACAAATCTGCGGCCGATAGCAGCAGTGCCGGCAGCGATCAAGCCGACCTGCGCATTCAACCAGTCGCCAAATTTGAAATCACCAAGGCCGCCGCACCGGCTGCTGGTGGCGCGCCGAAAGATGGCGCAACGATTTACAACTCGGTTTGTGGTGCATGTCATAACAGCGGTGTCGCTGGCGCACCGAAGGTCGACGACAAGGGCGCCTGGGCGCCGCGCGTTGCCCAAGGCAAGGATGCTCTTTACAAGAGCGCAATTGCTGGCAAGGGCGCAATGCCGCCCAAAGGTGGCGCGGCCGATCTGTCCGATGGCGAAATCAAGGCGACCGTCGATCACATTCTGGGCAAGGTCAAGTAAGGCAAGCTCAGTTACAAATCAAAAAGGAGGCTGCGGCCTCCTTTTTTTGTGCAATAAAAAAAGCGCTTGTGAGCGCCCCGGGTCAGGCTGGCTTTTGGAGGGCTGGCGCTGACCGCAGTTGCCTTATCCTTATTTCTTGACTGGCTCAGCAACCTTCGCTGCCTCAACCTTGGCAGCCTCCGGTGCAGCCTTGGCTTCAACCGGCTTGCTAGCCTTTTTCGTGGTCTTGGCTTTCTTTTCAGCCGGCTTGGCAACATCCTTTTTCACTTCCGGCGCAGCGGCTGGTGCGGCAGCAGCCGATTTGGCTTCCGGCGCCTTCATTTCAGTTTTAGTCACTTCCAGTACCTTGGCCGGGGCTTCTGTCTTGGCCGTTGCAACTACTGGTGCAGTAGCGGCCTTGACATCGGCTACCGCCGGTTTGACGTCAGCAGCGTGAGCGACGCCAAAGGAAGCGGCAATAGCGAGGGCAATAATTTGCTTGATCATGGTAAATCTCCTTGAGGTCATTTATTCGTTTTTCATCCGGCGTTGCGAGATTGCGCTGCCTTGTGCCGAATAACGCGGGTGCTTGGCGCCCGGATGTCATCAAGAAAGTAACCTGTTGTAACGCGCCGTGACCAAGCGGTTAGCGCTTGTTTCCGGCGAGCATGGCTTTCATCGCATCAAGGCGTGCACTGCCGGTTGCCTTGTCGGGCAAGGGATCGCTCTTGCCGCCAGAGAAGCGGACATCGTCCTTACCCATTTCATCGATGAAGCGCGAAGGTTCGCAGGGAATGAATTCACGAGCCTGCTTGCGCCGCTCGCAGTAGGAAATGTGTAACGAACGCTGGGCGCGGGTGATACCGACATACATCAGCCGACGCTCTTCCTCGATCTTGCCCGGATCGCTGGATTCGCGGTGCGGCAGAATCCCTTCTTCAACACCAACCAGAAAGACGTGCTTGTATTCCAGCCCCTTGGCCGCGTGCAGGGTGGACAACTGGACGGCGTCATAATCTTCATCATTCTGCTTGTCCAGCATGTTGATCAGGGCAATGCTCTGGGTCAGGTCGACCAGCGTTTTGCCATCCTCCTCGCCTTTCTTGTTCAGCCAGTTGGCGAAATCGCAGACATTGCTCCAGCGGGTTTGCGCGGTACGTTCTTCTTCGTGATCGTAGAGATAGGTTTCGTAATCGATGGCCTTGAGCAGATCCGGCAAGACCTGATGCGCCGGTTCGTTGCTCGCCCGACCCTGGGTGCGATTGATAAACTGGCAGAATTCGAGCAGCGGTTCTAGCTGCCGTGCCTGCACGCGATGGGCAAAACCCTCCTCAAATGCCGCCTGAAATAGCGACACGTGGCGTTCACCGGCATAGGTGCCGAGCACCTGCAACGTTGCGGCGCCAATCCCGCGCTTGGGCGTCGTCGCCGCGCGGATGAAGGCCGGATCATCGTCTTCGTTGGTCAGCAGGCGCAGATAGGCGGTGATGTCCTTGATTTCCGCCTTGTCGAAGAAGGATTTGCCACCTGATAGGAGGTAGGGAATCCGGTGATCGCGCAAATACTCCTCGAAAGTCCGCGCCTGATGGTTGGAGCGGTAGAGGATGGCGTAATCCTTGAATTTGCCGCGATGTTCGAAGCGATGCGCCTGCAGCTTCATGATCACGCCCTCGGCCTCGGCATCATTGTCGCGGCAGGCGGTCACGTAGATCGGGTCACCGTAGCCCAACTCTGACCACAGCTTCTTGTCGAACAGCTTTTCGTTATTGGCGATAACGTTGTTGGCTGCTTTGAGGATTGTTACGGTCGACCGGTAGTTTTGCTCCAATTTTATGACTTTGAGCCCCGGAAACTCGGCCGGTAGCTTCTTCAGGTTTTCGATGTCGGCGCCGCGCCAGCCGTAAATTGCCTGATCGTCATCACCCACCGCCGTAAATTGGCCACGCACACCAGTCAGCAGCTTCAACACCTGATACTGGCAGGCATTGGTGTCCTGATACTCATCGACCAGCAGATAACGCAGGCGG
>CAXYZX010000149.1:0-6678 GCA_964293845.1 uncultured Dechloromonas sp.
AGGCCGAGGCGGTTGAATTTGACGTCTTTGCCGATCAGCTTGTGCGTGCCGATGATAATGTCGATCTTGCCTTCAGTCAGCTCCTGCAAGGCTAGCGCCGATTCCTTGGCGGTCTTGAAGCGGGAGATTTCGGCGATACGTACCGGCCAGTCGGCAAAACGGTCGGTAAAGGTCTGGTAATGCTGTTCGCAGAGTAGCGTCGTCGGGCAGAGCACGGCGACCTGCTTGCCGCCGGCCACCGCACAGAAGGCGGCGCGCAGCGCGACTTCGGTCTTGCCGAAGCCGACATCGCCGCAGACGAGGCGGTCCATCGGTTTCCCGGAACGCATGTCGTCGATGACGGCGAGGATGGCCTGGGCCTGATCATTGGTTTCCTCGAAGCCAAAACCATCGGCAAAGGCTTCGTAATCGGTTTCCTTGAAATCGAAGGCGTGACCCTGACGTGCGGCGCGCGCGGCATAGAGCGCCAGCAGTTCGGCGGCGGTGTCGTGCGCCTGTTCAGCAGCCTTGCGTTTGGCTTTTTCCCATTGGCCGGAGCCGAGGGTGTGTAGCGGCGCACTTTCCGGATCGCTACCCGAGTAGCGCGAAATGACGTGCAACTGGGCGACGGGAACGAAAAGCTTTGCCTCGTTGGCGTAGTGGAGTTCGAGGAATTCCTGCTCGCCAAGGCCGAGGTCCATGCGTACCAGGCCTTGATAGCGGCCAATGCCGTGGCTTTCATGGACTACCGGATCACCGACCTTGAGTTCTGTGAGATCCTTCAGCCAGTTGTCGAAGGTGGCTTTCTTCTGTGCCTCGCGCCGAGTGCGGCGCGGCGAACCGGCGAAGAGCTCGGTTTCGGTGATGAAAGCGAGTTTTTCCAGCGTGAAACCGGTGTGCAGCGGGCCGATGCCGAGCGCCAGTTTGGCATTGCCGGCGAGGAAGCCGGCCAGGTCGGCGCTGGCCTCGGGTTTGACGCCGTGTTCGGCAAACATGGCGTTGAGCGTTTCGCGACGGCCGGCGGTTTCGGCGATCAGCAGGACGCGGCCCTTGTAGCTGGCGAGGTGGTTCTTTAGTGCGCCGAGCGGGTCATCGCTGCGCCGGTCGACGGCAATATTCGGCAGACGGCCATCCGCTTCAAGATTTTTATGCTCTAAAGCCAGTCGACCGTAACATTTTGCTGCTGTGAAGAAGGCTTCGTCGGAAAGAAATAATTCATCCGGGGTCAGCAGTGGCCTGCCTTTGTCGCCCTGCAACAGGTTGTAGCGCGAGCGCGTGTCGTTCCAGAAGGCGGCGATGGCGGCTGGGGCGTCGCCATGGGTGACAAAGATCGCATCTTTCGGCAGGTAATCAAAAATGCTCGCGGTTTCGTCAAAAAATAGTGGCAGGTAGTACTCGATGCCGGCGCTGGCGATGCCGGTCGAGATGTCTTTATAAATGCCCGATTTGGCTGGGTCGCCTTCGAAACGCTCGCGGAAACACTGGCGGAAATGGGTGCGCCCCTTGTCATCCATGGGGAATTCGCGGGCCGGCAAGAGGCGAACTTCAGGTACTGGATAGACGGTACGCTGGGTGTCGACGTCGAAAGTCTTGATGCTTTCGATTTCGTCATCGAACAGGTCGAGCCGGTAGGGCAGTTGCGAGCCCATCGGGAAGAGGTCGATCAAGCCGCCACGGATCGAGTACTCACCGGGCGAGACGACTTGCGTAACATGGGCGTAGCCGGCCAGTGTGACCTGGCTGCGGAACTTGTCGGCATTCAGCTTCTGGCCCTTTTTGAACTCGAAGGTGTAGGCGGCCATGAATTCCGGCGGGGCCAGCCGATTGACTGCGGTCGACGCGGGAACCAGCAGAATTTCCACTTCACCCTGCAAGGCCGCCCATAGCGTTGCCAGACGTTCGGAAACGAGATCCTGATGTGGCGAAAAGTGATCGTAGGGCAGGGTTTCCCAGTCTGGCAGCAGGCGCACCTTGATCTCCGGTGCAAACCACGGGATTTCATCAAGCAGGCGTTGTGCATCGGCGGCGCTGGCGGTGATGACGGCGAGCGTGCGGCCCTTGCTGCGCGCGGCTAGTTCGGCGAGGGCCAGGGCGTCGGCAGAACCGGCGAGCAGCGGCAGATCGATGCGGGCGCCAGGCTTGGGCAGGGCAGGAAGGGAAATCAGCGGTTTGGGGGCAGACACAGGGGGCGCTAGGGGCGGCGATACGGGGGTGGAATTATAGCTGCTGTCACTCCTTGCTCTGTGTTGCGTCCGCAGGCAACAGCAAGTTGAGCATGACGGCCAGCACGCCGCACAGACTGATGCCCTGCAGCGAGAAGCTGCCGATCTGCACCGCCAGGCCACCAATGCCGGTGACCAGCGTGACTGAAACGATACACAGGTTGCGCGCACTGGCCAGATTGACCTTGGCATCAAGCAAGGTTTTGAGGCCAATGCCGGCGATGGAGCCGAAGAGCAGGACCATGATGCCGCCCATGACCGGCATCGGTATGGTTTGCAGCAGGGCGCCGAATTTACCGACAAAGGCCATCAGGATGGCGAAGCCGGCAGCCCAGGTCATGACCACCGGGTTGTAGTTGTGGGTCAGCATGACGGCACCGGTCACTTCGCCGTAGGTGGTGACTGGTGGGCCGCCAAACAAGCCGACGACATTGACCGCGAGACCATCGCCGAGCAGCGTGCGATGCAGGCCGGGTGATGCGGTGTAGTCCTTGCCGCTGACCGAGCCGATGGCGAGAATGCCGCCGACGTGTTCGACAATGGGGGCGATGGCAACCGGAATCATGAACAGGATGGCGGCCAGATTGAACTCCGGCGTGCCGAATTCGGGCATGGCAATCCAGGCTGCGTTGCTGACCTTGCTGAAATCGACAATGCCGACCGCCAGCGAGACCGCATAGCCAACTGCCACCCCGACCAGAATCGGCACCAGTTTCAACAGCCCGCGGGCGCGAATCGCGGTCAGCATGGTAACCAGCAGGGAAATGGCAGCGATCGCGATAGCGGTGTCGTAGGGCACGACCTGTTGCGCGCCAGCCTTGCCGGTAGCCATACTGACTGCTACCTGGGCCAGCCCGAGGCCGATCACCATGACCACCGGGCCGATTACGACCGGCGGCAGCAGGCGATGGATGAAGCCGACGCCACGCCATTTCACCAGGCCGGCAGCGACATAGTAAAAAAAGCTGGCCGATGCCAGCGCACCGAGGGTGGCCGGCATGCCCCAGGTTTGCACCGAGTAGATGACCGGGGCAATAAAGGCGAAGCTGGAGCCGAGATAAATCGGTACCTGACGCTTGGTGCAGATCTGGAAAATCAGGGTGCCGACCCCGGCGCCAAGCAAGGCCAGACTGGGGTTGAGGCCAGTCAGCAGGGGCACCAGTACGGTGGCGCCAAACGCAACAAAAAGGATTTGGGCGCCGGAAAGTGCGGTCCGCCAGACGGGGTCAGTCGTGCTCATGCTTCCTTGGTTCCGAAGATCTTGTCACCGGCATCGCCGAGGCCGGGAATGATGTACCCGCGCTCATCCAGATGGCTGTCTATGGCTGCGGTGTAGAGCTGTACTTCCGGATGGGCGGCGTGCAGGGCCTTGATGCCCTCTGGTGCGGCAACCAGCACCAGTGCCTTGATCTGTTTGCAACCCTTGCTTTTGAGCATGTCGATGGTGGCGATCAGGGAACCGCCGGTAGCCAGCATCGGGTCGATGATCATTGCCAGTCGCTCGTCGAGCTGGCCGACAAAGCGTTCCAGATAGGGTTCGGGGGCCAGGGTTTCGTGATTGCGGGCAATACCCACGACGCTGACCTTGGCGTTGGGGATCAGGTCGAGTACGCCGTCCAGCATGCCGATGCCGGCGCGCAGTATGGGAACGACGGTGACCTTTTTACCCTTGATCTGGTCAATTTCAACCTCTCCAGCCCAACCATTCAGGGTGCAACGCTCCAGTTCAAAATCACTACATGCTTCGTAGGTCAATAAGCGGGCGATTTCGGCGGTCAGCTCGCGAAACTTCTTGGTGCTGATGTTGTTCTCGCGCATCAGCCCGATCTTGTGCTTGACGAGAGGGTGGCGAACTTCGATCACCGGCATGAGCTTTCCTTGCGTGCGAAAAATGCAAAGGTTAAATCATTCATGCGGTGCCGCCCATAGCGCAAATCACAAAAAGCCCGGATTGCCTGATCTGGCCTGCCGGAGATTTGATGCTCCATTTTCTTTACACTTGCCATGTTGACGGGCGGCTGTGTGAGATCCAAAATCATCTTTACAGGTGACTCTGATCGACAAACGAAACGGTAGGTCATGAAGAGCAAGCCGCATCAATAAATTCAAATTGCTGAGACATGGAATAGCTGTGATGCTGAAAAACGAACGTCGGAAAACTGAGAGACGTTGCAACCGGAACGCGGCAGTCGTTTCTGACGGCAATCCGCGCCGCATCAATATCGAGCGCCGGATTCTCAATCTTGATGTGCATTCAATTGCCGAGTGGCTTGAAGAGCCACGCAAGCCGCGCTCTGCCGATAGTCAGAAAACCAAGAAATAGGGCAAACCCGGCAATTGTTGCGGTCAACTGCTCAAATATCGTGAAAACCAGTTAATCACAGGCAGCAGCGGGTCCTCACCGGAGCCGAGCAGATGTGTTTCGTGGGTCACAGGCAGATAAGAGGCCGCTCGCTGGTTGGCCGCATTGGCAACGTCATCGTCGGCATTAAATACCATCAGTAGTGGCGCCATGAGCGCTTTCAGCGCTTGCAGACCAGCGCCATCTATCATCCCGCCGTGGCTGGCAAGTACCTTGACTTGCGTGTCGCGCTGCGCAGCGGCACGAATCACGGCCGGCGTCGCATCACCAATGGAAAAAATGCCGAGCGGGAGGTTCTGCATATCGCCATCACGGCGAATCAGATCAAGGATTTCCAGCAGACGCTGGGTCAGCTTGGGCACATTCTGGGTGGCGTCGACAAAGTGTGCCTCCTGACTTGAAAGCAGTTCCATAGTAAGAACGGCGTAACCATGCTCGGTCAGTTTTTCGGCGATGGCGGCATCGGCTGGCGCGTGGTGGGTGCGGGCCAGAATGATCAGGCCAAGCGCCGGTTCCGGTAGGTCTAGATGGCCGTAGAGCTGGCCGTGCGGGGTGTGGATGGCGAGGGTGCGATTCATGGGTTTAGTCGTACGGGGATGCGGTGTGCCCCGAAGGCTAACCCATTTCGCCCAAGCGCAGGGCCGAAGCGGCCAGCCAGATGGGCTTGGCAGTGCGGACAGCTGCCGTCAGGCGACAGGTCGTAGTGCTGAATGTCGTACCAGTCGCGAATGATCAGGGCGGCGTGGCAGTTGGCGCAAAAAGTGGTGCCGCCTTCGCTGTCGTGCACGTTGCCGGTGTAAACGTGGTGCAGGCCGGCGTCGAGCGCTATACGGCGGGCCTGGCTCAACGTTTCGGGCGGCGTCGGGGGGATGCTGGTCATCTTCCAGTCGGGGTGGAAGGCGGTGAAATGCAGCGGCACATCCGGGCCGAGTTCGCGCATGATCCAAGTGGTGAGTTCGTTGATTTCGGCCGGGCTGTCGTTGTTGCCGGGAATCAGCAGCGTCGTGACCTCGACCCAGCAGTCAGTCTCGTGGTGGAGGTAGGCCAGGGTGTCGAGGACCGGGGTCAGGTGGGCGACGCAGAGCTTGTGATAGAAACTTTCGGTGAACGCCTTGAGGTCGATGTTGGCTGCGTCCATCACCGCAAACAGCTCGCGGCGCGGTTCCGGGTGAATGTAGCCGGCGCTCACCGCGACGTTGCGGATGCCCTGTTCGCGGCAGGCGAGCGCGGTGTCGATGGCGTATTCGGCGAAGACTACCGGGTCGTTGTAGGTGTAGGCGACTGAGTCGGCGCCGCTGCGTTTGGCGGCAATGGCGATGGCTTGCGGGCTGGCCTCGTCCATCAGGCGGTCCATGTCCTTCGACTTGGAGATGTCCCAGTTCTGGCAGAAGCGGCAGGCCAGGTTGCAACCGGCAGTGCCGAAGGAAAGAATCGAACTGCCGGGGTAGAAATGGTTGAGCGGCTTCTTCTCGATCGGGTCAATGCAGAAGCCGGAGGAACGCCCGTAGGTGGTCAGTTGCATCGCGTCATGGACCCGCTGGCGGACAAAACAGGCACCGCGCTGGCCTTCGTGCAACTGGCAATCGCGCGGGCAGAGGTCGCACTGGACGCGGCCATCGGGCAAGGCGTGCCACCAGCGGGCAGGATGGAGCGCTTGCGCCGAGCTCATGGCATGGCCTCCTGCCATTTTTTTACCGCATAGCGTTCCAGCCTGACGTTGTTGCCCCAGTAGTTGGCTGGTAATCCGGCCTTTTGCTTGAGATGGGCCATGAAGTCGGCGGCATTGGGGAGCTGTTCCCAGACTTGCGGCAGAAAGGTGGCACGGCGGCTACCAGCAGTGAAGATGATGCCGTCGATCTCCGGGCGCAATTGGGCGATGGCATCGGTCTCGTCGGTGAAGGCCAGTTCTTGGGGTGGCGTCAGCAGTGAGACTTCAACCCGGGTGTGGGCCAGTTCGTCCGCCCGTAGCGGCTTGAAGCGCGGGTCACGGAAGGCGGCATTGCTGGCGTTTTCCTGGACATCGGCGAGCAGTGGCCGCCAGGCTTCGAGGCTACCGATGCAGCCGCGTAGCTGGCCGTTTTGGGTCAGCGTGACAAAGGTGGCGCCGGGCTGATG
>CAXYZX010000150.1:0-6487 GCA_964293845.1 uncultured Dechloromonas sp.
GCATGGCGCGCATTGTCGTCATCGTTCTGACCTGACAAAACGATGATTTTCATGTCAGGGGCAACAGCCAGAAGATCACCGATCAGGGCAAAGCCCTCATCAGGACGATGTGGCATCGGTGGCAGGCCGAGATCAACCAGTGCCGCCAGTGGCGCCTGGCGCAACTGCTGGAGCAGGCGTAGGCAGTGCGGGCGCGAGTGGCTGGTAACGACATCGAAATCGTTGGCAAAAGCGTAGCCGAGTGCGTCGCTGATTAGCGGGTCATCGTCAACAACAAGCAGCAGGGGTTTTTCAGCCAAGGTTGAATGCATGAAACCGTGAAATAATTCACGTAATTATAGCTGCCCCATTCTGCGGGAATGCCCGGGCCTTCTGATAAAATCGCCTGTCTTTTTTGGGGGAGGCATTTTGTCGGACGACATTCTGGTCGATATCCAGGATCTGCACTTCAAATTTGATGAGCGGCCGGTGCTGGAAGGAATCAACATGAAGATTCCGCGCGGCAAGGTGGTCGCCATCATGGGTGGGTCCGGATGCGGTAAAACAACGCTGCTACGCTGCATCGGCGGCCAGTTGCGGCCGACTGGCGGTTCGGTGCGTCTCGAAAAACACCAGGTTTGCAAAATGACCCACGCTGAGCTTTATCGATTGCGACGCAAGATGGGCATGCTTTTTCAGTTCGGCGCCTTGTTTACTGACATGAGCGTTTTCGACAATGTCGCCTTTCCTATACGCGAACACACCGACATGTCGGAAGAGATGATTCGTGATCTCGTTTTGATGAAATTGGAGGCAGTTGGTTTGCGCGGTGCTCACGCGCTGATGCCGGGTGAGTTATCCGGCGGCATGGCACGTCGTGTCGCATTGGCCAGAGCGGTGGCGCTTGATCCCATGCTGATCATGTACGACGAGCCATTTACCGGACTGGATCCGATTGCGCTGGGCGTGATCGGGCAGTTGATCCGCAAATTGAATGATGCGCTGGGTGCAACTTCAATCATGGTGACCCATGATGTGCAGGAGTCCCTGCTGATTGTTGATTATATTTACTTTGTTTCGCAGGGGCGCATCGTCGCCGAAGGTACGCCGGACGAGATTCGTGCTTCCAATGATCCTTTTGTGCATCAGTTTGTTCACGCCGAACCTGATGGTCCGGTACATTTTGACTATCCGGCGCCCTCTGTGGAAAAAGAGTTTTTGAGAGAGGCGGCGCATGTTTAATCCGGTGACCTGGATGCGCCGGGTTGGTCACGTCACTGTTGAGCGTATCTGGCGCCTGGGTTTTGCAGCGCGTTTCTTTTTTGCCATCCTGATCTATTCCGGAACGGCATTTCGGCGATTGCACCTGACGTTGCGTGAATTATTTTTTAGCGGCGTGATGTCGCTACTAATTATTCTCGTTTCCGGTCTTTTTGTTGGTTTGGTTCTTGGTTTGCAGGGCTACGAAACCTTGCAGCGCTATGGTTCAACTGAGGCACTAGGTACTCTGGTTGCGCTGTCTCTAACTCGCGAACTGGGTCCGGTGCTCGCTGGGTTGTTATTTGCTTCACGCGCAGGATCTTCGATAACTGCTGAAATTGGCCTGATGAAAGCGACCGAGCAGTTAAAGGCGATGGATATGATGGCAATCAATCCGATTGCTCGCGTTGTAGCTCCCCGTTTCTGGGGGGGCGTGATCGCCATGCCGTTGTTGGCCGCGATGTTTTCGGCCATGGGGGTTTTCGGTGGTTGGTTGATCGGTGTGGTTTTTATTGGTGTCGATGATGGGGCCTTCTGGTCGCAGATGCAGGCATCGGTCGATTTTCGTTACGATATCTGGAATGGCGTGATCAAGAGTTTTGTCTTTGGCGTGGCAGTTTCATTGATTGCCGTGTTTGAAGGCTATGATTCGGCACCAACGGCCGAAGGTGTTTCGCGCGCCATAACGCGAACTGTGGTGACTTCAGCGCTGAGTATTTTGGCGCTGGATTTTGTCTTAACCTCGTTCATGTTTCGGGGAACATCATGAACCGTAGCATTCTCGACCTCTGGGTCGGATTCTTTGTATTGCTTGGTATGGCCGCCTTGTTGTTTCTGGCGCTAAAGGTGGGGAACCTTTCGTCGGCGCATATGGCCGAAACTTACGTGCTGGAGGCGAAGTTCGATAACATCGGTGGCCTCAAGGTGCGTGGGCCGGTTAAGAGCGCCGGTGTTGTGGTTGGGCGCATTGCCGATATCAAGTTCGATCCATCTTCCTATGAGGCAGTGGTGCAATTGACCATAGATGGACGTTACCAGTTTCCGAAGGATACTTTTGCTTCCATCCTGACGGCGGGTTTGCTCGGCGAGCAGTACATCGGTCTGGATGCCGGGGGCGATGAGAAAATGCTGAAAGCGGGTGACAAAATCGTCAAGACGCAATCAGCCGTTGTGCTGGAAAAGCTGATTAGTCAGTTCCTTTTCAACAAGGCAGCTGATGGACAGGACAAAAAATGATCAAAGGGACCGTTGAAAATGGTGTGAATGGCTATCGCAATGTCGTTGCAGGCTTAGCTTTTATACTGTCAGCGGGGTTTGCTTTTGGAGAAGAAAATCCGCGCGACCCTTATGAGGGTTTTAATCGCGTCATGTACTCAGTCAATGACGCCCTCGATAAAGTCGCGCTCAAGCCTGTGGCCAAGGTCTACGACATGACTTTGCCTTTGCCGGTGAAGGCTGGCGTAGGCAACTTCTTTGGCAACACGGGTGATCTATGGATTGGTGCCAATAGCGCGCTGCAAGGTAAGTTCGGTGATGCCGGGGTTGATATTGCGCGTCTGCTGGTCAATTCGACGCTGGGAATTTTTGGCTTGTTCGATGTGGCAAGTGAGCTTGGTTTGGAAAAGCATGAAGAAGATCTTGGCCAAACCTTGGCGGTCTGGGGGGTTCCTGATGGCCCATATTTTTTCTGGCCATTTATAGGGCCGCGGACATCACGTGATACTGTCGGTTGGCTGGGGGATTCTTACGTAGACCCGGTCTGGAATGCCAACCGGCGCACGGTTGCCGTTCGTAACAGCCTTGTTGCTCTACGGTTTGTTGATATTCGCGCCAGCTTGTTGCCGGCCGACAAAATTGTCGACGAAGCGGCGCTGGATAAGTATTCCTACATTCGCGACGCATACTTTCAGCGTCGTCGTAACCAGATTTTTGATGGCCGTCCGCCACGGCTTGATGATTGAACTAACTTACGGATCATGATGAAAAAGCTGCTTGCCTATTTTTTTGCTGGATTTGTCGCCACTGCCGCTGTTGCCCAGGAGGCGCCGGATGTGCTGGTTAACAAGATCACTGAAGAAGTTCTCGATATCGTTCGCAAGGACAAGGATATCCAGAGCGGTAATACGCGTAAGGCGATCGAGTTGGTGGATGCCAAGGTATTGCCGCATTTCAACTTCCAGCATATGACGGCTTTGGCGGTGGGCAAGGAGTGGCGTAAGACAACTCCCGTGCAGCAGCAGCAACTGACTGCTGAATTCAAGACCTTGCTGGTCCGCACCTATTCGAACGCGCTGACCGGATATAAAAATCAGAAGGTGGTCTACAAGCCCTTCAAGATGAATCCCGGCGATACCGATGTGCTGGTGCGCACTGAAGTTCAGCAGCCTGGTGCGAAAGCGATACAGCTGGATTACAGCCTCGAAAAACTTGATGGCGGCTGGAAAGTTTATGACGTTAACGTTGCTGGCATCAGTTTGGTGACTAATTACCGTGACCAGTTTGCCCAGGAAATTCGCAACGGTGGGATGGATGGTTTGATTCAGTCCGTTGCAGCCAAGAACAAGTCTCTGGAAACTTCGCTGGTCAAGGCGGAGAAGTAATGATTGAGCGGCAGGCTGGGCGTCTGTTTGTGACAGCGCCGCTGATCATGGATAACGCCCGCAGTCTGCTTGAGGCTGGGCGCGCTGCGTTGCAGGCCGGCGAGCAAATTATTGATCTTGGGCAGGTAGTCGAGGCTGACTCCTCGGCACTGGCTGTCATGCTTGGCTGGATGCGTGCAGCTAGCGTGTCGCGGTCGACGATCAAGTTTGCCAATATTCCTGTGGGTGTGCGCTCTCTGGCCGAACTCTACGGCGTTGCAGACCTTCTGCCGCTCGTCTGAGCGGTTGTGCCATGACTGCAGCTGTTTCCATCATTGACGTTGTCAAGCATTTTGGCTCGCTGAAAGCTCTGGATGAGGTATCGCTGGAGATAGCCGAGGGTGAGTTCTTCGGCCTGCTTGGTCCCAATGGTGCCGGTAAAACTACACTGATTTCATCGCTGGCGGGTTTGGCTCGCCCCGATTCAGGGACCCTAAAGGTACTTGGCTTCGACGTGGTCAAGGACTTTCGTCAAGCCCGTAGCCGTTTGGGTGTTGTGCCGCAGGAACTGGTTTTTGACCCCTTCTTCAATGTCCGTGAGACCCTGCAGATTCAGTCCGGTTACTTCGGTATTCGCAAGAACGATGACTGGATTGATGAAATTCTCGAAAACCTGGATTTGACCAGCAAGGCCAACGTCAATATGCGACGCCTCTCCGGCGGTATGAAGCGGCGAGTTCTGGTGGCTCAGGCCCTGGTACATAAGCCACCTGTGATCGTTCTGGACGAACCAACCGCCGGCGTTGATGTCGAGTTGCGTCAGGGTTTATGGCATTTTGTCCGGCGCCTCAATAACGAAGGTCACACCATCATTTTGACCACGCATTATCTTGAAGAGGCAGAAAATCTTTGCGGGCGTATCGCCTTGATGAAGCAGGGGCGGGTGATTGCGCTTGATACGACGGCCAATCTGATGGCTGCCCATCCCGGTGGAACGCTGGAGGATGTTTTTGTCCGGACAATGAATCAATGATCGGGTTTTGGACGCTCTTCTATAAGGAATTGCTGCGTTTCTGGAAAGTGGCTTTTCAGACGGTAGGTGCTCCGGTCCTGACTGCCTTGCTCTACCTGCTGATTTTTGGGCATGTACTAGACGACCATGCTCAGGTCCATGGTGTTCGCTACACTGCATTTCTGGTCCCCGGTCTGGTCATGATGCAGGTTTTACAGAATGCCTTTGCCAATTCGTCGTCCAGTTTGATTCAGGCCAAGATTACCGGCTCCATCGTTTTTGTGCTCTTGCCACCGATACCTTACAGTGCTTTTTTTTGTGCCTATGTGCTGGCGGCGCTGGCGCGTGGACTGATGGTTGGCGTCGGGGTTTTGCTGGCCACCCTGTGGTTCGCCGAGTTAAGGATGGTTGCGCCGCTTTGGGTTCTTGTTTTTGCAGTGTTTGGTGGCGCCCTGTTTGGCGCGTTGGGGATGATCGCCGGCATCTGGTCCGAGAAATTCGATCAACTGGCCGGATTCCAGAATTTTCTGATCATGCCGCTGACCATGCTGTCAGGGGTTTTCTATTCAATTTACACTTTGCCTACATTTTGGCAGGGCGTGTCGCATTACAATCCCGTTTTTTACATGATTGACGGCTTCCGCTACGGATTTTTCGGTGTTTCCGACGTAGCACCGGAAACCAGCCTGGTGGTCGTCATTTCCTGCTTCATTGCCGTGTCGCTAGTGACACTCAGCCTCTTGAAGCGGGGCTGGAAACTGAGAGCCTGACCCAAATGCATCCCGATCAAATCAAAGAACTCATCCTTGCAGGCATGGCCTGCGATCACCTTGTGCTGGACGGCGATGGCCAGCATTTCGAGGCGCTGGTCGTCAGCGCCGAGTTTGTCGGCAAAAATCGCGTGCAGCGCCAACAGCGCGTCTACCAGACACTCAAGGAAAAGCTCGCCACCGGGGAGTTGCATGCCCTTTCCTTTAAAACCCTGACCCCGGAAGAATGGAGCGCCCAGCGTGGATAAACTATTGATTGTCGGGGGAACGCCCCTTTTCGGTGAGGTTGCCATGTCAGGCGCCAAGAATGCCGCCCTGCCAATTCTTTGTGCGTCCCTACTGACCTCAGATCCGCTGCATTTGACTAATGTGCCACATCTCAACGATATCTCAACCATGCTTCGCCTGCTTGGCGATATGGGCGTTGGCGTGACGTTGGATGGTATTGATGGCATGGTGCTCGACGGGGGGGGGCTGAATAACGCCGTGGCTTCCTACGAAATGGTCAAGACCATGCGTGCTTCCATTCTTGTGCTTGGTCCTTTGGTCGCCCGTTGTGGAGAGGCACGTGTTTCATTGCCTGGTGGTTGTGCCATCGGTGCACGTCCGGTCGATCAGCACATCAAAGGCCTGCAGGCGATGGGGGCGGAAATTACTGTTGAGCAGGGTTACGTGCATGCAAAGGCCACGCGCTTGAAAGGCGCCCGCATCTGTACCGATATGGTCACGGTGACCGGCACCGAAAACCTGATGATGGCCGCCTGTCTGGCCGAGGGTGAAACGATTATTGAAAATGCCGCCCGTGAGCCTGAGGTGGTTGACTTGGCGAATTGTCTGGTCAGCATGGGGGCGCGCATTTCTGGTGCCGGCACCGACGTTATCCGCAT
>CAXYZX010000151.1:0-6417 GCA_964293845.1 uncultured Dechloromonas sp.
TGCGGTTGCGCACCGTTGAAATACAGAGCAATTCGACAAAGATTTCACCGGATTTTTTGCGGTTCCATACCTCGCCACGCCAATAGCCAGCCTGACGGATGGTGGCCCACATTTCGCGGTAGAAGTCGGCATCGTGGTGGCCGGACTTGAGCAGGTCGGCGGTATGGCCGACGGCTTCGTGGCGGCTATAGCCGGTGAGTTCGCTGAAGGTGGTATTGACCTCGACGATGATTCCGGCCGAGTCGGTGATCATGATGCCTTCGTGGGCGTTGTCAAAAACGCTGGCCGCCAGGCGCTGGCGTTCTTCGGCCAGCAGGCGCTCGCTGATGTCCTGGGAAACGCCAAAAATGGCGGGTTCGCCGTTCCAGTAGCCTTTGACGATGCGCGTTTCAACGGTCAGCTCGCTAGCATCGGCGCGCAGGATGGACAAGGGACAGGTGGTACGTACCCCGGCGACCATTTCATGGATCACCTGACGGGCAAAATCGTGCGTGTTTTCCGGGTGGACCGCAACAATTGGTTGGCCGATCAGGGCGCCCGGCGCATAACCGAGCAGGTCGCAGACGGCGCGGTTGTGATGCAGTATGGTGCCGTGGTAATCGCTCACGATGAGGAAGTCGTTCAGCGCGTCAAACAGCCCGCTAAGGTTCAGTTGCAGACGTTTGGCTTCTTCCTGGGCATCAAGGCGCATCAGGGTCTGGGCAAAATTGCTGGTCAGTGTCTCAACGCCCAGCATGGTGTCGCGTGAAATCTGTGTCGTGTACTTGCCGGCCAGATTGAGACAGGCGACCGGCTGGCCGGCAACAATGATCGGCATGATCAGCAGGCACTGTATGCCTTCGCTTTCCAGTGCCTGTTTGCGTATGACGCAAGGGTCGGTACAGTTGGAGCCGGCATCACTGCAACTGCAGATGATTTCTCCGGCGCGGATTAGTTCGGCATGTTCCGAATTGACCGGGTAGCTGGCGACGGCATGGACAAATTCTGGCGACAGGCCGTGGTGGGCAACCAGTTCATATCCGCCGTCCGCTTTCAACCAATATAGTCCGCCACTGTCGAACTCAGGAAAGCGCAGGGCAATTCCCAGCATGGTTGCTAGCAGATCTTCGCGTCGAACGCCGGCAGCGAGCGCGGTGGCGAGATCGTGCTCAATTTCGAGACGGAGGGCAGTGGCTTTCGATTCCGTAATGTCTATCGTTGAAACAATGACTGCCGGCTGCCCGAAATAGCGTGTTGAATGCAGGCGGACGCTGAGCGGAATCAGGCGGCCTTTGGCGTTACGGCTCCAGAATTCCAGGGTTTTCTGTTCGCCATTGAGTGCGGCGGCAATGTCTGCTGAGATCTGTGTCAGATCGTTGAGACCGGGGCTGCTTAGCATCCCGTAATGCTGGCCGAGCAGTTCGTTGCGTGAGTAAGCAGAGCGCTGTTCGAATCCGCTATTGAAATCAAGCATGCGGCCATCGGCATCAAGCACCAGCAGCCCTTCGTTGACGCTATTGAAAATACCGCGGAAGGTGGTCAGGCTGGCCTGCAGACGAAGACCGTTGACATGGTGCGCAATGATCATTGCTGCGAGCTGGCTGTTCAGCTTGAGCAGGGCGAGCTGTTCATTGTTCGGAGTAAATACTTCGGTGTGGTAGGCGGCAAAGGTGCCCAGCAGTTCTCCATCGCTGCCAAAAATGGGTTCTGCCCAGCCAGAAATGACACCGGCGGCCCGGGCAAAATTGCGGAAGGCGACGCCTTTGGGGTCAGTGAATACGTTATCAATGACAACCCGCTGCCTGCGAAAAGCGGCGCTGCCTGAAGCACCGACGCCTTCGGCGATGGCGATCCCGTCAAGTGCGGCCTGCCCCTCATCGGGAAGGCTCGGGGCGGCACCCAGATGGAGGGTGCGGCCATCTTCGGAAGCGAGCAGAATGGCGCACCGCAGGTTGGGCAACTCGGCTTCGGTGGCCAGCGCAATCAATTCGAGCAAGCCGTTCAGCGGTTCGCCGCGCAATAGACCGGCCAGCGCGGCATTGCGCATGATGATGGCTTCTTCGGCGTGCTGGCGCTCGGAAATGTCGCGGGCGAAGCCGACCGTGCCGATGATCTGGCCGTCGGCATCTCGTACCGGTGCCTTGTAGGTTTCTGCCCAGCAGCGCACGCCCAGGTTGGTGATCTGTTCAATGACGTATTTCTTCTCGCCACTGGCCATCACCGCAGCATCATCGGCGCGGTAGTTCTCGGCGAGCTCAGGTGGTGAGTAGTCGAGGTCGCTTTTGCCGATCAGTGCCTCGTGCGAACTTTCGCCCAGTGCCTCGACCAGCTGGCGGTTAACTGCAAGAAAACGCGATTCCGTATCCTTGAGCCAGACAAGAAATGGGAAATTGTCGAGCAGGGCGCGCTGGTAATGCTCGTTGCGCGAGATTTGGCGCCGCGAGGCGGAGTTGCTGGCGCTCAGTTGAATGCAGTCGGCCAGCGCCTCGTCGACCAGATCAAGTTCGAGTGGCCGCATCAGGCTGTGCTCGGTGAGCAGGCCAATCAGCTGATTGTTGCGGTCAACTACTGCCAGATGGCGAAAACCTGAGTCCAGCATGCGCTGTGCGGCATCGATCAGGGTGCTGTTGCTTGCCACGCTGGCAATCGGCGCGGTCATCACTTCGCCGAGTGTCGGGCTGCCTGTGCTCTGCAAATAAAGGCGCACGACATCGCCCTCGGTGACAATGCCGATCGGTGTTTTGCCTTCAATGACGACAACGCAGGTCATGCGCACTGCCTCCATTGCGGTCAGTGCGTCGTCGAGTGAGGCAGATGCTGGCAGGCGCGGGAAGTTGCGCTCCATCAGCGCGTCTACGTTGTTCAGTTCACGGAAAAAATCGAGGCCGAGGTGTTGCCGGATACCGCTTTCGGAAACCACGCCGAGCGCTTTGCCTTCCTGGTCGACGACGACCAGATGACGGATGCCAAGGCGTGCGGCATCGCGGTAGGCAGCGCGGAAATCGACATCAGCCGCAACCGTATGGACCGGCGCAGTCATGATCGTGGTGATCGGCAGCGAGGGGTCCCGATGCTGGCGCATGGCATGCAGCATGTCGCCTTCGGTGACGATGCCAATCGCTTGGTCGCGGTCGACGACGATAACTGAGGAAATTTTTGCCCCGACCATCAAGGCGGCGGCTTCGGCCAGCGTGGCTTCAGGAGGCACGCGGTCGGCGTGGAGGGACATCAGTTCGGCAACGGTCGGCATGCGCGGATGCTAAGTGTTCTCAATGGTGGGAGCTTTGACGGCGGTCAAGGCGTTTTGTTCAAGCGGCCCGAGATCAACTGCTGCCTGATTATAGGAGCTTGCCCAAGCTTGTGTTCAAGCAAATGGAAGTGGGTACATCGTGGCTTTTTGAAGATGGTGGGAGCTGAGTGGTTATAAAGTTTCCAATGTGGCGGAAACCTTCTTTTCTTATTGTTGCCTTGAGGGAAGCATTTATTCTGCCACTAACTTTTTAAGTCACTGATTCAAAGGTTGTTAACTGCCTACTGTTGGTCGTGGCACGGGCCTTGCGCAATACCCCTTCACTTAACGTCTGACAAACATCGGGGGAATGAGTCGTGACCGAGACCTTTTACGAAGTGCTACGCCGCCAGGGGATTACCCGGCGCAGCTTTCTGAAATTCTGCAGCCTGACTGCGACATCGCTGGGACTGGGTAGCGCCGCTGCGCCAACCATCGCCCATGCGCTGGAAACCAAGCCGCGGACGCCGGTGCTCTGGCTGCATGGTCTGGAGTGCACCTGTTGCTCCGAATCCTTCATCCGCTCGGCGCATCCGCTGACCAAGGATGTCGTGCTCTCGATGCTCTCGCTCGATTACGACGACACGCTGATGGCCGCTGCCGGCCACCAGGCCGAGGCGATCCTCGACGAGGTCAAGAAGAAGTACAAGGGTAATTACATCGTTGCCGTCGAAGGCAATCCGCCGCTCAACGAAGACGGCATGTTCTGCATTCAGGGCGGCCGCCCTTTTGTTGAAAAGCTGCGCGAAACCTGTGCCGATGCCAAGGCCATCATCAGCTGGGGGGCCTGTGCGTCCTACGGCTGCGTACAGGCTGCCAAGCCGAATCCGACGCGCGCCACACCGGTGCACAAGGTGATTACCGGCAAGCCGATCATCAACGTGCCGGGCTGCCCTCCCATTGCCGAGGTGATGACCGGTGTCGTCACCTACATGCTGACCTTCGACCGCATCCCCGAACTCGACCGTCAGGGCCGTCCAAAAATGTTCTACGGTCAGCGCATCCACGACAAATGTTATCGCCGCGGCCACTTCGATGCCGGCCAGTTCGCCGAAGCCTGGGACGACGAGGGTTCGCGCAAGGGCTACTGCCTGTACAAGATGGGCTGCAAAGGTCCGACCACTTACAACGCCTGTTCCTCAATGCGCTGGAACGGTGGCGTTTCGTGGCCGGTGCAGTCCGGGCACGGTTGTATTGGTTGTTCCGAAGAGGGCTTCTGGGACAAGGGCAGCTTCTACGACCGGGTGACCGATATCAAGGCTTTTGGTGTTGAAGCCAATGCCGACACCATCGGCCAGGCAGCCGCCGGCACGGTGGGGGCGGCGATTGCTGCGCACGCTGCCGTAACGGCACTAGCCCGCGCCCGCCAGAAGGCCGGCGAGACTGACGAACAAAAGGGAGAGAAATAAGATGGCCTACGAAACTCAAGGCTTTAATGTCGATAATTCCGGCAAGCGCGTCGTCGTTGACCCGGTTTGCCGTATCGAAGGCCACATGCGCGTCGAGGTCAATCTCGACAGTAATAACGTCATCCGCAACGCGGTGTCTACCGGCACCATGTGGCGCGGTCTGGAAGTCATTCTCAAGGGCCGCGACCCACGTGACGCCTGGGCGTTTACCGAACGTATCTGCGGTGTCTGTACCGGCACCCATGCGCTGACCTCGGTGCGTGCCGTCGAGGATGCGCTGTCGATCAAGATTCCGGAAAACGCCAATACCATCCGCAACATCATGCAGTTGAACCTGTATGTGCATGATCACCTGGTGCATTTCTATCACCTGCATGCGCTCGACTGGGTGGACGTGGTTTCGGCGCTCAAGGCCGATCCGAAAGCCACTTCAACACTGGCGCAGAGCATTTCTTCCTGGCCGCTGTCCTCGCCGGGTTACTTCCGCGACATCCAGAACCGCCTCAAGAAATTCGTCGATTCCGGCCAGCTTGGCCCCTTCATGAACGGCTACTGGGGCAACCCGGCCTACAAGCTGCCGCCGGAAGCCAATCTGATGGCAGTCGCCCATTATCTCGAAGCGCTCGATTTCCAGAAGGAAATCGTCAAGGTGCACACCATTTTCGGCGGCAAGAACCCGCACCCGAACTGGCTGGTCGGCGGCGTGCCGTGTGCGATCAATCTCGAAGGCGTCGGTGCCGTCGGTGCCATCAACATGGAACGCCTGAATCTGGTCAAGAGCATCATCGACCGCTGTACCGAGTTCGTCGAGCAGGTTTATGTGCCTGACCTGCTGGCCATCGGCAGCTTCTACAAGGGCTGGGGTTACGGCGGCGGTCTGTCGTCGAAGAATATGCTTTCCTATGGCGACATTCCGCAAATTGCCAACGACTACAGCTCAGGCAACCTGCTCTTGCCGCGCGGCGCAATCATCAACGGCAAGCTCGATGAAATTCACCCGGTCGACCTGAAAGATCCGGAGCAGGTGCAGGAATTCGTCGCCCACTCCTGGTACAAGTACCCGGACGAAACCAAGGGTCTGCACCCGTTCGACGGCATCACCGAGCCCAATTTCGAGCTCGGCAAGAACACCAAGGGCAGCAAGACCAACATCAAGGAGATCGACGAAGGCGGCAAATATTCGTGGATCAAGGCCCCGCGCTGGCGTGGTCATGCCATGGAAGTCGGTTGTCTGCCACGCATGGTTTTGGGTTATTTGCAGCCCAAGCAGTATCCGGAAATCCATGGCCTCGTCGAAGGTGCCTTGAAGAAACTGGACGTGCCAGTCACCGCCTTGTTCTCGACGCTCGGCCGCACGGCGGCACGCGGTCTGGAAACGGCGTATTGCGTCAAGCTGCAGACCCAGCAATTCGACAAACTGATGGCCAATCTCAAGGCCGGCGATCTGAACACGGCGAATATCGAGAAGTGGGAACCGAAAACCTGGCCGGCTGAAGCGAAAGGCGCCGGCTTCACCGAAGCCCCGCGCGGCGCGCTTGGCCACTGGATCAAGATCAAGGACACCCGGATCGACAATTACCAGTGTGTGGTGCCGACAACCTGGAACGGCGGCCCGCGTGACCACAAGGGGCAGATTGGTGCTTTTGAAGCGGCGCTGATGAATACCCCGGTGGCCAAGGCTGACGAGCCGCTGGAAATCCTGCGCACGCTGCATTCCTTTGACCCCTGCCTGGCCTGCTC
>CAXYZX010000152.1:0-6324 GCA_964293845.1 uncultured Dechloromonas sp.
AACATCTGGTGATTTTTGATACGACGCTGCGCGATGGAGAGCAAAGTCCTGGTGCGTCGATGACCAAGGAAGAAAAAATCCGCGTTGCGCGCCAGCTTGAAAAAATGCGTGTGGATGTCATTGAAGCGGGTTTTGCGGCGGCTTCACCGGGAGATTTTGATTCGATTCATGCGATCGCTCAGGTCATCAAGGATTCGACGGTTTGTTCTCTCGCCCGGGCCAACGAAAACGATATTCGTCGATCTGGCGATGCAATCAAGCCAGCCAATTCGGGGCGCATTCACACTTTTATCGCGACTTCTCCTATCCACATGGAAAAGAAGTCGCGCATGTCGCCTGATCAGGTCGTTGAGCAGGCGGTCAAGGCTATCGCTTGGGCCAGGGAATACACGGATGACGTAGAGTTTTCGGCTGAAGATGCCGGGCGTTCTGAGATCGATTTCCTCTGCCGTATTTTCGACGCAGTGATCAAGGCGGGTGCGACGACGATCAATGTGCCCGATACGGTGGGCTACAACATTCCCTTCCAGTATGCTGAAACCATGCGCCAATTGATTGAGCGTGTGCCGAATTCGGATAAGGTGGTCTGGTCCGTACATTGCCACAACGATCTTGGGCTTGCTGTCTCCAATTCGCTGGCCGCCGTTTTGGCCGGCGCGCGGCAGGTTGAGTGCACGATCAATGGGCTTGGCGAGCGGGCTGGCAATGCGTCGCTGGAAGAGGTTGTGATGGCGGTGCGCACGCGTGGCGACGTATTCCCGGTCGAAACCCGTATCGACACGACGCAGATTGTTCCCGCTTCAAAGCTCGTGTCGCAGATCACTGGCTATCCGGTGCAGCCAAACAAGGCGGTGGTCGGTGCCAACGCGTTTGCCCACGAGTCGGGTATTCATCAGGATGGTGTGCTCAAACATCGTGAAACCTATGAAATCATGCGTGCCGAGGATGTCGGCTGGTCTCAGAACAAGCTGGTCCTTGGCAAGCATTCAGGGCGCAACGCATTCAAGAGTCGTTTGCAGGAGTTGGGCATAGAACTTGGTAGCGACGAATCGCTGAATGCTGCTTTTGCTCGCTTTAAGGAACTGGCCGATCGCAAGCACGAAATTTTTGACGAAGACCTCCATGCGCTGGTCTCGGACGAGGTTGTTGCGCCGGAGCATGAACACTACAAGCTGGTGTACTCGTACGTCTGTTCAGAAACTGGCGAAATGCCTCACGCCAAGGTGATTCTCAATGTGGGTGGGGTCGAGAAAAAAGGTGAGGCCGGTGGCGGTGGCCCAGTTGATGCGACATTCAAGGCGATTGAGTGCATTGCGGCGAGTGGCGCCGAGCTGATGCTTTATTCGGTGAACGCCATTACTACCGGGACAGATGCTCAAGGCGAAGTAACGACTCGTCTCGCCAAGGGGGGGCGTGTCGTGAATGGTAACGGGGCTGATACTGATATCGTCATTGCTTCCGCACGTTCATACCTGAATGCGCTGAACAAGCTTCATGTCGCTTCAGACAAGGTGCGCGCCCAGGGAGATGTTTGAAAGCCCCGGCAATTAGCGAGCCAAAAGGCAGCTTTCAGCTTGCTGGGGCTGTCTTCTCCGGAGCGGGGAGGCGGGTGGCGCGGATATAAAGGATGCTCGTTACAAAAAGAATACTAGCCAGCACGGTCTCCCCGATGGCTAGTTGCTGCGCCAGACCGTGATCACTGGTAGCGCGCACCAGTCCTTCGAGCAGATAGAACTGGATAAAGAGCGAGAGCCATTTGTACGTGTAGCGTTTGCCGCGCAAGATACCAAAGAGCGGGGCGAGTAGAAATACGGCTTTAAGAGAGAGCCAGGAGCCGCCGGGTTTTAGTGGCGCCCACCAGATCTCCCAGCCAAGGCAGAGAAAGATCAGGGCGATCAGCGTGGCGCTGGTAATTAATTGATAACGGGAGGCTGTCACGGTCGACTCAGTTTCAAGGCTATATTTGCCAGGCGCTTACCCTGGATAAAGGCAAGACGGCTTTCTGCCTCGCTCAGTAGCGGGTCGCCGTTGGCGCCAGCGACGTGGCTGGCACCGTAAGGGGTTCCGCCCTTTGTTGTGCTGCTCAGGTCAGGTTCGGTGAAGGGCAGGCCAGCCAGCAGCATGCCATGATGCAGCAGTGGCAGCATCATCGAAAGCAGGGTGCTTTCATTGCCGCCGTGCTGGCTGCTACTGGAGGTGAATACGCAGGCTGGTTTTCCAGCCAGGGTTCCGTTCTGCCACTCGGCGATAGTGCCATCCCAAAAATATTTCATGGGTGCCACCATGTTTCCGAAGCGAACCGGGCTGCCAAGAGCCATGCCTATGCATTCCTCGAGATCGCAGGCCTCGACGTAAGGCGCTCCACGCTCCGGTACGCTGGGCGCGCTGATTTCACAAATGCTTGAGACTTTGGGAACAGTACGCAGGCGCGCCTGCGCGCCGGGAACTGAATCGATGCCAAGAGCGATGCGTTCCGCCAGGGCACGAACAGAGCCGCGATGGCTGTAGTAGAGGACGAGTAGGTCTTGCATGGTCGGCTATTATACGGCCCATGCCGACTCAATCCAGATATCGAAAGGGCCGTGCCAAGCCTGGCGTGGTTGTCTCCATCATTCACCGTTTTAGCAGCGAGCAGATGATGCAGACGAGTTCCGCATTGGCATTCACGACGCTGTTGGCGCTTGTACCATTGGTCACACTGCTACTTTCACTGGCAGATGCGCTTCCCTATCTCAATCTGTTAATCAAGCGTCTGGATTTGTTGATTCAGGAAAATCTCTTGCCGAGTGGTGCGGCTAGCGCCATCTCGGGCAGTATCGGCCGCTTTTCGCATCGCGCCCGAAATTTGACCATGGCAGGTGTCGCACTCCTGAGTGTGACGGCTTTTGCTCTTATGCTGACGATAGAGCGGACGTTTAATCATCTTTGGCAGGTCAAGCCGCGACCTTTTTGGGGACGTTTGCGACTCTATGTTTTAGCGATGGCGGTATGGCCATTTGTCCTGGCGGCGATTGCCGGGGTTATTTCATTTACCGTGACGGTGTCGCTGGGGTTTTTCGATGAACCTGTCTGGTTTCGTAAATTTGTACTCAAAGCAGTCGCTGTTGCCATGCTCTGGCTGTTCTTTTCGCTTCTCTATTATGCGGTGCCCAATGTCAGCGTTCCACGGCGAAATGCTTTGCTTGGCGGCGCATTTGCCGCGCTTGCCTTTACCGGAATGCAGAAGGCGTTCGAAATTTATCTGTCGAGTTCAACAGTCTTGAGCAGTGTTTATGGTGCTTTCTCTGTGCTTCCGGTTTTTTTGGTCTGGCTGCACGTCTCGTGGGCAGTCATTCTGGTTGGCGGATTGATTGCTGCTATGGCGTTTCGTTCGGCTCGACGGTGAACACTTCGATACTTGAGGTTTGTTCAGTCAATTCGGTAGGGCGAACTTCGCGAACTTCCAGGTTGTCTTTCTCGATCAGAAGTACGAGCTTTCGTACATTGGCAGGTAGGGTGCCCGTTTGCACAACGATCCCCGCGTGGGGGCGCAGTGGCGGCATCTCAGGAAGGATGAGGGCGGCAATGTGCTTGGAGTCGAGTTCGAGAGGGCGGGCCAGTTCGGCTGCAATGACATGGGATGCCAGTTGTTGCAAGCCCAGTTCAACATGCTCCGGGTTTTCCGAAATAGCCCAGCGCACGATGCAGACATGCCACAGCGGCTTAAGCTCGGCGCGCTCGCCTATGGCTTGTACGGCGACGATGTCTCCGACGCGCGCGTTGTCGGTTGCTCCTGACATGTGCATCAACGAATAGCCGTCGGGACTCTCGTTGGTTACCATCCATTCGCTGATTTGATGGCGCTCATCCGGTTCGCGAATGAGGGTCCACAGTTGATCGAGTCCTGAGCACAGACTGACGCGATAAGACTGGCGCCGGCGCGGATATTTTCGCTTTGCCGGATGGCCCCAAAGGAGTTGAAGGCGACGCAAAACGCCTTGTCCGGCATGCGTATTGGCGAAATCAGGTAGTCCGAGGCTGGCTGCAGAGTCTCCATGTTCCAAGGCGGTCAGCAACTCTCTGCAGCGACGGGCGGCTGGGTCGCAGGCAAAATAAAGAATTGGCGCATCTACAGGTGGGGCTCTGCGGATCAAAGCATGGGCCGGAAAGTCACGTTTCAAATCTACCCAGAAGATGCCGCTGCAATCCATGGGTGGAATATCGAGAATGTCGACTGGTCGGATAGACTCTTCGACAAAATTCACAATGAACTCGAGCTCACGCGCGCAAAATGAGGCAGGTTGGGCTATTGCCGCTAGCAGGGAGCAGGCGTAAAGGTGCTGAACTGTGGGCGCGCCGCGCGTGCCCGCTATGTCATGCACCCCAAGGCGACGGGCAGTGCTGAAGGCAGCATGCATCTTTTGCCACAGCCCAATGTTGGTGGGGGCGGCGACCAGGTGGCTGATGCGAATATGCCAGGCTAGGCAACGTGTAATAAAAAGCAGGGTGGTTTGGGCCGGCCGCGAAGATGGCATGCCTTGAGGGTCGAACAGCTCGGACAGCGCATTGAAATATTCCTGAGCCAGTGTCTCGAGGAGATCCTGGACAATGCGAATGCGTTGGCGAATTTTGCGCGAGATTGGTAGTCCGGCTTCCAGAAGATTGGGTAACTCAGCCGTTACTACACGTTCTGCTTCCTTGAATATCAGGTCAAGTATCTTGAGTTTTTGCCCGGTGGGTACAGGGGTGTCGCGCAGTAAAAGCAGATGTTTCTGCAATTGATCGGCATCGTCAGAGCCGGTCCTGCCATTGGCCAAAGCCAGCCATTCGAGAATGGTCTTGATGCTGCTTTCTGGCTGAGAGAGGGGGCTGGTTTCTTGATTCATATCGTGACGCAGAATAGCGAATATTGCTGGAATTCGCCACGGTTTACAGCGCCCGGCCTCAGTTATTTCTGGCGCATCTGAGATCGCTTCTGTTGCTGCCTTCGATCAGTATAATTATGGCTTACTTGTATTTCCTTGATTACGCGATATAATCTCGGGTCTTTTTTCCAGCTAACGAAAGAATTGCAATGGTCGTTATTCGTCTTGCCCGCAGCGGCGCTAAAAAGCGTCCTTTCTTCAACATGGTTGTTACCGACTCCCGCAACCGCCGCGATGGCCGTTTTGTCGAGCGCATCGGTTTCTATAATCCGGTTGCTGCTGCCACTGAAGAAGGTCTGCGTGTTTCCCTGGATCGTTTGACCTATTGGCAAGAGAACGGTGCTCAGCTGTCTCCGACTGCTGCTCGTCTGGTCAAGCAGTACGCCGCAAAACAAGCTGCCTGAGTAATTTTCAGCCTTGTCCAGTAGCGAGATTGTTGTTCTGGGGCGGCTTGCTGACCCTTACGGAATTCTCGGCTGGATCTGGTTGTTCCCCTTCGGTGATGATCCGCTGACTTGGGCAGAAGTTCCAAAGTGGTGGGTAGCAAGAGAAGGAGAGCCATGGCGCGAGTGCGGGCTGAAAGGCCTGAAAGCGCATGGCAATGGTCTGGTTGTCTCGCTAGACTGTATTCCTGATCGTACGACTGCAGAGTCGATGAAGGGGGTTTTGGTGGGTGTGCCACGCGATGCGTTGCCTGCTACCAAAAAAGATGAGTTTTACTGGGACGACTTGATCGGCCTTGATGTGGTTAATGCTGCTGGTGAGTGCCTGGGAAAAGTTGCCGGGTTGCTGGAAACCGGAGCAAATGATGTGCTGCGAGTTGTGGGCGAAGACAAGACCGAGCGTCTGTTGCCATTTGTCTCAACAGTGGTGCTGGCGGTAGAGAAAGAGGCTGGCCTGATCAGGGTGGAGTGGGGTAGTGACTGGTGATTCGGTTTGACTGCATCACGCTTTTCCCGGAGATGTTCGCAGCAGTAACGCAAAGTGGTATTACGCGCCGGGCGCTGGAAGAGCAGCGTTGGGTGTGGCAAGGCTGGAATCCTCGTGATTTTGCCGAGAATACTTGGCGGCGTGTGGATGATCGACCTTTTGGTGGTGGGCCGGGCATGTTAATGCAGCCTGGGCCACTGGAAAAGTCGATAAGCGCAGCCAAGGCTCAGCAGCGTGAGGCTGGGGTGATGAAAAGCAGGGTCATCTATCTTTCGCCGCAAGGTACGCCGCTTACCCATAAGCGGGTGATGCAGTTGGCGACAGGTGAAGAAGGGCTGATTCTTCTTTGCGGGCGTTATGAAGGAATTGACGAGCGACTGATCGAGCGCTGTGTTGATGAAGAAATTTCGATCGGAGATTTTGTGCTTTCCGGTGGCGAGTTGCCGGCGATGGCCTTGATTGATGCCATCGTCCGCCAGTTGCCGGGAGT
>CAXYZX010000153.1:0-6241 GCA_964293845.1 uncultured Dechloromonas sp.
GCATCTGGTACAGACGATGGACGCCGGTGGTGGTTTCCTCGGTGACGCCCTTGATAGCGGCCAGGCGCACGGAATACCAGGTCGGATCGACAGCAATCTTGGCCTTGATGGCGGCGAAGAGGATTGTTTCTTCTTCAGAGCCCGGCTTGGCAACAACCGAGATGTCCTGCTCGGCACGGGCGCCCAAGTGCAGCAGCAGGGTGGCATCACCACCGTCGTCGAGGATCATGTTCGAGTAGCCGCCGTCAGCCCATTCGAAAATGCGGTGGGTGTAATCCCAGTAATCGACCAGGGTTTCGCCCTTGACGGCGAAGACGGGAACATTGACCGCGGCAATCGCGGCAGCAGCGTGATCCTGGGTCGAGAAAATATTGCACGAGGCCCAGCGGACTTCTGCGCCGAGCGCGGTGAGCGTCTCGATCAGCACGGCGGTCTGGATCGTCATGTGCAGCGAGCCGGTGATGCGCGCGCCCTTGAGCGGCTGGGTCTTCGCGAACTCTTCGCGAATCGCCATCAGGCCCGGCATTTCGGTTTCGGCGATGCGGATTTCCTTGCGACCCCAGTCGGCAAGGGTCAAATCGGCAATAACGTAATCTTTGAATTCAGCCACAGTAAGCTCCTAATAAACTGTGACGGGGAGGAGGCGGTGTCTCACCGAACCCCCTGCGCCCGGCAGGGTTGAACAGTGAGCGCGGTTTCAAACCGAGCCTGGGGATGTTTTCCTGCAGCGCTCCTCGGTAGGGGGCGGATTATAAAACCGTTTTCAGGATTTGTCGCCAGCCCAGTAGTGATCGAAATCCTTGATGCCCCATTTTTTCGGGTCTTCACGGCCGGCGATTTTCTCGGGGCTGCGCGCCAGATCGATAGTCTCGGGTTTGATGTAGGCCTGCGATTTTGAGGAGAAAAAGACTCTGACCTTGGGCTTGAGCAGCGATTTTTCGCCCTGTTCGATGACGACTCCAAGGCGACCTGATTCAAGGCGCACAAAAGAACCTGTAGGGTAAATGCCCAAACTTTTCACGAAGGCCTGAAAGACCGTTGGGTCAAAATGACCTTTCCATTCCGCCATGCGCTTGATCGATTCGGCGGGATCCCAGCCAGCTTTGTAAGGACGGTTGGAGGTTATGGCATCATAAACATCGCAGACCGCGCCCATCTTGGCATAGAGGCTCATGGTCTCGATATTTAGCCCCATCGGATAGCCGCAGCCGTCGATTTTCTCGTGATGGTGCAGGCAAACGTCCTTGGCCATTTCGCTAACGCCTGTTGCGGTTAACAGTAATTCGTGCCCCTTTTTTGGGTGTGTTTTGACAATGGCAAATTCGGTATCTGTCAGTTTGCCCGGCTTGTTGAGAATTTCCATCGGGATCAGGGCTTTGCCCATATCGTGCAGCAGTCCGGCCATACCGGCATCTCGGGTCTCGTCATCGTTAAGCCCCAACTGGCGGGAAAGGGCAATCATCAGGGCACAAACAGCGACCGAGTGTAGATAGGTGTAGTCATCGGCATTTTTCAGGCGGGCCAAGCTGATCAGGGCGCCGGGGTTGCGCAGTATGGAGTTTGATATTTCCTCAATCAGCGGCATTGCTGCCTCGGCCTCAATCGCCTTGCCCATGCGCGCTTCCTGGAACATGGAGATGACAGCTTCCTTGCCCTTGGCGCAAATTTTGGCAGCGCGCTTGACCTCATCGTTGAAAGAGGCTTTTTCCTGAACGACTGGCGTGTGGGCTGGGATCTCTTCGGCGGTGCTGGTTACTACGTCAAGTGAGGCGGCGATATCAACACCTTTGCCGATGTCGATCCAGACTTCGCGTACGGCGCACTCGTGAATCAGCGCCACATCTTTCGGGTTGGTCAGTACAAACTTGGTGCGCCAGAATGGGTGATCCATCCAGTCGCCGCAAAAAGCCTGGAGATGCATGCCAAGACAGACGTGTTCGACCGGAATCTTTTTTAACATACAGATATTTTAGCGATAAAAAAGGGAGCCCGAAGGCTCCCCATGCAGGCGTTTGTTGGCTTGTGGTCTTACAGGCCGGCGTCTGATTTGAGCAAAATGGCGCGGTCGGTGGCTTCCCAGGTGAATTCCGGCTCGTCGCGGCCAAAGTGGCCGTAGGCGGCAGTTTTCTGGTAAATGGGGCGTAGCAGGTCAAGCATGTTGACGATGCCTTTCGGACGCAGGTCGAAATGTTTTTTGATCAAAACAGTCAAGGTTTCGTTACTGACTTTACCGGTGCCGAAGGTGTCGACCATGATGGAGGTTGGTTGGGCAACGCCGATGGCGTAGGAAACCTGCACCAGGCAGCGTGTCGCCAGGCCGGCGGCAACGATGTTCTTGGCGACATAACGGCCAGCGTAGGCGGCGGACCGGTCAACCTTGGATGGATCCTTGCCGGAGAAAGCACCACCACCGTGCGGTGCCGCACCGCCGTAGGTGTCGACAATGATCTTGCGGCCAGTCAGGCCACAGTCACCCTGCGGGCCACCGACAACAAAACGACCGGTCGGGTTCACCAGGAAATTGATGTTGCCCTTGATCAGATTTTTCGGGAGTACCGGCTTGATGATTTCTTCGATGGTCGCTTCACGCAGATCTTCCAGGCTAATGTCCGGCGAGTGCTGGGTGGACAAAACAACGGTATCGATCGAGTCCGGCTTGCCATCAACGTAGCGGATGGTGACTTGCGACTTGGCGTCCGGGCGTGCCCAAGGCAGACGGCCATCCTTACGCAGCATGGCCTGGCGCTCGACGAGTCGATGTGACAGATAGATCGGCAAGGGCATCAGCGACGGGGTTTCGTCGCAGGCGTAACCAAACATCAGGCCCTGGTCGCCAGCGCCCTGATCGAGGCCGTCATCGTAGGCTTTGTTAACGCCCTGGGCGATATCCGGGCTCTGCTTGTCGTACGCGACGAGGACAGCACAACCTTTGTAGTCAATGCCGAAGTCGCTGTTGTCGTAGCCGATACGCTTCAGTGTGTCGCGGGCGACCTGAATGTAGTCCACATTGGCATTGGTGGTGATTTCACCAGCCAGAACAACCAGACCGGTATTGCACAAAGTTTCGGCAGCGACACGCGAATGCTTGTCCTGAGAGAGGATGGCATCCAGAATAGCGTCTGAAATCTGGTCGGCAACTTTATCGGGGTGGCCTTCGGAAACGGATTCCGAGGTAAAAAAATACTCGCTCAATTTAATCTCCAACGGTCCTTGGTCCGGCGTTACCGGCTTCGGACCACGAGCGGGTGACGCTTTAGCGGCATTTATTAATCGCCCCGCAAGTTGTCTGTTTAACTCGGCGATTGGATAATAATAAACTTTTCACGGTGGGTTTCAACCCCCGGGAGCTTATGGTCTTTCTGTTTCGTCTTGTCGGAAGTCTGCCATTGCCCATGGCACATGGCCTCGGTGCATTTTTTGGCTGGCTGGTCTATCTGCTCTCGCCGACCTATCGTCGGCATCTTTGCGAAAACATGCGGCAGGCCGGCATCGATGCGTCAATGCGTTCAGCAGCAATTGCCGAGGCCGGCAAGCAGGCACTTGAACTGCCGTCGATCTGGCTACGCCCGTTGCCTGAGGTGGTGCCGCGCGTGGTTGAGGTCAGTGGTTGGGAAAACATAGAACGAGCGTGGCAAGCCGGCAAAGGGATCGTTTTTCTGACGCCTCACCTTGGTTGTTTCGAGATCACAGCCCAGTATTACGCAGCCCATGCGCCAATTACGGTGCTTTACCGGCCACCGAAGCGGGCTTTTTTACAGACGCTTATCGAGACTGGCCGTCAGCGTGAAAATGTTCATCTGGCACCGGCGGATGTTTCCGGTGTGCGGGCGCTGATCAAGGCTCTGAAGCGTGGTGAGGCCGTCGGTTTGCTGCCGGACCAGGCGCCCAAAGTAGGTGAGGGTGTCTGGCTCGATTTTTTTGGCAAGCCGGCATACACGATGACCTTGGCGGCGCGCCTCACAGAAACGGGGGCCGCGACCATCTTTGCCTGGGCTGAACGGTTGCCCAACGGCCGTGGTTATCACCTGCATCTGCGTTCACCACTGGCAGAGTTGCAAGGTGTTACGGTCGACCGTGCAAAACAGATCAATTTTGACATCGAGGCGCTGATTCGCGAGTGTCCGGCCCAGTATCTTTGGGGTTATAACCGCTACAAGCAGCCCGGTGGAGCACCGCCACCACCGGTTTCGCGCGGAGAAACTCCATGAAAGCTACGTTCAGTCATTTGCTGGTTGGAGTGTTATGGCTACTTCATTGGCTACCTTTATCTGCCCTGCGCGGCTTGGGCTGGGTGGTGGGCCGTCTCCTGTATGTCCTGGGGCGTGAGCGGCGCAAGGTGGCGTTGATCAATTTGCGCCTGTGTTTTCCTGAAAAGACAGAACATGAACGAGAGGTGATCGCCAGGCGCCATTTTGTTTCTTTTAGCCAGGCGGTGCTGGATCGGACATTGGGCTGGTGGGCCTCGCAGGAACGTCTGGAGCGCCTGATACGGATCACTGGAGCTGAGCATCTGAGTGATCCTGATGGCAAGCCCTTGATCCTGCTGTCGCCGCACTTCGTGGGTCTGGATGCTGGTGCCTCGCGGATCTCGATGCTGGTTTCCGGTTGTTCCGTCTATTCCAACCAGAAAAACCCGGTATTTAATAAAATCTTGTACGAGGGGCGCCGCCGGTTTTGCGATGCGCTTCTGCTGTCGCGTCAGGATGGCATGCGCAAAATTATCAAGGCAATGAAAGACGGCTACCACCTCTATTACCTGCCGGACATGGATTTTGGTCCCAAGGACTCGATTTTCGTGCCGTTTTTTGGGGTGCTCGCCGCGACTATCCCGGGAGTGTCACGTTTGGCTCGTCTTACTGGCGCCAAGGTAGTCGCTTGCATTACCCGCCAGGTTGCCGATGGATATGAGGTTGAAATAATGCCGGCATGGGATAATTTCCCCGGCGCGAGCGTCGAGGCCGACACCGAATTCGTCAATCGCTTTATAGAAAGCCAGGTGCTGCGCATGCCGGAGCAGTATTTCTGGTTGCACAAACGCTTCAAAACCCGGCCACCCGGAGAACAGAGGTTTTACAAATGAACAGCCTGACTATTGAAATTCGTCCCGTTACCCCGCCTGATGTGCCCGCCATCTCGTCTTTGGCTCGTGAAATCTGGCAGGCCACTTATCCTGGGATCATCACTCAGGAGCAGATCGACTTCATGCTTGAACAGCGCTACGGCCACGAGCGTCTGTACGATGATCTGGAGGATGTTCATAAATGGCTGGATCAGGCGTTTTATAACGGGCGGCGCGTGGGTTTTGCCTTCAGCGAGATCTACAAGGGCGAGTTCAAACTGGACAAGCTCTATATTCACCCTGATGTTCAGCGCCAGGGGGTCGGTGGGCAGTTGATCGAGCACGTTGCAACTCGGGCGAAGAAAAATGGCTATCCGTGTGTAATTCTGGCAGTCAACAAGCGCAACGACAAAGCCATCGGCTCCTACAAAAAATACGGTTTTGTGGTGCGCGAAGCGATTGTCGACGACATCGGCCGTGGCTTTGTGATGGATGATTTTGTAATGGAGAAGAAACTTTAAGGTTTTGAGGCAAGGGTCTGTCTCTGCTATTCTTTTTAAATTCATCCGTGGGGCAGGCAATGAAGCTCAAGTTCTCAAAAATGCACGGTCTGGGCAACGATTTTGTGGTCCTCGACGGTGTTCGTCAGCAAATTGATCTGTCGCCAGCGCAATTACGCTTTCTTGCGGACCGCAATTTTGGCGTGGGTTGTGACCAGATTTTGCTGGTTCAGACACCAACTCAGGCTGGCGTCGATTTCCGCTACCGGATTTTCAATGCCGATGGCAGCGAAGTGGAGCAGTGTGGCAATGGCGCACGCTGCTTCGTCCGCTTCGTCCATGACGTGGGTTTGACGGACAAGGCCGAGATTCGCGTCGAAACGATGCGCGGCATCATCGCGCCGCATCTTGAAGAAAATGGAAATGTTACGGTCGACATGGGAATTCCCCGATTTTTACCGACTGAGATCCCCTTTTTGCATGACGACGACGTGGTGATCTATTCGCTGGATGTGGCCGACGAAACGCTGGAAATCAGTGTCGTTTCGATGGGCAATCCGCATGCCGTACAAGTTGTCGATTGTGTCGATAGCGCCCCGGTTGGCGACCACGGTCCCTTGATTGAAAATCATCAGCAATTCCCGCAACGGGTCAACGCCGGTTTCATGCAGGTGATCGACCG
>CAXYZX010000154.1:0-6062 GCA_964293845.1 uncultured Dechloromonas sp.
CTGATCCTCGGTGCCTTGATGAAAAATACTGGCCGCCTCTACGCCTTCGACGTCTCCGACAAGCGACTGGTCAAGCTGAAGCCGCGTCTGGCGCGCTCCGGCTTGTCCAATGTGCATCCGGCCCGTATCGAGCATGAACGCGATACCAAGATCAAACGTCTGGCCGGCAAGATCGACCGCGTGCTGGTCGATGCGCCGTGTTCCGGACTCGGCACCCTGCGCCGTAACCCGGATCTTAAGTGGCGTCAAAACGAAACCTCGATTGCCGAATTGACCGTCAAGCAGGCTGCCATTCTCGATGCTGCCGCCAAGCTGGTACGCCCCGGCGGGCGTGTGGTTTACGCTACCTGCAGTTTGTTGACCGCAGAAAACGACGCGATCATTGACGCATTTCTCGCCAGCCACCCGGAATTTACGTTAACCCCTGCGTCGACCGTACTGGCCAAGCACGGGATTAGCGTTGAGGGTGACCTGCTGCGCCTGTTACCGCACCAGCATCATACCGATGGATTTTTCGCTGCTGTTCTGGACAGGAAGGCATGAGTCAAAAACAATATCCGGTCCTTTCTTTGCTGAAAGATATCTGGGAGGATGTCAATGATCCCCAGTTTATCTGGCAAGTTGTAGCGCTCATCGTTTGCCTGGGTGGGGCCTTGATCATCGCTTCCTGGTGGCGCCGGCGCCATCAGGAGGGAGATGGGCGGTTTTCGGATGCCAGCGACCGACTGGCTTTTCCGCTAATTGGCATGTTGCTGGTCGGCATCGGGATTCTGGTACTCAAACCTTTTCTGCATGTGAATTTGCTCAAGCTGGCGCTGCCATTACTTGGCTCAATGGCCCTGGTGCGCAGCGTCATCTTCGTGCTGCGCCAGGCATTTCCCAAGGCTAGCTGGCTGACAGCCTGGGAACGCATCATTTCTACTTTCGTCTGGGGTTGGCTGGCGCTTTACATCACCGACCTGGCACCGATGGTGATTGATGCCATGGAGCAGGTGAATTTTCCTGTTGGCAAACAGCGCGTTGACTTGTGGATGGTTCTGCATGGTGCGGCGACGGTCTTTCTGACCGTAGTGCTCGCCCTGTGGGTGGCAGGGATTATCGAGGCCCGTCTGATGCGGGTCGATACCATTGACTCCAGTTTACGCATAGTCGGCATCCGCGTCGCCAAGGCACTGCTTACCCTGATTGCCATTGTGGCCAGCCTGGCCTTGGTCGGTATCGACATGACCGCACTTTCGGTGTTCACCGGTGCGCTAGGTGTTGGCCTCGGTCTGGGCTTGCAGAAAATTGCCAGCAACTATGTTTCTGGCTTCATCATCCTGCTCGATCGCTCAATTCGTATTGGCAACGTGGTTCAGGTCGGTGCCGATAACGGCATGGTGACCCAGATCACTACGCGCTACACGGTGTTGCGCCATCCCGGCGGTACCGAGTACATCGTGCCTAATGAGACGCTGATTGCAAGCGTCGTCCAGAACCAGACCTATTCGGACAGCCGCTTGCGCCTGGCGACCACGGTCGGCGTGGCTTACAGTACGGACCTTGAACTGGCGATGCAGTTGATGACTGATGCGGCCGCCACTCAGGAACGAGTTTTGAGCGACCCGGGGCCGAGAGCTTTCCTCACGCTGTTTGGTGACAGCAGTATCAGTCTCGAACTGGGTTTCTGGATTGCCGATCCGGAGGAAGGGCGGGGCAACATTACTTCCGATGTCAATCTCGCGATTTGGCGTGCCTTCCGGCAGCACGGCATCGAGATTCCATTTCCGCAACGCGAAGTCAGGGTCGTCAACCAGACAACGGTGGCTTGACCGGGTTTTCCGGGGCCACCGTTTCTTCCTTCGTGTTTTGGAGTCTCAGATCAAAGGCATCAGGCTGCGTTCAAAGGCGCGCAACGCCCGTTCCTTGCGTTGTTTGTCTATAGTGCGTGCGGCATGGGCGATGCGTTGACTGAGCTTGTCAAGCTTGAAAAAACGCTTGGCTTTGTTCCTGGTCTTTTCCACGATCTCTCCTTCATTGGCTGACGGTGGAATCACTTTATCCAGACCACGGAACAAGGTCTGTTCTTCTTTTTTATTCTCTTTGTAACGGTTTCTGACTACGGTCAGAAAATTTTCAGCGAACCGTGAATTAATTACTCAGGGAAGGTGCCTATTTGTCATCTACTTGCCTACAGAAGAAAACACACTGAAGGCATGCCATGAACCTCATCTACAGCAGCGAACATTTCTGGATACTTGCCTATCCTGCGCAGGATGGGTTTGAGTTGTTCGACAAATATCATTTGCGTACCCTGTTCCTGCAGGGGCCATCGGCAACCGATTTTCGTCTGGCGATGGAAGGCATTCCCCAAGAAGCGCGTAGTGAAGAGAAAATTGATGCCCTGCTCGACGACTATTGCGATGGTTCTTCTCAACCCATCGTTTTCCACTGAGCGCAAGCGAGCCTAACGCATTCTTCAGGCATGCCCAGCGCTTCGCCGCTGCCAGCAGTCATTGCCGAATTCCAAGAATGACACCCTGGTCGCGCAGTTGTTCGAGCATGGTCAGGCCATGATTGACCAGAGTTTCTGGTGATGGGTGTTGCAGTTCCTCGGCGATGCGCAGACAGGCAGCGCGGCCGGTCAGTGCTGCACTGGCTAGAATGGCGAGTAGCCGGGCAGTCACCGGGTTGCTGACGACAAATTGCACCTCGTCATCAGTATCGCGATAAACCAGCAACTGGGTCGGCTGCCTTTTACGTGGCCGATAGCCTGGGCCAATTTTGTGCACCGGCCACTGGTAGGAAAGATTCATCAAGGTTGGGTTCAGCACCGGGTGGCCAATTAGCAGGTGACCTTGGTCGTCGTGAGCCGGCATTGGGCAATCCATGATGTCGACCGCCAACTCTACCCATTCATAGTGTGCCAGTTCCGCCAGCCAGGCGGGCAGCGGCTGTTTGATTTCAGCTTCACTCAGGTAGTGGACAAACTCGCGCGGAATTTCGCGAAACCACGGGGTATGGCTCGGCCAGTCGCGGAAGAAGGTCCGATTCAGGCGCCGCCAGCGCGCTTCGCCCAGGGTGGCGCGGGAAACCGGAAAGCAACTGTCGAGAAAGCCGCAAATATTGTTGAACAGCAGTTCGTTGTACACCGCCATGCGCCGAGCGGGAACCCCGGTCGGCCGTGGCGTGTGCTGCGGATCGCGCAAATGGCGGCCAAAGGCGCGCTGGAAGGATTGAAAGTCGGGCGCGCTCATCAGGCGGCCTTCGCTCTTTGGCCGAGGCTGGCTTGAAGTTGGGCGATTTGGCGAACTTCTACGGTCAACGCGCCCAAGTCAGGAATATTGAAGTCACGCTCCAGGCAGGTCGGTACATTGCCGGTGTGCTGGTAGGCCGTTTCCAGCAGCGACCATACCGGATCAATGACTTCGGTGCCATGAGTGTCGATCAGCAGGCCATCCGGCTCAACAAAGTGCCCGGCGACATGAATGTAACAAGTGCGCTCCAGGGGTAGGGCGCGCATGAAGGCGAGCGGGTCAAAACCGAAGTTCTGGCTGTTGACGTAGATGTTGTTCACGTCAAGATGCAGCAGGCAATCGGCTTCGCGAATAATGGTGCTGATGAATTCGGCTTCGCTCATCTCGGCCCCCGGTGGGGCAATGTAGTAGGAGGCATTTTCGATGCCGATGCGCATGCCGAGCATGTCTTGCGCCTGTTTGATGCGGTCGACTGTCCATTTGACCGATTTTTCTGTCATCGGGATTGGCAGCAGGTCATAGAGGTGGCTGTCGTCGGTGCACCAGGAAAGGTGCTCGGTATACAGTGTCATGCCATGTTCAGCCATGAATGCCTTGGTTCGCCGCAACAGGGTTTCGTCAAGCGGGGCGATGCCGCCCAGTGAAAGCGATAGGCCGTGGCAGACGAAGGGGTAACGCTCGGTAAAGTAGCGCAAATCCTTGGCCGATTTGCCGCCCATGCCGGCCCAGTTCTCCGGCGCCAGTTCGAAGAAGCTGATCTCCTCGGGCAGGCTTTCCTTCAGCGCGGCGATCAATTCGCGGCGAAAGCCGAGACCAGCACCTTGAATCTGGCGGGGAGTCTGTTTTTGCGTCATGGTATTTTCTGGAAGTTGGGGGCGGGCAGGGTTCACCCCGCCCCATTTACCTGATGCCAGTAGTTATTTCTTGGCGCCGCACTTGGCTTCGCCACATTTACCATCTTTCTTCTTGTCGTCCATGGCTTTCTTGTCGGCGCCGCATTTTGCTTCTCCGCACTTGCCATCGGCCTTCTTCTCGGCAGCTTTTTTCTCCGCACCACACTTGGCTTCACCGCATTTGCCGTCCTTTTGCTTGGTATCAGCCTGGGCCAGTTGGTAACCGGCTTCCAGCCTGGTGGCGCCAAACGGGTTGTCGGCGGCCTGAGCGACCGGGGTCAGGGTGATCGCGGCGAAAGCCGAGCCAATGGCGAGGGATGCGAGTTTGGTGGTTTTCATGATTTTCTCCGTTGGGGTCGAGGTCTTGCTGGTTTGGAACAAGCTAAATTTGCCTGTTCATGCGATTAGTCGCCCGTGCCACGAAATCCTTACGCAGTAATTCGAAAAAATTGAAATTATTTTTCGCCGGGGCTTTTATGCCTGGAGAGTGCGCCCGTTCAGTGTGGGAGTGTCAATATGTTGAGCGCTCCCCAGAGGCTTGTGGTGTCGCTGTGCTGCCGATACGGCCCGTTAAAATTTGTCGCTATTCCAACGTTGACCGCAACAATTGGTTTTAAAACAAAAATTCAATCCTTGTGGCTCATCCAGCCACGTGTTGCATCGCGCATAAACAGGAATTGCTGCTCCATACGTCTGCAGCCGGCACAATAAGCCGTGTGCCAGCGCAAGAGAAAGCGTTCGCGCCATGAAAGCTGGCGCTCAAGTTGTTGAGATGCCAGACGACTGGCCTCTTTGCAGCTGATCATTTTGGTTTCCTGGCATCCGATGTGGCCGGTTTGTCGTATTAGTCGTGTAAGTGTGAAATAACTTACAAACAATTGTGCAGTAATATCAATCCGATCGACTAGTAGACAAAGCAATATGCCCCAGGATTTTCTTAGCGATCCCATTTTTCTCGCTGATCTGCGTAGAGACATGCTGCGTTTTGCCAATATGCAATTACGCGACCAAGGGCCGGCTGAAGATGCGGTTCAGGAAGCCTTGGCCGGTGCCCTGCAAGGCAGGGATCGTTTTGATTCGCGGGCTTCAGTGCGGACTTGGGTCTTGTCCATTCTCAAGAACAAGATAATTGACGAACTCAGGCGTCGGGTGCGCGAGCGTAGCGTCGTGGCTGATATAGAAAACGATGAAGATATTGATGCCTATTTTGATCGGCGTCAGCACTGGGCTGAAGATAGCAAACCATCTGCCTGGGCCTCGCCGCAGCAGGCGATGGAGAACAAACGCTTCTGGGAAGTCTTCGAAGCATGTCTTTATCGCTTGCCAGAAGCCAGTGCGCGTATCTTTACCATGCGCGAGGTTCTTGGTTTTAACACCGAGGAAATTTGCCAAACATTGTCCATAACTACCAATAATTGTTGGGTCCAGATGCATCGGGCACGCCTTGCGCTGCGCGCCTGTCTGGAGCAAAACTGGTTCGGTCAGGCGGCTTAAGGCAGGCCGCCTGCTTCTTCTGGCGCAGCTGTGCTTATACCGAGTATGGTCTATGCAGCCAGCCGCGCACGACATCCACATCCCGCTGTGGCAGGTAGGCAAAACCGGCCAGCGCGTCTTCGACGACGGTTTGAGCTACCCAGTGCGGGACAGCCTTGGAGGTCAGCATGTGGAAGTACCAGGCCATCGGGTAACCGGTTTGGCGGTCGAAGTGGGTCAGGGCATCATTGAGTTTCAGGCCGCTGGTGCCGGCATTGGCGTCGAAATCAGGTGCTGCGCCAGCCAGTGTGGCGATGGGTTGGGCGCGAAAGACCGACTGATGGTAGCGGTCAAGGTGCTCGCGGGTGGCGATGACCCAGTGGTTGAAATAGGCGCTGGTGTTGCTGGCGCTGCTTTTTGACCAGTCTTCGAGCATGCGGTGGATGGCGGCGGGTTCCGG
>CAXYZX010000155.1:0-6032 GCA_964293845.1 uncultured Dechloromonas sp.
GCCGGACGCTATCGTCATGCATCCGGGGCCGATGAATCGCGGCGTTGAAATCCACTCGGCAGTCGCTGACGGGCCGCAGGCCGTGATCCTGCCCCAGGTTACTTTTGGCATTGCCGTGCGCATGGCCGTCATGAGCATCGTTGCGGGGAACTGAAATGAATATTGAAATCAAGAATGGCCGAATAATTGACCCGAAAAACGGGGTCGACCGCAACATTTCACTTTTTATTGCTGACGGCAAGGTTGCTGGTCTGGGTGAGGTGCCCGCCGACTTCACGGTAGAGCAAACCATAGACGCCACTGGCTGCGTGGTTTGCCCCGGCTTCATCGACCTCGGTGCCCGCCTCAACAGTATCGAGGCCGAACTCGCCGCCGCTGTCGCCGGTGGTGTGACCTCCGTTGTTGTACCGCCCGATGTTGATCCGCCGCTCGACGAGCCGGAACTGGCCGACCGCCTGGTACATCGCGGCAAGGAAATCGGCAAGGCGCGCGTCCTGCCGCTCGGTGCACTGACTTTGGGCCTGAATGGCGAGCGCCTGGCCGAACTCGCCGGCCTCAAAAAAGCCGGTTGCGTCGCCTTCTCGCAAGCCAACAAGCCGGTGGTTGATACCGAAGCGCTCCTGCGGGCCATGGAATACGCCGCCACCTTCGGCTTTGCCATCTGGCTGCAACCGCAGGACTACTGGCTGTCGCGCAACGGTATCGCCCACGAAGGCGAAGTCGCCAGCCGCCTTGGTTTGGCCGGCATTCCGGTCGCCGCCGAAACCATCGCCATCGCCACCATCGTGCAACTGGTACGTGACAGCGGCTGCCGGGTGCATCTGACCCGCCTGTCGTCCGCTGCGGGCGTGGCGTTGGTTCAGCGGGCACAGCACGAAGACCTGCCGATCACTTTCGATATCGGTGTGCATCACCTGCTGCTCACCGAAAACGACATCGGCTTCTTCAACCCGCACGCCCGTTTTAGCCCGCCCCTGCGCGCCCAAAACGACAGACTGGCCTTGTCGAATGCCGCCGCCTCCGGTCTGGCAGCCATTTGTTCAGATCACACCCCGGTCGGTGCCGATGACAAGCTGCTACCGTTTGGCGAAGCCAAGCCGGGCGCCACAGGTCTCGAAGTCTTGCTGCCGCTGACCCTGAAATGGGCCGAAGCGGCAAAAGTCTCGCTCTCCGACGCGCTGGCGCGCATCACGTCCGCCCCGGCCGAGGTGCTTGGTTTGCAAAGTGGTCAGTTGGCGCCTGGGGCAAGCGCCGACATTTGTATTTTTGATCCGGAAGCGATCTGGCAATTGACACCGGAAGCGCTCAAGAGTCGCGGCAAAAACTCACCTTGGCTGAGTTACATGATGACCGGCAAGGTCAAGGCAACGCTGGTTGGCGGGCGTGTCGTGTATCAGGCTTGAGACGCAGGTTTCACTCAAGATGGCGGGGCTGCGAAGCACTTACCCGCCAGATCACATTGCCCACATCATCGGCCACTAGTAAGGCGCCCTGCTTGTCGATCACAACCCCGACCGGCCGACCGGAGGCCTTGCCATCCTCTGTCAGAAACCCGGTCAGCACATCCACCGGCGAATCAGTTGCCGCTTGGCCTTTGCTGAACGGTACAAAGATCACCTTATAACCGCTATGTGGCTGGCGGTTCCATGAGCCATGCTGTCCAATGAACATGCCGTTAACGAAGGGCGCAGGTAAGGTCGATCCAGCCGAAGTGACCAGTCCAAGTGAACCGGTGTGCGGACCCAAGGCGAAATCCGGAGAAATTGCGCTAGCAACCAGTTCGGGCCGTGGCGGAGTCACCCTGTCATCGACGTGCTGTCCATAGTAGCTGTATGGCCAGCCGTAAAAACCGCCATCTTTTACTGAGGTCAGGTAATCCGGCACCAGATCACTGCCCAGTTCGTCACGTTCGTTGACGACTGTCCACAGCAGTCCGCTATCGGGCTGCCACGCCAAGCCATTAGGGTTGCGCAGCCCGGAGGCAAAAATCCGGTGCTTGCCACTTTCGAGATCGACTTCCCAGATCGCGGCACGCTCGGCTTCGACCGCCATGCCGCGTTCGGCGACATTGCTGTTTGAACCGACCGTGACGTAAAGCTTACGGCCATCCTGACTGGCAATCAAGTTCTTGGTCCAGTGGTGATTGATTGTCCCAGCTGGAAGATCAAGAACCTTGGTGCCCGGGGTGTTGATGCGTGTCTCCCCTGGCGGGTAGGGAAAACGCAGTAGCGCATCAGAATTGGCGACATAGAGATAGTTGTCGACCACCGCCATGCCGAACGGTGAGTTCAGCCCATCGAGAAGAACAGAGCGCAGGTCGACCACGCCATCACCATCGGTGTCACGCAGCAGCGTGATGCGGTTGGCGCTGACAACACCTGCGCCGGCTCGCTTCATGACCAGACCCATTACCCAGCCTCTGATTCCCGGCGCGTCATCGGGCTTGGGCGGGGCGTTGGTCTCGGCCACCAGAACGTCACCATTGGGCAGCACATACAGCCAGCGCGGATGGTCCAAGCCATCGGCAAACAGGGCAACACGAGTGCCAGTTGCCGCGATTGGGGCCGCGCCAAGTGCCCAACCTTGGGCCGGCGCGATTTTGACGGTTGGCATTAATGTCCGCTGCGGCGGAGGCAGTGTCGGCCGGGTGCCCGTGCCAGCGGAAACTGGCAGCGTGGCCACCTCGCCGCAAGCGGCAAGCATCAGTAGCCCAATCAAAAGCGGAACCGAGCTTGGTCGCATTAATTCACCTTTTTGGGTCGTGGTCGTGACAAAACCGGTTACTGCTCCCGCCGAGAAGAGCCGGTGTCTGGCCTTTGCGAACGTCCGTCACCCAGGAACTTTACTGACGATGTCTTGGAACTCACCCACTGCCTCCCCAACAATTTCGCGCGCGATGGCTGTCTGTTCCTCGCTCCGGGTCTGGGCAACCAAAACAACTTGACCATTGGCGATGGCGTCGTGGACCAGATCAGCCAGCCAGCCGTCCTTATGTTCGACGCCCGCATTGGCGCCGGCCGCTGCGCCGACAAAAGCACCTAGACTGGCACCCCAACCCAGCATGACCAGCGGCGCGATCAACGGACTGGCGACAAACAGTGTGACGCTACCAGCCACCAGCGCAAGTTGTGCCAGGGCACCAATGCCGGCACCGACCGCCGTGCCGATAGCGCCATCGACCAGCACCTTGTTCAGCACTTCATTACTTTCGCCCTTGGGTTTGGCGACCATCGGCCCTGAATCGGCATCGAGAAGTTGCAACTGATCACGAGGTATGCCTCGCTCTACCAGACGGGTGGCGGCACCCTCAGCCTCCTCGCGATGCGCAAAAAATCCGGATACGTGATGACGGTATTCTTCCATGGTTTTCTCCTAGGGGTAAATCCGCAGAAACGGATGAATTTAGACAATATTTGCCGTTGACCGTAGCGTCTGTGCGTCAGGACACTGACTTGCCTCAGCCACGTTGCCGGCCCATTGATATTCAAAAACGAAAGGCGGAATCAGCTTTTGTCCCAATTCCAATCAGGTCAACTGGTCTGCGAATTGATGATTGACATCGCGATGCGTCGCCTCATCGGCACGAACGGCGATGATGACCTCGCGCAGGCGTGCATCAACTGCAAGCTTCCAGTAATCGATGGCGATTGCGGGGGCTGGAACGTTGGCGTAAGTGCCGTTGTCAACGCCAGCCAGATAGGTCGTGTAGCTAGTGACCGCTTCTTCCTCCAGGTAACCCACAACACGATGTGCCGTTGCCGGAGAAAACAGATAAAGCAGAAAGTAGAAGTTGTAAAACACACCTTGAGCAACCAGTATCAGCAGGTGTTCTAGCCGTGACGGCTGGGTGATGTGAATGAAGGTCAACAAATGCATGCGCTCGTTTTCTGCTTCGTCCACTAGCGTGCGGATCCAGCCGTGGTCGGATTCCATGCGGCGCAGCGATCTCAAGTGCTGTAGCGTACCGCCGACCATGCCCGGCACCGCGGCGACGGTTTCCAGAACAACGGCACGATGGCCATAGCGTCCGGCAAAAAAACTATCGGCAAAGAAGCGCAGGAATTTGACGAACAGATAGGCGACCTTGTCCCGCACATTCCCGGGAACGCGATGTTGCAGTTGTTCAGCGTGGTGAGGCACGTTGGAAGTACTTGTTGATGGTGCCTGGCGGTTGAAGGCATTCACTGTGTATTTCATTCAGCATCACTATCTCCTGAAGCCACTGAGTCTGGTTAGCTGAGTATTTCAACAAGTTCGTTGCTACTCCGTTCGCTTGGACACACAGCAATGCAGTTGTTGGCAATGGTTGGAACAATGAAGGTGCCGCAACAATTTACGGTTTTCTGTGCGCTTGCGCACTGAGTTGTCACGCTTTTTGCGGGCAATATGCAGCCATGACTCATTTCGAGGCGACTCGCCACGGTGGTGCCGGACATTGGGTGTTCTTCAATAATTTCACCCGTCTTTGTCAGGCATGGTCTTCAATGTCAATTCAGGAATAAACCATGAAACCGAACATTCTGTTGTTACCCGGCTTGCTCAATGATGCGAGCGTTTTTACGGAACAGGTTGCCGCCTTATCGACGGTGGCTACAGTCGAAGTTGGCAACCTGACCATTGCAGAGTCGGTCAGTGATCTGGCGGCCAGCGTTCTTAAGGAGGCTTCGGCCAAGCATTTTGTGCTGCTTGGCCTGTCACTTGGCGGCTACGTTGCCTTCGAAATCATGCGCCAGGCCCCCGAGCGGGTGGCCGGACTCGTGCTGATGGATACAACGGCGCGCCCTGATACGCCAGAGGCCAGTGCGAAACGTGAAGCGCTGATCAAGCTGGCGGCAACCGATCTCGATGCAGTGACCGAACAACTGCTGCCACTTCTCTCGCATCCCGATCGTATGAACCTGCCCGCCGTGCGGGGCGTCATCCAGTCGATGGCTAGCGGTCTGGGGAAGGAGGTTTTTGAGCGGCAGCAGCGGGCAATCATGGGCCGCCCCGATAGTCGGCCGACGCTAAAAAGTATCGCCTGCCCGACGCTGGTGATCTGTGGCCAGGATGACCAGATCACGCCGCCAGAATTAGCAAGAGAGATTACCGACGGGATCAAGCATGCCAAGCTTGAGCTCATCGCCCAATGCGGCCATTTGTCCACGCTTGATCAACCGGAGCTTGTCTGCGGCCTGTTGCTTGACTGGATCAAGGACAAAAAATTCTGACAACCTGGTGAATCAAGGCAATCTGAAATTCGCCCTGATTTGTGCATCAGTGCTCTTCCTCATCAATTCCTCGAATCTTTGCGGCAAGTGGCGTCTGATTTAGGCGGTCAAAAAGCTGATCGACAGATCGGTAGCACGGCCCAAATGACTACTCGTTTATCTTCTCCAGCCTTCTTGTATTTGTTTTTCAAATCAGCGTAAGCCGCCTCAATATTTCCATGAGCATTCTGCATACGTCTTGGGTGCCCCGGCTCTCGAAATCCGACAAACTTTCCGGCAACATCTTTCACTTTGTCCTTCATTTCTTTGAAATGGCTCTTGCTTTGATCTTTTTTCATTGTGCGCTCCTGATTGCGATGATCCTCTGCCGTAAAAAGCCCCGACAAGCGGGGCTTCTGGTGAGCATGGAGCGAGGTATTCAGGCAGATTTTCGTGAGTGCACATTCGTCTGATTGACCGCCCGCGACGTTACATCGGTCATCGCCTTACGGTTGGCTTCTGTGAAAGCGGAAAACTGCTGCCCAAAGCCCTTGCCTGATCGTTGTTAATGGGGGTCAGTACCTGCGGGCTCATTTCGGTACTGCCCATCGCAACTTGAAGATGCAGAGATGATGTTCACCTGCTGCGAGAAGATCAGATCAAATGGCCGGAAAAATCAGGCCCTATGCGGTGTACCGTACGGACGAATATTTAGTGCCGAGTAAGTTGGAGGTGATGGCGACAGCTGCACCTATCCACGACAGGTGACATCCAGGAAGTAGGCCGCCAGCCGAAGGAGCAATCAATGAAAGGCCGGAACCATTACTCAACCTTGCACGTTGA
>CAXYZX010000156.1:0-6018 GCA_964293845.1 uncultured Dechloromonas sp.
CTAGACTCCAGTCATCCCGAGATTTATCTCAATTGACTGGAGTTTCCCATGAAAAAATTTGGCCTTATTTCGGCGTTGACCGTAACACTTGGCATCAGCACGGCTTTTGCTCAAACCACGCTGCTCAACGTTTCCTACGACCCGACCCGCGAGTTGTACAAGGATTTCAACGCGGCCTTCAACAAGCATTGGCAGGCTAAAACCGGCCAGACGGTGAATGTTCGCCAGTCGCACGGCGGCTCGGGCAAGCAGGCGATGGGGGTGCGTGACGGCTTGGAGGCGGATGTCGTGACGCTGGCGCTGGCCTTTGATATTGACGCGCTGGTTGAGCGCAAGCTGATTCCGGCCGACTGGCAGACGCGCTTTCCGCACAATTCCTCACCGTACACCTCGACCATCGTTTTTCTGGTGCGCAAGGGCAACCCGAAAGCGATCAAGGATTGGGGCGATCTGGCCAAACCGGGCACCAGCGTGATTACGCCGAATCCGAAAACCTCGGGCGGGGCGCGCTGGAATTATCTGGCGGCGTGGGCCTGGGCTTTGAAGCAGCCGGGCGGCAACGAGCAGAAGGCCAAGGAACTGGTGACGGCCATCTTCAAGAATGTGCCGGTGCTTGATTCCGGGGCACGCGGCTCGACGACAACGTTTGTCGAGCGTGGCCTGGGTGATGTGCTGATTGCCTGGGAGAACGAGGCGCAACTGGCGGTCAATGAAATCGGCCGGGACAAGTTCGAGATCATCGCGCCCAGCCTCTCCATCCTCGCCGAGCCGCCGGTGGCCGTGGTCGATAAAGTGGTCGAGAAGCGCGGTACGCGGCTGACGGCGCAGGCTTATCTCGATTATCTGTATTCCGACGAGGGGCAGAATATTGCCGCCAGGCATTACTATCGCCCGCGTGACGCCAAGGTGGCGGTGAAGTATGCGACGCAGTTCCCGAAGATCAAGCTGGTGACCATAGATGATACTTTCGGTGGCTGGCAGAAGGCGCAGAAAGCGCACTTCGCCGATGGCGGCACATTTGACCAGATTTACCTGAAAAAATAGGAGCAACATGCCTTTAACCGACCTCATCCGCTATTTCAACGCTGCCGACAGCAGCGGCGACAGCACCATGTACCTGAAAGGCCGGCGCGTTGAGGCCTGGCATCGCGGGCTGCTGTTGGGCTCACTGTTTCAGCCGATTGTTGATTTGCGCGAGGAGCGCATCGTCGGCCACATGGCGATCCTGAGTGCGCAGCAGGAGGATGAAACGCCGGTTGGTAGCGAGGTGGCCTATGCCTCGTGTGAGTCGGCGGGGTCGCTGATTTATTTCGACCGCTTGTGCCGTACTTTGCACGCGCTTAATTTGCTGGCCCAGCGCCATACGGTGGGTGGTTATTTGCAATTGGCCATCGATCCGCGCTACCTGTTGGCGGTGCCGAGTCAGCACGGTCTGGTTTATGAGGCTATTTTGAAACGTTGTGGACTGGCACCGGCCGACATCGTCCTGGAATTTTCGGCCAGCCATTTGGGTAGCGATGGCCGGCTGGCGGCGGCGGTGGGCAACTACCGGCTGCGCGGTTATCGACTGGCCTTGCGCGAGCCTGAATTGAGCCGCGACGTGGCGGCGGTGCTGGCCTTGAAGCCGGAAATTGTTATCTTGAACGGCAAGCAAGGCAGCGCCGGGCACGAGAGTTTTCGTCAGGCCGGCATTGCGCTTCAGACTTCAGGGATTGATACGGCGCAGGATTTTGCGGCAGCCAAGGAGGCGCCGTTCGATCTCGGCCTGGGCGAACTGTTCGGTGCGCTGCAATCTGATTGCCGACCTACCCACAGCAAGGCCTGAGTCGCCTACAATTTGTTATCCCCAATCGGAGCATAGCCATGAGAATCGCCAACAACGTCACCGAACTGGTCGGCAACACGCCGCTGGTCAAACTCAACCGCATCAACGCGGGCTGCGTCGCCACCATTGCCGCCAAGCTGGAGTTTTTTAACCCCGGCCATAGCGTCAAGGATCGCATCGCCGTCGCCATGCTCGATGCTGCTGTCGCCGCCGGCCAGATTGGTCCGGAGACGGTGGTGCTGGAGCCGACTTCCGGCAATACCGGGATTGGCTTGGCGATGGTTTGCGCCGCGCGCGGCATCAAGGCGGCGTTTGTGATGCCGGAAACCATGAGCCGCGAGCGCAAACTGCTGCTCAAGGCCTACGGTGCTGACCTGATTTTGACGCCGGGGCCGGAAGGTATGACCGGGGCGATCAACAAAGCCAAGGAACTGGCCGCGGCTGATTCGCGTTATTTTATCCCGCAGCAATTCGAAAATCCGGCCAATCCGGCGGTTCACCGCAACACAACAGCGGAAGAAATCTGGCGCGATACTGATGGTCAGGTGGATATTTTTGTCTCCGGTGTCGGTACCGGTGGGACGATTACCGGCGTCGGTGAGTTTCTCAAGGACAAAAAGCCGGGAGTCCAGATCGTTGCTGTTGAGCCGGATGCTTCTCCGGTGCTTTCTGGCGGCGCCAAGGGGCCGCACCCGATTCAGGGTATCGGTGCCGGTTTCGTGCCCAGCGTACTGAATACGGCGATTTACGATGAGGTGATTCGCGTCAAGAACGATGATGCCTTCGCCATCGCCCGCTGCATGGCAACGGAGGAAGGTTTGCTGGTCGGTATTTCTTCCGGTGCGGCCACCTGGGCGGCGCTCGAACTGGCCAAGCGCCCGGAAAACGCCGGCAAGCTGATCGTCGTCATCATTCCGTCGTTTGGCGAGCGCTACTTGTCGACGGCGCTTTATCAGCACCTTGAAGTTTGAGTCAGGGTTTGAGCATTTTCGATACTCCCATCGACCGGCGCGCTTCTGATTCCATCAAGTGGAGCAAGTACGCCGGTCGCGACATCCTCCCGCTGTGGGTGGCGGACATGGATTTCGCTGCCCCGCCGGCCGTCATCGCCACCCTGCAGCAGCGTATAGCCCATGGCGTTTTTGGTTATGGTGGGCCGTGGCCAACATTAACGGAGTCAGTGCTCGCTCACCTTGAACGCGAGTATAGCTGGTCTATCGCGCCGGAATGGATCGTCTGGCTGCCGGGCTTGGTGACGGGCTTGAACGTGGCCTGCCGCGCCGTCGATGGCGATGTGCTGACCGCAACGCCGATTTACCCGCCCTTCCTTTCGGCGCCGAAATTCTCCGGGCGCAATCTCCAGCGCTGCGAGCTGAGGCAAAGCGATGGTGACTGGCAATGGGATAAATTGGCCCTCAAATCGGCGTTGACCGCAACAACCCGACTTTTCCTGCTCTGCCACCCGCATAACCCGGTTGGTCGCTGCTGGAGCCGCGATGAGCTGCTCGATCTGGCGACTTTTGCCGAAAAAAATGACTTGGTGGTTTGCTCCGACGAAATCCATTGCGGCCTGATTCTCGATCGCGACAAGCGGCACATTCCCTTTGCCAGCCTGTCGCCGGATGCCGCCAAACGCAGCATCACGCTGATGGCGCCATCCAAAACCTACAATATTCCCGGCCTCGGCTGTGCCTTCGCGGTGATCCCCGATGCCAGCTTGCGCCACCGCTTCGAGCACGCCATGCACGGCATCGTGCCGCATGTGAATGTGCTGGGTCTGGCCGCCTGCGAAGCGGCGTATCGCGATAGCGATGATTGGCATGACGAGCTGATCGCCTACCTCGCCGCTAATCGTGATCGGGTATTTGCTACGGTCAACGGTGAAAAAGGCGTAAAAATGTCGCGGGTTGAGGCCACTTATCTGGCCTGGATCGATGTTCGCGAATTGGGTCTGGACAACCCCGCCGCGCATTTCGAGGCACATGGTCTGGGCCTGTCTGATGGCAGGGATTTTGGCGCACCGGGCTGGTTACGGCTCAACTTTGGCTGTGCGCGCAGTACGCTGGACGAAGCCTTGCAGCGTTTTCAGCAAGCCTGCCGCGCGGCATGAACGATTACAGCCAGTGCTTGCTGGCTCTCTTGCTGGCTTTTGCTGCCCAGTCGCTGGTCGCCGGGCTGGCCACTGAAGTTTTTCTGCGTAAGGAAATTGCCAGCTCGGCCCGCCACGGCTGGTTGGCGCTGGCCATTGCGGCGCTGCTGTTTAGCCTGCATCACGGTTACAGCCTCGAGCTGGCGCTGCGCACCGGGCTTTACGATCTGCGTCAGGCACTGATTTCTGCGCTTGCCGCCGTGTTGCTCGCCTACGCCGTCAATCAGTTCCGGCGGCGGGCCTGAAGGCACCGGCTTCGGTCACAATCCAGTCAAGACGTTGGTCGTGTGCTTGCGGGTGGATATTGTCCAGACGATTGATCTCGAAGCCGACACCAATCGCCAGTGGGCGCGGTGCAAGGGCGGCGAGCGTACGGTCGAAATAGCCGCCGCCATAACCGATGCGATAGCCGGCGCCATCAAAGCCGTTGAGCGGTAAAAGAATCAGGTCGGGCGCCACAAAAGCGCCGGTGGCCGGGCTGGGAATCCCGTAACGGTCTGTCTCCAGCACGGTTTCCGGCAACCAGAGGCGGAAGGCGAGTGGTGTGGCTTCGGCCACCACGACCGGTAGCGCTGCCTGGGTGCCAAATTCAGCCCAGCGTGCCAATGCGGCGCGAACATCCGGTTCATGCTTGATCGGCCAGCAAAATGCGGCGATCCTCGGCGCGCTAAACGTATGAATCAGGTGCTCGACAATTTGCGCTGAACGTTCAGAGTGCTCGCCGGCACTGAGGCTGGCGCGTCGCGCCAGCATCTCGCGCCGCATCTGCCGGCGCCATGCCGTGTTATCCTCGTGAGGCTCTGTCATCAGTGAAATCTAGCATGAAGTTATCAGTTTTCGTCACCTGTCTTTTTGTCTCGCTCCCCGTCTTCGCCCAGGACAGTGCCTTCCTCAATGCGCGTGATGCCTACCGCGCCGGCGATCGTAACAAACTGGAGCGCAGTGCTGCCCAGATTGGCAATCACGATCTCGCACCCTACGTCGAAAACTATCAGTTGCGCCTGAATATGGAACAGGGCGATTCGGTTGCCCTGCGCAATTTCTTTGAGCGCTACGATAAAAGCTATGTCGCCGAAAAGCTGCGTGCCGACTGGATACGCTGGCTTGGCAAGCGCGGCATGTGGAGTGAGATCGATGCCGAGTTTCCTCGGCTGATTGCCCCCGAGCCGGATGTCACCTGTTACAGCCAGCAGGCCAGATTGGCGCGCAACGACAAAACCGTGCTCGATGACGCTGAAAAGTCCTGGTTAGCCGTCCTTGAGCCGCCCGAGGCCTGCCTGCCGGTACTTGAGTCACTGATCTGGGAAAAGCGCGTGCTGGCCGATGATGTCTGGGCGCGTACGCGCCGCCAATTTGAGGCCAACCGCACCAACTGGGCCAAGCAGACCATTTTCTACCTGCCACCCAGCCAGACACCCGATGCCCGTTCCGTTGATGCCTTGATTGCCAGCCCTATGGGTTACCTCGCCCGTCAGCCAGGCAACTGGTATGCGACACGCCCCGGTCGCGAACTCGCTGCGCTGGCCATACAGCGGATGTCGCCAAATGATCCGAGCGCCGCAGCCTTTGAACTGGAAAAGCTCCAGTCGCGTCTGCACGAATCCGAAAAACAATGGGCCTGGGGCCAGATTGGCCTGCAGGCTGCCAAACGTCACCTGCCGGAAGCGCTCGACTGGTACGCCAAGGCCGGTAAAGCGCAACTCTCCGATGATGCTTACCAGTGGAAAGTGCGCGCTGCCTTGCGCGCTCATGAGTGGGGCGTTGTGCATAAAACCATAGAAGCCATGCCGCCGGCACTTGCCGCGCAACCGGAATGGATCTATTGGCTGGGGCGTGCACTGAACGCCGGTGGGCGAACGACGGATGCCGATGCCCTGTTCGAAAAGATCGCCGGCCAGCCCAATTTCTACGGCAATCTGGCTGATGAGGAGTTGGGCCGTTTTATCCAGTTGCCGCCGCGGGCGAAAACTCCAACCAGCGAAGAGCAAAGCGCGGCACGGCAGAATCCGGGTATCAAGCGAGCCCTCGCCTTTCTCCGTCTGGA
>CAXYZX010000157.1:0-6016 GCA_964293845.1 uncultured Dechloromonas sp.
GCGCGCGGGAAAAACACGGTCAGCTTGTGCTTGTAGTGTTTTTCCACTTCAGCCATCAGATCGTAGGTTTCGGCGGGCAGCCGGCCGGTATCCAGACTGAAAATGTTGATCGCCAGTTTGGCCTTGAGGATCAGGTCAGTGATGACCATGTCTTCGGCACCCAAACTATTGGCGAAGGTGGCCGGCGACCAGTTGTGAGCGATATCGGCGAGCAGGATCCTGGCGGCAGCGGTCTTGGTGGCGACGCTGGCGGTGAGTTCGGGGGTGATGTTGAGCAGGTTTGGTGTCATTGGGCTCAGGCGCTGCGGCGGCGGAAGTAGGGTTCCGGTTGGCCGGTTGAGGTCTGGTAGGTTTCGGAGAAGGGAGAAAAACCGGCTTGCAGGGCGTAAACCGCGTCTTTGCCGTCTTTCAGGGCATAGCTATCAAAGCCGACGCGCTGCATGAAAAAGAGCTGGTCGTGCAGCACGTCACCGACGGCACGCAATTCACCTTGATAGTGGTAACGTTGGCGCAGCAGGCTGGCGCTTGAATAGCCGCGACCATCGACGAATTTTGGGAAATTGACGGCGATCACGATGAAATAGTCGAGATCGGCAGCGATCTCTTCAACCCGATCTTCTGGTTGCAGGAGCAGGCCGATGCGTTTGTGGGTCGAGATGATCTCGGTTTTGCGCGCTTGCCAGACAGAGAATGGAAAGATGATTTCGCCAGCCGGCAGGGCGATGGTTTCTGCTGTTTCACCTTCGGCAATTTCCAGCGTTTTCCAGGCGTCGACCGCAACAGTTTGGTTTTTGATCAGTTGGGCCATTATGCGGCCTCCTTTTGGGCGAGTTTGGCTTTGCCGTGGGCGCGGCCTTCGTAAACACGGTTCTTGAAGGGGTCGATGCCGATGCGGTCGAAGGTGTCGAGGAAACGTTCGTCAGGATGACGGTTTTCAATGTAAACCTTGATGATCTTGTCGACCACGTCGGGCATCTCACCAGCCGAGAACGAGGGGCCGATCACTTTTCCAAGCTTGGCATCATTGCCCTGGCGACCGCCGAGCGTGACCTGGTAGAACTCGTCGTTGTTCTTGTCGACACCGAGCACGCCGATATGGCCGACGTGATGGTGACCGCAGGCGTTCATGCAGCCAGAGATGTTGAGATCGATTTCGCCGATATCGAACAGGTAATCAAGATCATCAAAGCGCGCCTGAATTGCGGTGGCGATCGGGATCGACTTGGCGTTGGCCAGATCGCAGAAATCACCGCCCGGGCAGCAGATGATGCCGGTCAATAGACCTGTGTTTGGCGTCGCCAGCCCGTTTTCTTTGGCGGCCTGCCAGACGGCGTAAAGGTCGGATTTCTTGACGTCGGCCAGAATGACGTTTTGCTCGTGGCTGATGCGTAGTTCGCCGAAGCTGTATTGGTCGGCAAGGGTGGCGATGGCATCCATCTGCTCGGCGGTGATATCGCCCGGCGCAATGCCGTGTTTTTTCAGTGACAGGGTCACCGCAGAATAGCCCGGCACCTTGTGGGCCGAAGTGTTGCGGTCGACCCAGTTTTTGAAGGCTTTTTCTTCAGGGAATTCAGTAGTGCCCAGTTTTTCATAAGCTGGCGCGCTGAAGTGTGCGGCAACGCGGTCAAATTCAGCTTGGGTCAGAGTGGCCGGGCCATCTTTGATATGCGCCCATTCATCTTCGACCAACTGGCTGAACGCTTCGACACCGAGTGCCTGGACCAGAATCTTGATCCGTGCCTTGTAAGCATTGTCGCGCCGGCCCTGACGGTTATAAACGCGGAGGATGGCTTCGCAATAGGTCAGGATGTGCTGCCAGGGCAGGAATTCGCGAACGATCTGGCCACGGATCGGCGTCCGGCCGAGGCCGCCACCGACAATGACGCGGAAGCCGATTTCGCCATCCTGCTGCTGCAAGTGCAGGCCGATGTCGTGGAACCAGGTCACGGCCCGGTCTTCCTTGGTGCCGGAAATGGCGATCTTGAATTTGCGCGGCAGGAAGGCAAATTCCGGATGAAAGGTTGTCCATTGCCGGAGAATTTCGGCCAGCGGGCGCGGGTCGATGACTTCGTCGGCAGCAACGCCGGCGAACTGGTCGGTGGTGATGTTGCGCAGGCAGTTACCGGAAGTCTGGATGGCGTGCATGTCGACTTCGGCCAGTGCCGCCAGAATCTCCGGGCAATCCTCGATCTTCGGCCAGTTGAACTGCATGTTGTGGCGCGTTGTGAAGTGGCCATAACCCTTGTCATAGGTGCGCGCAACGAAAGCCAGTTTGCGCAACTGGGCGCTGTTCATCATGGCGTAGGGTACGGCAATACGGAACATCGGGGCATGACGCTGGATGTAGAGACCATTCTGCAGGCGTAGCGGACGGAACTCGTCGTCGCTGAGCTCGCCAGCTTTCCAGCGCCGCACCTGGTCACGGAATTGTTCGACACGCTCGGTGATCAGTTGGCGGTCGATGGCATCATATTTGTACATTAAAGTTCCTTAAGCAAAGACCAGCTTGCTGCCGATGAGAATTAACATGGAGGCCAGCAGGCGGCGAAGAATATGTTCCGGCACCTTGGCGGAAACCTGAGTTCCCAGCCAGATACCGGGTAGCGAGCCGATCAGCAGACTGCCGAGCAGAGCCCAGTCGACCCCGCCCAGCGCCCAGTGGCCAAGACCGGCGACCAGTGTCAGCGGAACGGCGTGAGCGACATCGGATCCGACAATGCGCACGGGGGAAAGTTTGGGATAGAGGAAAAAGAGGGCGGCGACGCCGAGGGCGCCAGCACCGACCGAAGAGATGGTGACAAGGACGCCGAGTATGGCGCCAACCGCCACCGTTATTTTGCCCAGACAGCAACGGCGGATAGCCGAATCCTCATGCTTGCTGGCGTAATCACGTAATTTACGGCCGAATAGAATGGCGACGGCGGTGAGCAACAAGGCAAAGCCAAGGCCATGCGAAATAATCTCGCCAATGACGTTGCTGCCCTTGGGTAACTGCGACAGCACAAAGAGAGTAACTGCGGCGGCGGGGATGCTGCCGAGTGCCAGGCGGCCGGTAATCGCCCAGTCAATATGCCCCTTTTTGCCGTGTGCCACAGTGCCGCCAGCCTTGGTCAGCGCTGCGTAGAGCAGGTCCGTACCGACCGCAGTGGCAGGATTGACACCAAAAACCAGCACCAGCAGCGGCGTCATCAAAGAGCCGCCACCGACCCCGGTGAGGCCGACAATCGCGCCGACCACAAAGCCGGAAAGGGTGTAGAGATAATCCATGACGGGCATCGTAACAGCGCCTATTTGAAACAAAAAGAATATTGGGTTAGATTGTTATATCGTTTTGTTATTTGGTGTGCCCGTGAAACTCCAGCAACTACGTTACATCGTCGAAATTCAGCGTCAGGGCCTCAATGTATCGGAAGCGGCGGAGACTTTGTTTACCTCGCAGCCGGGTATTTCCAAGCAGGTAAAACTGCTCGAGGATGAACTGGGTGTGCAAATTTTTGAGCGTAGTGGCAAACGCTTTACCGGCGTAACCGAACCGGGCAAGGCGGTATTGAGCATCGCCGAACACATCTTGCGTGAAGCGGAAAATCTCAAGCGAGCGAGTGCCGAATTCGCTACTGGCGATACCGGGCGCCTGGTGCTGGCCGCAACACATACCCAGGCACGCTACGCCTTGCCAATTGTCGTGCGCGATTTTGTGATGCAGCACCCAACAGTCAAGCTTGAGTTACATCAGGGCAGCCCGACGCAGATTGCGGACTGGGTGGTGGCAGGCGAGGCTGATCTCGGCATTGCCACCGAGGCGCTTGACCAGTATCCGCAATTGGTGACGCTGCCGGTGCGCCAGTGGAGCCATTGCGTCATCGCGCCAGAGGGGCATCCGATACTGAAGTCGCAACCGTTATCACTCAGTGAGTTGGCCAAATGGCCATTGATCACTTATGACACGGCCTTTACCGGCCGTTCGCGCATTAATCGCGCATTCGAACGCATAGGTGCGGTGCCCAATGTTGCACTGACCGCACTCGATGCCGACGTGATCAAGACCTATGTCAGCCTTGGCCTCGGGCTGGGGATAATTTCAGCGCTGGCCTTCGATGCGCAGCGTGATAGCGGACTGAGCGCGCTCGACGCATCGCATCTCTTTGAGTCCAACACAACACGCCTCGCTTTGCGCCGCGGCACTTACCTGCGTCGCTACGACTACGATTTCATTGGCTTGTTTGCCTCGCATCTCAGTCGCCGGGTGGTCGAGATGGCGATGCAAGGTGGTGGGGCGGAATATCAGTTGTGAGCTTTAATGCGTGGTTTCAGATCGCGTAGCACCAGGCCGGGACTGGAGAAGGGGGCGAGGCGTTCGAGGAAGTCGAGCAACTCCATTACCGGTGAATTGCGGAAAAATTTGGCGGCAGGTGTTTCTATCCAGATACGGTCTGCGTAGGAATATAGCTCGAAGGGCATATCGCCAATGCCGTCACCGTTGCGATCAAAACCTTCATAAGTATCCCAGACGTTGCCCGACCAGTAATCTTCCATCGGGTCACCGTCACCGATGATGGAAACCGGCCACAGATTGCTTTCAAAATGATTGTCTATCATCAGGTGCCCACCCTTTGGGCCATAAAAATAGACGCCGGTTATGTTGTGTGCGACACGGTTGCCAAAAAAAACGATGCGGTTGGTCGGGCTCATTGGTGAATCGGCCATGAATCCGTGTGCGCAATGCACGATGTCGTTGCCGATGATCAGTGCCGCCGAGGTTTCCTTGAGCGCAATGCCGGCCCCGGAAGCATCCATGGCGTGCATTATCCGATTGCCACGGATCAGCAAGCCGTCGGAATTGAGAGAAATGATCCCGGTTGAATTTTTGTTGAGCAGATTGCCTTCAATCAGGCTGCGATGGGCAAAGAGCAAATTGAAGGCACGCCGGCTATCCTGAATCTTGTTGCCGACAAAACGGTTATGCGTCGAATTCGTGACAGTGATGTCGCGGATCTGCGAAATGTCATTGTTCTCGATGCGGTTGCGCGTGCTGTACCAGAGACGCAGGCCGTCACCGCGATCAGCTGAATCAATGCCGCGCGAACGGATGCGGTTGTTGCGCACGACGCTGTCTGTCGTTCGGTGCAGCGAGATACCGAAAAGCACGTCCTCGATGACGTTATTTTCGATCAGCAGATGGTTGCCTTCGGCCATGATGGCGCCATCAATGGTGTCGTGCGAATCGCCACTGCCTCGCAGCGTCAGGCCGCGCAGGGTGACGTGGTCGGCGTGGATGGTCAGTACCGTGCCTGTGCCGTGGTTGTTGATCACCACCTTGCCATTGCCTTCAAGCCTGAGAGGCTTGTTGATGACTCCTGGGCCGCTGTATTCACCGGGTGGCAGGTGCAGCGTCGAGCCAGGCAGTGCCATGTCCAGCCAGGTCTGGATTGACTGGGCAGCAGTGGCAGGAAGGCAGATCAGCAAGCCGGTGAGCAGGAGGGCAATAAGCCACTGGGGAGAAGGGCTAAAGCAGCGTGGAAAAAGTAGATTCATCTGGTGCCAGATTAGGCTACTTTCAAACTAAAGCTGCATCGACCTGTATCAATATCCTATGTTTTCTTTGGATATTAAAAACCCCGCTAGAGCGGGGTATCTGCTACTTTCGATTAAACGCAGATTAGTCGGTCAGTTTGCGGCGGCTGAACCCAACTCCCGCAAAAGCAAGACCTAGCAGAGCAAGGGTGCCAGGTTCGGGGATGCCATTGGGAGGTTCTGGCGCACGAAATCCTTGAACCACAACAATCTGACTGCCGCCACCGAAAGTTGAGAACAGGAAATCACCTGTTAGTGGATCAATTGCCGCGCCTTCGGCGCCAGAAAGGCCTGTAATGAAGTCTCTTCTGGTACTTACCAATGGGTCGCCGTTCGAGTCAACATCGTAGGCAGATACCCGACCAGAACTGTAATCGGAAACAAGTAGGCTGGAAACCGCAAATCCAGCGTTGCCTGCTTCAATATAAACGAAGCCTTCCGGGCC
>CAXYZX010000158.1:0-6004 GCA_964293845.1 uncultured Dechloromonas sp.
GCTGAAGATGTCGCCGACTATCTGAAGTCCAACCCGAGCTTTTTCGAGCAATACGCCGATCTGCTGGCGCAGATTTATGTGCCGCATCCGCATGGCGGGCGCACGGTATCGCTGGCCGAGCGCCAGATGCTGACTCTGCGTGACAAGAACCGGCAGACCGAGGCCAAGCTGGCCGAGTTGATCGCTTTTGGTGAAGAAAACGATGCGATCAGCGAGAAGGTGCATCGCCTTGCTGTCGGCCTGATTGCCGCCGAGACCTTTCAGGCGGTGATCCATCTGCTGAACTTTCATCTACGCGATGATTTTTCCGTACCGCATGTCGCGTTACGTTTGTGGAACGTGCCGGAAGGTGTTGACGATCTGCCGGAGTTCGCCGCTGTCAGCGAGGAGTTGCAGGTTTTTGCTGAAACCCTGGGTCGGCCGTATTGCGGTTCCACCGCTGGATTCGGTACCGCCTCCTGGTTTGGAGAGCATGCCAACCACATCCGTTCACAAGCCTTGATCGCGCTACGTAACGGCGGCGGCACGATCGGCATGATTGCGCTTGGCAGCGAAGAGGCGCAGCGTTTTTACGCCGATATGGGTACGCTTTACCTTGAGCGTCTCGGCGAGATGGTTTCTGCTGCTTTGGCCAGAGTGACCAAGAGCGTTCTGTGAATTGCAAATGAACAGTGCGGCTGAGGCAGTTGTCGCTTATCTGGCTGAGTTGTCAGAGCAGCGCCGACTGTCGCCGCATACGGTCAGCAACTACCGGCGTGATCTGGAAAAACTCATTGCAGCGGCGGGAGAAACGCCATTTGCCGAGTTGCAGGTCCATCAAATTCGCCGTTTCGTCGCGCAATTGCACGGCAAAGGACTCTCCGGGCGCTCGTTGGCGCGCACTTTGTCGGCCTGGCGCGGCTTTTTTTCCTGGCTGGGTGAGCATGATGCGGTAGCGCTCAATCCTTGCGAGGGCGTACGTTCGCCAAAGTCAGCGCGGCTGTTGCCCAAGGCCTTGTCGGTCGATGAGGCTGCCCGCTTGCTGGAGCCGGTCGACGATGGCGACCAAGTGCTGGGGTTGCGCGATACGGCGATGTTTGAACTCTTTTATTCCTCAGGTTTGCGTCTGGCTGAGTTGGCCGCCCTCGATTGCGATGCGCTGGAGGGCGCCTTGCATGAAGGTGAGGTCAGAGTGCTCGGCAAGCGCAGCAAGGCGCGGCTGGTGCCGGTCGGAAGCAAGGCACGCGAAGCCCTGGCGGCCTGGGCGGAAGTGCGAAACTCGCTGGCGGCGGTAGAAGAAAAAGCCTTATTTGTTGGGCGCCGCGGTGGGCGGCTCAGTCATCGCATGATTCAGGAACGTCTGGCCTTGCGTGCGGTGCAGCTTGGTTTGCCGCGTCATGTCCATCCGCACATGTTGCGCCACTCGTTTGCCTCGCATTTATTGCAATCCTCGGGCGACCTGCGCGCGGTACAGGAAATGTTGGGGCATGCCAGCATTGCTTCGACCCAGGTTTACACGCATCTTGATTTTCAGCATCTGGCCACGGTGTACGATAAAGCGCACCCGCGCGCCAAGCGTTAAAGTGTTCCGGTCAACGTCAAAAATGGTCGAAAAATCAAGCTTTAATTGACGTACCTTCCACCACCCTCTATGATTCACGGTTTACCAAATTCGTCGGATTCAAGGAGTTTTCATGGCTATCAATCGTACCCGCCGCTCGTCCCTGGAGCGCCGCTGTATTTCCAAGTCCACCAAGCGCCTGTTCAAGGGCGACGGCAAGACCTTGTTCAAGGTAATGTACGCTGCCGAATGTCATGCCCGTAACCGCAAGGGTCTGAGCTAATCATTCGCTGATTTGCCAAGCCCCGGTTGCCGCAAGGTCACCGGGGCTTGTTTCATTTAAGGTCGAGAAAAACATGGCTCAGCTGATTCTGCTGCCCGGCAAGGAACGTTCCGCATTCAAACAGCATCATCCCTGGCTGTTCGCCGGCTCGGTGGGGCGTCTGGAAGGCCGCGCGCGTCCCGGTGATACGGTTGAGGTACTGGCCGACAACCTGCGCCCGCTGGGCCGTGCCGCCTACAGCCCGAAATCGCAGATTCGTGCGCGTTTCTGGACCTTTGATGCTGAAGAGTCGATTGATGATGCTTTCTTTAAGCGCCGCGTTGCGGCTGCCGTGGCGCGTCGTCAGGCGCTGCCCGAGTTGCGTGGCCAGCAGGGCTTGCGCCTGATTCATGCCGAGTCCGACGGCTTGCCGGGTGTTATCGCTGACCAGTATGGCGACACCGTGGTGGTCCAGCTGACCTCGGCTGGCGCCGACAAGTGGCGCAATGCCATCGTCGCCGGTTTGGTCAAGGCGACCGGCTGCGCTCGGGTTTATGAGCGCTCCGATTCCGATGTGCGGCGCCTTGAGGGCCTGGAGTCGGCTACTGGCTGGTTGCATGGTGAAGCGCGCGACGAGCCGCTGACGATCATCGAAAATGGCGTCAAGCTGGCGGTCGACTTCGCCGATGGCCATAAAACCGGCTTTTACCTTGACCAGCGCGACAATCGTTTGTTGCTTGGCCAACTTGCTGCCGGCAAGGACGTGCTCAACTGCTTCTGCTACACCGCCGGCTTTTCGTTGCAAGCTTTGGCTGGCGGCGCCGCCAGCGTGCTGTCGATTGACTCTTCCGGCCCCGCGCTAGGGCAAGGCCAGGCCAATCTGGCGCTCAACCCGCAATTGCCGGCGGAACGAGCTCAGTGGCAGGAAGCAGATGTCTTCCAGGCACTGCGCGATTTCCGCAAGGCCGGTCGCCAGTTTGATCTGATCGTCCTCGACCCGCCCAAGTTCGCGCCGTCCGCCGCCCATGCCGAGAGCGCGGCGCGCGCCTACAAGGATATCAACCTGCTCGGTTTCCGCTTGCTCAAGCCGGGCGGCCTGTTGATGACTTACTCCTGCTCCGGTGGTGTCGGGCTCGAGTTGTTCCAGAAAATCATCGCCGATGCGGCCCATGATGCTGGTCGTGAAGCGCGCATCGTCCGTCGTCTGGCCGGGGCAGCGGATCACCCGATCGCCTTGAACTTCCCGGAAGGCGAATATCTCAAAGGTTTGCTCGTCCAGGTCGACTAAACTCAAGCCGTGAATTCCTTGCGCCATCTCCTTCTTGTCGCCGTTCTCCTCTTCGCCCAACTGGCGGCGGGGGCCCATGCCATCGAGCATGTGGCGGGCAACGAAGGGGGGCTGCTGCCGCACACTTGTGAGCTTTGCCTGGCGGCGCACGATCTGGGTTCGGCGCTACCTTCGGTGGTTGCGCTGCTGCCGGTTACTGCCTCCCATCAAGTCCCCAAGTCATTGACCTCGGTTGGACGTAACGCCTTTCCTGCCCCGCGCGCCAGTCAGCGCGCCCCGCCTTTCGCCTGAAAACGCCCGAGTTTTAGCTGTCGACCGCAACAGATTGAGTTTGCGGTCGCCTTATTGCGTTTTCAGGAGAATTCCATGTTTAACAAGCCATCTTTTGCCATGGCTGTTCTGCTCGCTGCCTCATGCAGCGCGCAAGCAGTATCCGACAACGATCTTGCCGCCATTCGCAGCCAGATTGATGAAATGAAGAAGACCTACGAGCAGCGTATTGCTTCGCTTGAGAAGAAACTGTCTGATGCCGAAGTCAAGAGCAAAGCCGCTCCCGTACCGCCTGTCGCCGATGCGCGCCCCACTGCACCAAACACAGCGAGCAGTTTCAATCCCGAGGTATCCCTGATCCTGCAAGGGCAATACAAGGATATGAAGAGTGTTGAGGGGCGCGGCATCACTGGTTTCGTTCCGGCCGGCGGGCACGATCATGGCGCTGGAGCCATTGAAGGGATCAACAAGCGCGGTTTCTCGGTAGATCATACTGAACTTGTTTTTGCTGCCAATATCGATCCCTATTGGCGTGGACAAGCAATTATTGCCGCTCTGGACGGAACGGCCGAGGTTGAGGAAGCATGGATCCAGTCCTTGGCTATTGGTCAGGGCATCGGCCTCAAGGCGGGCCGGATGCGCTCCGGGATCGGCTATCTCAACGAGCAACATCCGCACATGTGGGATTTTGCCGATGCGCCATTGATGTATCAGGCCATGTTCGGCACCCACGGCAGCTATGCGCAGGATGGTGTGCAACTCAAGTGGCTGGCGCCAACGCCGATATTTCTTGAATTTGGCGCCGAATTTGGTCGTGGCGCAAACTTTCCGGGAACGGATAGCAATAAGAATGGTAGTGGTGCCGGTGCCTTGTTTGCCCATATTGGTGGCGATGTGGGTCTCTCCAACAACTGGCGGGCTGGTGTTTCATGGTTGAAAACTGCAGCCAAGGACAGAGAAGCGATTTTCTCGGACATCAATGGCTTGGAGGCCCAGGGCTTGTACGAGGGAGATTCGACGACCTGGCTCGCTGATTTTGTCTGGAAATGGGCCCCGAACGGCAATCCAAGGTATCGCAACTTCAAGTTTCAAAGTGAGTACTTCTCCCGCCAGGAAAAGGGCAGCATGAACTGTGTTGACGAACAGTCTCTTGGCAACGCGTGTAATCCCAATAATGATGGTAGTTCGGTGACCAGTGATTACCGCACTAGGCAGTCGGGTTGGTATGCGCAAGGGATTTTCAAGTTAACCCCCGAGTGGCGCGCAGGTTTGCGTTATGAGCAATTGAACAGCGGTACGCGCGATTTCGGCGTTAATAACTCGAATCTGGTGATTGATAGCTATAAGCCGAAGAAGGCCAGTGCCATGGTTGATTACAGCTGGAGCGAGTTCTCGCGTGTTCGTCTGCAAATCGCGCAGGATAAATCGATGCAGGGGCTGACCGACAATCAGCTGACGATGCAGTACATCATGAGCCTTGGTGCTCATGGCGCACACAAATTCTAAGGGCGCGCGCGATGAATAAAATGATGATGACCCTGCCACTCTTGCTGGCGGCCTTACCCGCCTGGGCGGCACTGAACATTTTCGCCACGGTACCGGAATGGGGGGCGCTGGCCAAGGAAATAGGCGGAGACAAGGTGAGCGTCTACAGCGCAACCACGGCATTGCAAGATCCGCACCGCATCGAAGCCAAGCCCTCGCTGCTGGCTCAGGCCCGGCGCGCGCAACTGCTCGTCGCAACGGGGGCAGAGCTCGAAACGGGCTGGCTGCCGCTGGTAATTCGCGACTCCGGAAATTCGGCCATTCAAAGCGGTCGACCGGGATATTTTGAAGCAGCCAGCTCGGTCGCCATGCGCGACGTCCCCAAAGTCCTTGACCGGGCGCACGGTGATGTCCACGCCAGCGGCAATCCCCACCTTCACCTCGATCCACGCAATATCCAGAAGGTTGGTGAAGCTCTGACGGGACGTATGGCGGAGCTTGATCCGGCCAATGCGGAAGCCTACCGTGCCAATTTCAAGGCCTTTGCCGGCAAGTGGCAGGCGGCGATAGTTCGCTGGGAAACCGAGGCAGCATCGTTGCGTGGCATGCCCGTGCTGGTGCATCACAACTCCTTTGTCTATCTCTCAGCCTGGCTCGGCCTGAAGGAAATGGGCGCGCTGGAGCCCAAGCCGGGTGTTGAGCCAAGCAGCGGCCATCTGACCAGCCTGCTTGAGCGCCAAAAAACGGCGCCGGCACGTATGATTCTGCGTGCCGCCTATCAGAGCGAAGGGCCAAGTCAATGGCTTTCGGGTAAGGCAGGCATCCCTGCCGTCATGCTGGCGTTTACCGTGGGTGGCACGCCAGAGGCAAGCAGTCTGTTCGGCCTCTTTGATGACACGATCAATCGTTTGCTGAAGGCCAGTCGGTGAAAGATAGTTTGATCCGTACCAGGCAGCTGGTGGCCGGCTGGCAAGAGCCGGCCACTGCAGCGCTTGATCTTGATTTGATAGCAGGGAGTATTCTTGGGTTAACCGGCCCCAACGGCGTTGGCAAAACGACGGTACTGAATGCACTATCTGGCCGGGCAAAATGTTTTTCCGGGGAAATCTGCCTGCGGCCAGGCCTCAAGCTGGCCTTGCAGACCCAGGATGTACCGCCG
>CAXYZX010000159.1:0-5845 GCA_964293845.1 uncultured Dechloromonas sp.
AAACCTGAACAATCAGTCCAGAGTCGCGATGTACTCCGCAACGGCGTTTCTTTCCAGTTCGCTGAGCTTTGAGGCCACGGTGTGCATGACCGCGTTGTCGTTATTCCGCTCGCGGCTGTTGAACTGCTTCAACTGATCCTCCGTATAACGCGGATGTTGTCCGGCAAGGCGTGGCAACTGCGGCGTGCCGAGGCCTTTGGCACCATGACAACTGGCACAGGCCGGCAGTCCGGAATACTGGTTACCGCGATTGAAGACATACTTGCCCACCGCCACCAACTCGGCATCTCTGACCGGACGGGCGTTCGCCTTCTTGGCTTCGAAGAAAGCGCCAAGCGCCTTCATTTCAGCCGGCGTCAAGTCCTCGGCCTGTGGCTTCATGGTGTCGCTCTTGCGCTTGCCTGACTTGAATTCGCCCAACTGCTTGGCAATATATTCCCAATGCTGACCAGCCAATCGCGGAAAAATCGGGCTGGCTGACTCACCTTCCAGGCCGTGACAAAGGAAACAACGACCACTAACGATTTCTTCGGCACGGGCCAGTTCCGCTTTGTCTGCGGCCTGCAGCGGTGACGAACACAGCGCCGCCAACATGGCTCCCGCCATCCAAACACTCATCATGCGCATAACGAATCTCTCCACAGTGCCAAATCGAATAATTAAATCGTAATGTGCTTACATGGTTCTTTCAAGAGTCAAGTTTTGCCGGTACTGCCGAAACCGCCCTCGCCACGCTTGCTGGCATCGAACTCCTCGACCACATTGAAACCAACCTGCAGCACAGGCACAACCACCAACTGCGCGATGCGATCAAGCGGATTCAGAGTGAATTTATCCTGCCCACGATTCCACATCGAGACCATCAACTCACCCTGATAGTCGGAATCAATCAGCCCGACCAGATTGCCCAGCACTATCCCATGCTTATGACCAAGCCCGGAGCGCGGCAGGATCATCGCGGCAAGGCCTGGATCGGCCAGATGAATGGCCATGCCAGTACGCACCAGTATCGTCTGGCCGGGAACAATTTCCAGCGGCGCATCAATGCAGGCACGCAGATCAAGACCGGCGGAACCGGGCGTGGCGTAATGTGGCGGGTTGTCGCGCAAGCGGTCGTCGAGGATTTTTACGTCAATACGATGCATCTTTATTTCCTGTCAAATAAGCAATATGTTCAACCAACTGGCGGGCCAATACTGACTTAGGTGCCGGATTCAGCGGGTGTACGCCAGCATCGTCAAATAACACCAGGCGGTTGTCGTCGCCGCCAAAGCCATCCTGAATCAGATTCCCGGCGATCAAGGGAATATTCTTCTTGCGTCGCTTGGCCTGGGCATAGGCTTCCAGATTCTGGCTCTCGGCGGCAAAGCCGACACAAAACGGGCCATTCTTGAGTGCAGCAACCTCGGCCAGAATATCCGGATTCTCAATCAGTTCAATCGGCGGAATCCCGCCAGCGTCCTTCTTGAGTTTGTGTTCAGCTGAATTTGCCACCCGATAGTCAGCCACTGCTGCCACCGCAACAAAAACATCGGCCGTTGCAGCCCGCGCCATCACCGCCGCGTGCATTTCCAGCGCACTTCTCACATTGATGCGGTCAGCGCCCTGCGGAGCGGAAAAACCGACCGGCCCGGAGACCAGGCTTACCTCGGCACCGGCATGCCGCGCCGCGCGCGCCACGGCATAGCCCATGCGCCCGGAGGAGAGATTGGTGATACCGCGCACCGGGTCGATGGCCTCAAAGGTCGGGCCGGCGGTGATCAGCACCTTTTTGCCAGCCAACAGCTTGGGCGTGAAGAAGGCGATCACCTCCTCCAGGATTTCTTCCGGCTCCAGCATGCGGCCAGCGCCGACTTCACCGCAGGCTTGCTCACCACTGGCCGGGCCAAGAATGTGCACACCATCAGCCACCAGTTGCGCCACATTGCGCTGCGTTGCTGGGCTCTCCCACATCTGACGATTCATCGCCGGTGCGACCAGCAAGGGGCAATCGCGAGCCAGCACCATGGTTGCCAACAAATCATCAGCCAGACCATGTGCGCTACGCGCCAGAAAATCAGCAGAAGCCGGAGCGATCAGGATAAGGTCCGCTTGGCGCGAGAGATCGATATGCGCCATGGCATTCGGCATGCGCGCGTCCCACTGATCAGTAAACACCGGCTTGCCGGAGAGTGCCTGAAAGGTGGTGGTGGTCACGAAATGGGTTGCCCCTTCGGTCATCGCCACTTGCACGTCGGCACCTTGCTTACTGAGCAAGCGGAGCAACTCTGCCGCCTTATAGGCGGCAATACCGCCGGTGACACCGAGAACGATGCGCTTTCCCTTTAATTCCATTGTCTTGCCTTAGAATGAGAGCCCGTTAATTCTACTGGAATTCGCATGGCCATCACCGACTGGCCGGAAGGCGAAAGGCCACGCGAGCGCTTGCTGGCGCATGGTCCCGAAGCACTCTCCGACGCTGAATTGCTGGCAATTTATCTGCGCGTTGGCGTGCGCGGCAAAAGCGCCGTTGATCTCGCCCGCGACCTGCTCCAGCGTTTTGACGGCCGCCTCAGTGTGCTGGCCGAGGCGACGCTGGACGAACTGGCCAGCGTTTCCGGCATCGGCCTGGCCAAGGCCGCCCAGCTAAAAGCCAGCTTCGAGCTGGCGCGCCGCGCGCTGACGCAAGACATGGCAACCCGAGACACCTTTGCCAATCCGGGTAAGGTTCGTGACTGGTTGCGCCTGAAACTGGCGACCCGCCAGCACGAAGTGTTCATGGCGCTGTGGCTGGATGCGCAAAATCGCCTGATCAAGGCTGAAGAGTTGTTCACTGGATCGCTAACGCAAACCTCGGTCTACCCGAGAGAAGTGGTCAAGACCGCCCTCGCCCACAATGCCGCTGCCGTAATCCTCGCGCATAACCACCCATCGGGCGTTTCAGAACCTTCACGGGCAGACGAAATGCTGACCCGTACGCTGAAAGAGGCACTGGCCATGGTCGATGTGAAGCTGCTCGATCACTTTATTGTGGCGGGTAACAGCTCACCGTTGTCCTTCGCCGAGCGCGGATTACTATAAAAATCATAAAACTCCTTGGACCTATCGAGGAGTTTTGTTTATAATTGCCGGCTTTCTTCTAGCGAATTCTGGAGCACCAATCATGGCGCGTGTCTGCCAAGTAACGGGAAAAGCCCCGATGGTTGGGAACAAGGTTTCCCACGCCAACAATAGAACGAAACGCCGCTTCCTGCCGAACCTGCAGTATCGTCGTTTCTGGGTCGAGTCTGAAAACCGCTTCCTGCGCCTGCGTGTTTCCAACGCTGGCCTGCGCCTCATCGACAAGAACGGCATTGATGTCGTTTTGGCCGATCTGCGTGCGCGCGGCGAAGTCTGATAAAGAGGGATAGCAAAAATGGCTAAAGGCGGTCGCGAAAAAATCAAGCTGGAATCCACAGCTGGTACCGGTCACTTCTACACCACCTCCAAGAACAAGCGTACTACGCCTGAGAAGCTGGAGATGATGAAGTATGACCCGAAGGCTCGTAAGCACGTTGCTTACAAGGAAGTCAAACTGAAGTAATTCAGTTCTGCTCCAGCTTTCGACAAACCCGCCCAATGGCGGGTTTTGTTTTTTCTGCTGGGGAAGTTTGAATATTTGGCAAATCCCCCGCCAAGCGGGGATCAGGTAAAGCCAGATTAATGCTTTTTATTGAACACCAACACGGCATAGCCAACAATACCGAGATAAACCAGTAACGACCAATTGGCCATTGAAAGCCCAAGGAACACCCACTCCTTGCTGCTGCAAAAACCGGTAGCCAGGAACAAGCTGGGCCACTGCATACCTAGCCAGTCGACCAATTGCTCGATCAGATTCAGGTCGGTGTAGCTGCATTCAATCGCCAGATGTGGGAAGGCTTGCATCCAGCTCTGGTAACCCGCCACTCCGGCACCAAGTAGCGCCAACACAGCGATAACGCCCAGCCACAGGACGCGCCCTGCGGGAAAGGCAACCCCAGCCAACGCCAATCCACCGATAACCATATAAAGTAGTCGCTGGAAGATGCAGAAGGGACAGGGCGAGAGGCGTAACAAATTCTGCAACTCCATGCCGAGCGCTACCAAACCCAGGCTACCAAGGGCCAGTGTGGCAAACCAGGCGCGTAACGGAACCTTAGACCAGAGCATAGCTACGCATCCTGACTGATAGTTCCTGCAACTGTCGAATGCCAGACTCTTCAGCACGCTGACACCACGCCTGCAGATCACTGACCAGTTGCTCGCGACTGGCATTGGTTCGGTTCCAGACCTCGATCAGATCCTGGCGCATGCTGTACAAAGTGGCCAGTGCCTGGCTTTTGCCCAGCGCCTCATCGAGGCGGTAACGCAGATCCGAAGGCAGCTGGCTGGCATCGGCATCCAGCCATAGGCGCAATTCCTTGAAGGGCGGCGCCTCCTGCAGCTTGGCCAGTTCATCACGATAAACCTGCTTCATTGACTTGGTATAACGGGCAAGCAAGTCGTAGCGATTGTTGATGACAGCCTCCAGCGTATTTAGATCAACGATCGCCCGCGGCGCCAGCAATTTCGGTACCGGTGCCACCTTCTTTACCCTGGCCATGCCCAATGCCGAAAGTATGCAGATATACATCCAGCCGATATCAAACTCGTACCAGCGATTGGATAGCTTGGCCGAGGTGGCGAAGGAATGGTGATTGTTATGCAACTCTTCACCACCAATAAAAATTCCAAGCGGGAAAATATTGGTCGACGCGTCAGCACAATTGAAATTTCGATAACCCCAGAAGTGCCCTATGCCATTGATCACGCCGGCAGCCCAGAAGGGAATCCAGGCAACTTGCGTCATCCAGATCAGCACACCGGGCAGCGCGCCGAACAGTACGATATCGGTCAGCAGCATAACGACGATGCCCAGCTTCTGCAGCGGCGTGTAGAGATGGTTCTCGATCCAGTCATTTGGTGTGCCATGGCCATAGCGCTGTAGCGTTTCCTTATTTTTTGCTTCCTTGACGTAAAGGAATACACCGCCCCACAGCACGCGATTGATTCCGAGAATTTGCGGACTATGCGGATCATCTGCCGTCTCGCACTTGGCGTGGTGCTTGCGATGAATCGAGGCCCACTCCTTGGTGCCCATGCCAGTCGTCAGCCACAGCCAGCAACGGAAAAAATGGGCGGGCAAAGGCGAGAGGTCGAGTGCACGATGCGCCTGATGGCGATGCAAAAAAATGGTCACCGAGACGATGGTCACGTGAGTCATCGCCAGGGTAACTAGCACATAGCCCCACCAGGGCAGGTCAAAAACACCAGAGTACATAGATTCCTTGAAGGGTTCGCCAAACGGAGGTGATTCTAAGACATCATGCGCCACCCTTTGTGCCAGCAGGACGTCAAACAAAAAAATCCGGTGCAAATTCGCGTTGACCGCAACAGAGTGGACCGCCGCATCCTCCCCCGCTAAGATGCACGGATGACTATACGCATTCTGCTCGTCGAAGACGATGAACGCCTGGCCGAACTAACGGCTGAATACCTGACCAAGAACGACATGCAGGTTTCCATAGAACCGCGCGGCGACACTGCCGAGGCGCGCATTCTGGCCGAACAGCCGGACTTGGTAATGCTTGATGTCATGCTGCCAGGCAAGGATGGATTTGAAGTCTGTCGTGGCGTGCGCCAGAACTACCGTGGCGTAATTCTCATGCTTACCGCCCGTGACGAAGATTTTGACCAGATTCTCGGCCTCGAAATGGGCGCCGATGACTACATCGCCAAGCCGGTTCAGCCGCGCGTGCTACTCGCCCGCATCAAGGCCCTGCTCCGTCGCCTGCCGAGCAGCGAT
>CAXYZX010000160.1:0-5799 GCA_964293845.1 uncultured Dechloromonas sp.
CCGATACTGGTGGCGGTCAGTGCTTCCATTTCGACCCCGGTGCGGCCAAAACATTCTGCCGTCACTTCGCAGTGGACCGCACTATTCTCACCGTCGATAACGAATTCGGCGGCGACACGGGTCAGGGCGATCGGGTGGCAGAGGGGAATCAGTTCGCCCGTGCGTTTTGATGCCTGAATGGCGGCAATTCGGGCGATGCCAAGGACATCGCCTTTTTTCGATGAGCCGTTACGAATGCGCTCCAATGTCTCTGGCTGCATGTGGATGCTGCCGGCGGCGCGCGCCAGACGGGCGGTTTCGGCTTTGCTGCCGACGTCAACCATGTGCGCCTGACCGGCGCTGTCAAAGTGGGTAAGTTTTTGGTCTGTCACAAGAGAGGTTACTTTTTGGGGTTACTTTTGGTTACCAGTTGTTCGGCGGGGTGGTAACCAGGCTGCGTTATCATAGCATCCATGCGTTTTGTCCAACGACTCATCACTGTCGTGCTGGCTTTTAGCCTCGCTGCGATGCCGTTGCAGGCCGATAATCTCCCGGAACTGGGTGATGTCGCCAGCAACGATTTGTCGTTGGCCACGGAAAAGCGAATTGGCCAGCAAATCATGCATGAAATTCGCTGGCGTGACCCTTCCTATCTGGATGATCCTGATGTCGAGGCCTACTTGAACCAGATCGGGGGGCGTCTGACAGCGGCCAGCAATGATCCTGGTATGGGTTTCTATTTTTTCCCGATCAACGACCCAAGCATCAACGCATTTGCCATGCCTGGTGGCTATATCGGGGTGCATACCGGACTGATATTGTCATCACAGGGTGAGTCCGAGCTTGCCGGGGTGCTGGCGCATGAAATCTCACACGTAACGCAGCGCCATATCGCACGCCAGGTCTTTCAATCCAAACAATTGAGCATGGCCTCCATGCTGGCCATGGGGCTTGCCCTGCTGGCTGCCCGCTCGAATGGGCAAGTGGCTGCGGCGGCAGTTACCGGGGCGCAGGCGGGCGCGATTTCGGCACAACTTGCCTTTTCTCGGGATTTTGAACGCGAGTCGGATCGCATGGGTTTCGAGACGCTGCGCAAGGCAGGTTTTGATGTGCGCGGCATGGCAGTTTTTTTCGAGCGCCTGCAAAAATCAGTGCGGCTTTATGAAAACAACGCGACGGCGTATCTAAGGACGCATCCGCTAACTGGCGAACGCCTTTCCGACATGCAAAATCGCGAGCAGGCGGTGTCGTATCGACAGGTGGCCGATAGTCCTGATTTTTTGCTGATTCGCGCCAAGCTGCGTGCCATGCTCGGGACGCCGGCCGAAGCAGTGCGTGATTTTGAAAATTTGTTGCATGAGAAAAAGTTTGCCTCTGAAGGCGCGACCCATTTTGGCCTGGCTATAGCCCTGATTAGAGCGCGCGAATGGGCGGCGGCCGAGGCTAAATTGCAAACAGCTCGCCAAGCCAGGATTTCAGCAGCGGTGCTTGATCGACAACTGGCAGAAATCAAACTTGTGCAAGGAAAGAATAGCGAGGCGTTGGTTTTATACCGTGAGGCAATGGTTCGCTATCCACTCAATCTGGCGTTGGTTTACGGTTATGGACAGGCCTTGATCAAGGTCGGCCGCTTCGACGAGTCTCTGCATTTTGCGGAATCCCAGCTACAAAATTATCCACAAGATGTGCGTTTGCACAAAATGCGCGCGGAGAGCTACGCTGGTCTTGGTCGCGGTGCGCAGCAGCATCAAGCCCTGGCAGAGGCGTTCGCTTTGCAGGGGCAGACGGCTGGTGCCATCGAACAACTGCTCCACGCGCAGCGGGCTGGGGACGCTAATTTTTACGAGCAATCGGTGATCGATACCCGCTTGCGCGAGTTGCGTAAGCGACTGGCTGACGAACAAAAGGAAAAGCGGAATTAGAGGTAAAATCGCGCCTCTTCAATTGGATCGCTAATTATGAATTTTGACCGCGAACTCGACGTCAAAGGGCTGAATTGCCCGTTACCCATCCTGCGTACCAAGAAAGCCCTGGCTGAAATGGAATCCGGGCAGGTGTTGCGCGTTCAGGCTACCGATCCCGGTTCCCTCAAAGATTTTCCTGCCTTCGCCAAGCAGACTGGTAATGAACTGGTCGAGCAGAAGGAAGAGAACCGCGTGTTCGAGTTTTTCCTCAAGCGCAAATAGCCGCTTCTTTCCACGCATTTCTTGAAGATCGGCGGGCGCTTCCGGGCGAACCCGCCGCTTGGCTTTTTGAGGGGCTGGTTGATTGCCTGGTCGTGCACGATCAGCTCAGCCTGGAGCAGGCGCTACTCGCGATTGAGCGGGATGGATTGTGGTCGGTTGCTGCGCTTGATTATGAACTGGGTTACCTGCTTGAGCCTGCGGCGGCGCCCGTAGGTTGGCAAGTGGCAGATGGTCATAGCTTGGCGAAATTCTGGCGTTTCGGGCGTTGCTTGACTCTGGATGCTGCTGCCGCCGACGCGTGGTTGGCGGCCCAAGGGGGATCCGCGCCGGCTGGGATAGGCGCTCTTGATGCCGGGATCAGTGAAAAATACTATATTGCTGCGGTCGACCGCATCCGCGACTATATTTTTTCCGGTGATTGCTATCAGGTAAATTTCACCTTTCCCCTGAGTTTTGACTGGTTCGGCACGCCACTGGCGCTCTACAGCAAGCTTCGCCAGCAACAGCCAGTGCGTTATGGTGGATTTGTCGGAAATGCGGCGGGCGGCATCGTTTCGCTTTCTCCAGAACTGTTTCTTGAGCGCCATGGTGAGCATCTCTACACGCGGCCGATGAAGGGCACGGCGCCCCGTACGCAAACAGCAGCGAGCCTGTTGCGGTCGACCAAGGACAGGGCCGAGAATTTGATGATTGTCGATTTGCTGCGTAACGATCTGGGGCGTATTGCAGAAAATGGTAGCGTCAAGGTCGACAGCCTGTTTGATATCGAGGAATATCCGAGCCTCTGGCAGATGGTTTCGAGCGTTTCGGCGCGATCTCCGGGCGTTGGATTGCGCCAGGTTTTGCAGGCAATGTTTCCCTGTGGTTCGATTACCGGAGCGCCCAAGATCAGGGCCATGCAGTTGGTGTCTGAACTTGAGCCTACTCCGCGTGGACTCTATACCGGTGCGCTCGGCTGGATTGCTCCGGATGGCGATTTCCGCCTCAATGTGGCGATTCGTACGCTTGAACTGGATACTACTTACCGCGGCAAGCTGGGCATAGGAAGTGGTGTTGTCGCCGATTCCAAATCCGCTGTTGAATGGGCCGAGTGCCAATTGAAGGCAAGCTTTTTGCGGGACAGTGATCCAGGATTGGTGTTAATCGAGACTCTGCGTCTTGAGGACGGACTTTATCCCCAGCTTTCACTTCATCTTGCCCGCTTGCGTCACTCTGCCCGCTGGTTGGGTTTTCCGCTTGATGAGTCGGTGCTCAACCGGGTGCTGACCGAACACGCACAAGAAGGCTTGTGGCGGGTGCGCCTGACACTCAACAAGAGCGGCGAAATTGGTATTCACGTCGCGCCGCTGCAATCTTTGCTGGAAAAAGAATACCGTGTGGTGATGGCAACCCGATGTATTGACAGTGGTGATCCGTTACGCCGCCACAAGACAACGGCACGTGCCATCTACGACACTGCCTTGCAAGGCATCGCCAATGATCCAGCGATATTTGACGTGGTGTTTTTAAACGAGCGTGGTGAAGTTGCTGAGGGAGCGCGCAGCAATGTGTTTGTCGAGCGGGATGGTGTTCTCCTGACGCCGCCGCTGACTAGCGGAGCCTTGCCCGGCGTTTTGCGTGCTGCACTGCTCGCTGAAGGGCGGGCGCGCGAGGCGGTTCTCTGGCCCGAGGATTTGCAGCAGGGGTTTTGGCTAGGCAATGCCTTGCGTGGCTTGCTCAGGGTGCGGATGACGTAAAGTCAGTCAAACTGCCCAAAAAATTGAGGATTTTTGGGCAGTAGACCGCAGCACGCAGGAAATATCCTTGAGGGTGGAACGAATTAACCGCGCATCTTGCGCAGATAGAGGCCAAGCAGGGAGAAGAGCCCGGCAGCAATGCCGTAGTAAAAAGACTTGGCGCCGACATCCTGAAACTCAAGCAATACCGGGACGTCGTTTTCCACCTTGTAGCGGATGGTGGTCTGGAAGTGCCAGGATGAAGCCTTGACTTCATAAATGCCGTTTTCCTTCTTCCATTTCAGCCAGTTGGCTACTTCTGCTACGTCGCCTGCCGGCTCGGCCATTTCCAGCGAGGTGTATAGCCCCTTGGCCTTGGCATCGGCCAGTTCACCGTAGGCAAAGCCGCAAGGTTCCTTGTTGGCGCAGGTAGCGACGACGCGGAACTCAGGTTTCCAGTCGGCATTCTTCTCCCAGGGCCACGAGATAATGAAGGCAACGGTCCATACCCAGACCAGTGCGGTGAAAATCATCATCGCAATAAATATCTGGGCAAAGAAACCGCGTTTGTCTTGGGACATATTTTTCCTTTTTGATTAACCCAGCTTGGCTAGCTGTGGTTTAAGTTGTTCCAGCGTCGCCGTGAAATCGGCCACCCGCTGCTTTTCCTGATCAATCACCGCCGCCGGGGCGCGGGCGACGAAACTTTCGTTGCCCAGCTTGTTCTGCGCGATGCTGATCTGCTTTTCGAGTTTTTCGATTTCCTTGGCCAGGCGAATTTTCTCGGCAGCGATATCGATTTCCACCTTGAGCATCAGGCGGGTTTCACCGACCACGGCAACCGGTGCCATGGCATCGGCCGGCATGTCGGAAACGATTTGTACCTCGGAGAGCTTACCCAGAGCTTGCAGGATGGCCGCGAACTCGGAAATCTCGGCGCCGCCACCGGCCACCAGCAAGGGCATGCGCAGGGCGGGCGAGACATTCATCTCGCCGCGCAGGTTGCGGCAGGCGTAGGCCAGGGCCTTGAGGCGCTCGACCTTGGCTTCCGAAGCCGGGTCGATCTTGTACTCCTCGGCGCGCGGGTAGGCGGCGAGCATGATCGACTCGTGGGTCTTGCGGCCGGCGATTGGAGCGACGGTCTGCCACAGCTCTTCGGTGATGAACGGAATGAGCGGATGGGCCAGTCGCAGCACGGCTTCGAGCGTGCGCACCAGGGTTCGGCGGGCGCCGCGCTGCTGGGCATCATTGCCAGTCTGGATCTCGACCTTGGCGATTTCCAGATACCAGTCGCAGAACTCGTCCCAGATGAACTTGTAGATGGCCTGGGCGACGAGGTCGAAACGGTAGTCGGTGAAGTGCTGCTCGACTTCCTTCTCGACGCGCTGCAACTGGCTGACGATCCAGCGATCGGCAAAGCTGAATTCGAGCGGGGCGGAACCGCCGCAGGCCGGGCCGTTCTGCTGGTGTTCGAGGGCCAGGTCGTGGCCTTCGACGTTCATGAGCACGAAGCGCGTGGCGTTCCATAGCTTGTTGCAGAAATTGCGATAGCCGTCGCAGCGGTTGAGGTCGAATTTGATGTCGCGGCCCGGCGAGGCGAGGCTGGCGAAGGTGAAGCGCAGGGCGTCGGTGCCGAAGGAGGCGATGCCTTCCGGGAACTCCTTCTTGGTTTTCTTGGCGATGCTCTCGGCTTGCTTCGGATTCATCAGGCCGGTCGTGCGCTTTTCGATCAGCGCGTCGAGGCCGATGCCGTCGATCAGGTCGATCGGGTCGAGCACGTTGCCCTTCGACTTCGACATCTTCTGGCCTTCGCCATCGCGGATCAGGCCGTGCACATAAACGTGCTTGAACGGGATCTGGCCGGTGATCTGCTTGGTCATCATGACCATGCGGGCGACCCAGAAGAAGATGATGTCGAA
>CAXYZX010000161.1:0-5759 GCA_964293845.1 uncultured Dechloromonas sp.
GGCCGGTTGTGTGAGTACGATCCGGCGCTCGGTAGCCGTTGCGCATCAATGCCAAAAGTATTGTCCATTACCATATGGACAGACTGGCAAAACCTTCTATCCCCAGATTTTGTGGATAAACCTGTGAGTGGGCTGGTGGCAGTCTTCTATAAGACCTGCCTGGCCAAGGATTTAGGCGACCTGCCTACAAACTAGGCACACCTTTTTTAGGGAATCGCTGCGTTGGCTGACACTCAGTCTCGTTGACCATGCAACCAAGCCGCCGCAGAAATCCTTGGCGGGAGCAACCAAGCGACCCCGCGCTGTTTTTCATCATAGAACATGACTTCTCCTAAGCCGGACGAGCCGGAACCAAACAGGTTAAAGTAAGAGCGCGCTGTGACGCGAAGTGGAGGTTGCCATGAACGCACCGCTTCTTGAACGCTATGGTGACCGGATCGCCGGCGTGTTGACCTGTTACGACCGGATGGTGATCACGGGCACACTGCCCGGCCCGTGTTATGCGGCGGGGATGACGAGCTTCCTGAATGCCCGTCAGATTCGTATCTTTGACTATCCGCGCTTTGCCGAACCGTTGCGTGACACTATCCGGGCGAATGCCGAGCAGTTGGCGGAAGCGGCAAGCGTGAAGATTGAGTACCTTGCCAAGGCGCACATTCGCAAGGAAGACGTCATTGCTGGGGTGATCAAGACGCGTGGCGATCATCCCGGGCTGGTGCATGTCATTTCGGTCATGGAAGCCTGCTCGACCTACAAGGCGTGGCACGACAAGCGCACTCACCAGACCTCCTTGCGCCCGACGACGGGCAAGTGTTTGCATTACTACTTTTACTTCATCGATGCCGAGTTGGGGCTCGTCTACCTGCGCGTGCCGACCTGGTGTCCGTTCCGCCTCCAGTTTTACTGCAACGGCCATCGCTGGCTGGCCCGGCAACTGACCGCCGCCGGCGTGGGTTACACCCTGGCCGACAATGCCTTCATCCGCATCGATGACTGGGATCGGGCCCAACAGTTGGCGGATCGCCTGTCCCCGGACGTATTGCACCGGATTCTTGACCGTTATGCCCAGGCCTGCTGTCCTGTCCTGGACGTCTTCGCTCAGCGTTACCACTGGAGCCTGATGCAGATCGAGTGTTCGACGGATCTCGCCTTCCGTTCGGACGCGATCATGAAGCCGCTCTACGCAGCCCTTTCGCGGGAGGCCATTCTTTCGGTCAAGGCCGAACAGGTGATGCACTTTCTGGGCAAAAAAATGACGCCGCAACTGGCGCAGGAAGTGGATAGCCGCCTGTCCACGCGCATCGAAGGGATCTGTATCAAGCATCGGATGGGCAAGAACTCGGTCAAGATGTACGACAAGTTTGGTCGCGTCCTGCGCATCGAAACCACCACCAACGATGTTTCCTTCTTCAAGCACCACCGCCAGGTGGAACACCGGGATGGCCAGGCCACCCGGGAACTGGCGACCGTCAAGAAGTCGATCTACAGTCTGATCGATCTGCGCGAGATTCTCCTCGGCTGTAACCGCCGCTATCTCGAATTCCTCTCCGCGCTCGATGACTTCTCCGCCGGCAGTCGCCGCCTCGACAAACTCACCGCTGCCAAAACGGTCGACGGTCATCGCGTCAAGGGCTTCAACTTCTTCGACAAGACTGAGCACACCTTGCTCTGCTCCCTGCAACGCCCGCAATTCAACATCAGTGGCGTGCGCCGTGCCGATCTCAAACCCTTCTTGCCCAACCTCTCCGTGGCCAGTATCACCCGCTACCTGAAACGTCTCCGTGTCTTGGGCCTCATCAAGAAAATCGCTCACGCTTACCGCTATTACCTGACCCGACTTGGCCGCAACGCCATCGCCGCCGCCTGCCATCTCACCGAACAAATCATCGTCCCAGCACTCGCCGCATGACAAAATCTGCTCAGAGTTTGTGAAGAGTTGAGTCATAAGGGACTAAATACGTACAGTAACGAAATTTGTACTCGATGCCATGTGGGGAATTCCCGAAGGGAGCAGGGCGTTTGGCAAGTGCCACACGCCCTGCGGGAAGTTTAGTGGAAATGCACCTCGTCATGTCCTTCGACTGGCGCCAGCAGATTGGCCCCCAGGACACGCGACATCAAAGTGACAAAAGCCACGATGCCAACGAAGATGCCCAGCCACATCAGACCATCCGGATTGATCACAATCGGCCCGACAGCGGCCTTCAAAGCGGCGGCGGCAGCAATTCCTGGCTTGACGTAGACCGGAACGATGCCGGGGAAGACGTAAGTCCAGAGCATGTGCAGGATGCCGACGATGATTGCCAGGAAGATCGAGTGCTTGAAGGTGAAGCGGAAAATCTCCGATTCACGACCCACCAGGCCGGTAGCGCCGGTTGCCACGGCAATCGATTGCGGCGAAATCATCTTGCCGCAAACGCCGCCGCAGGTATTGGCCGACATCGTGATGACCGGATCGATCGCGAGCTTTTCGGCGGTGACCGCCTGAAGCTTGCCGAACAAGGCGTTCGTCGAGGTGTCGGAACCCGTCATGAACACCCCCAGCCAGCCAAGCAGTGCGGCAAAGAAGGGGAAGGCGACGCCGGTTTCGGCAAAGGCGTAGCCCAGCGTAATCGCCATGCCGGAGAAATTCATGATGTAGGCAAAGCCGAGAATGGTCGCAATCGTCACGATTGGCCATTTCAGGGTCTTCAGTGTATCGCCGGCGACACCGATGGCGGTTTTGAGCGAGGCGCCCATAACCATAATCGAGAAGAACCAGGCGAACAGAATGGCCGTGCCAGCAGCACTCAGGAAGTTGAAGTTATAGACCGCCGCCTTCGGCTTGCCGATCTGGTCGATCACCATCTTGTCCAGGCCGGAAATCGGCATGGCATAGTCAAAAACCAGCTTGGTCATCTGATTCAAAGCCTGATTGACCGGCTTGATACCCCAGGCGCAGACAAACAGCGACAGGATGATGAACGGTGCCCAGGCGCGGAAAATCTGACCGCCGGTGAATTTGAGTTCCTGTTTGCCCAGGCTCTTGGGTTCATCCGCGAAATGCCAGGATTCCTTCGGATGCCAGAACTTGAGGAAGACCACCGTGCAGATAATGGAAGCCAGCGAAGCGACGATGTCCGGAAGCAGCGGGGCGGTAATCGGCGAATTGGCGGAGATGAATTGGGCAATGGCAAACGAGCCGCCACTGACAAAACAGGCCGGCCAAACTTCCCAACCCTTTTTCCAGCCAGCCATGACGATGACCAGATAGAGCGGGATGAAGACGCTGATCAAGGGCAGGGTGCGGCCGACCATTTGGCTCAGTGCAAAGTCGGGAATGCCCGCGACCTGACCACCGACGACGATAGGAATGCCGATGGCGCCCCAGGCGACGGGTGCCGTATTGGCCAGCAGACAGATACACGCTGCATAAAGCGGATTGAAGCCAAGGCCGGCCAGCATTGCAGCCGTAATCGCCACTGGCGTGCCGAATCCGGCTGCACCTTCAATGAAGGCGCCGAAGGAAAAGGCAATCAGTAGCGCCTGCAGGCGTCGGTCGTCCGAGATCGAGGCCAGCGAGTTCTTGATCACCTCGAACTGGCCGGTCTTGACCGACATGTTGTAGATGAAGAGCGCCGTAATAACGATCCAGCACACCGGGAAGAGGCCGAATGCACCGCCGTAAAGTGTGGATAGTGCAGCCAGTTCAACCGGCATCTTGTAGACCAGTACAGCGATCAGAATCGCCAGAGCGGTGCCACCCATGGCAGCGTACTGGCCTTTCATGCGCTTGATGGCCAGCGCCCAGAACAGGAAGAAGATCGGTATGGCCGCGACGAGCGCGGACAACGCGATATTCCCCAGTGGATCAACGTTCATTTGCCACATATATAAATTACCTCCAAAATCACCTTTGACGATGTCGTAAGCAGCTGTCGGAGCTGCTGCGGCATTTCATCGAAAAATCGGCTACGAAAAAGTCGGGTATCGACGTCAGGTCAGGCAGGGGCAAAGCGAGTTTCGCGACTCAAATGTCCTGCTGACTTCATAGGGTTAGCGCTCTGTTTTAGCCCAGTGCAAGTCCCCCTTGCGCTTGGGCTGTCTTTTATCTAGCACGTCACGGCGTTCTCCTTTCGGCTGCATTCCTCGAGGAGATAGGCGATGGAGCGATAGGTGCGACCAGTTTCGGCAGTCAGGCCGATTTCGCAGGTGCGGTTGGTGGAAACGCCGCAGGCACAACTGGCCGGCGATTTGCCGAAAGATTCGTCGTGAATCTTGCGCAAGGCATGCTGGTTGAGTTCCGGCACGACAAAGCCGCGATCACCGCCAAAGCCGCAGCAGGTAACGCCGGCGGATTCAACGATTTCCTCGACGCAGGCGGCCAATAGGGATTTCAATTTGGCGTCGGAACCGGTGCGGCGAACGCTACAGTTGACATGTAAGGCGACCGGCCCGGCCTGTTTGGTTAGCATCAGGCGCGGCAGCAGGGCGTCGTGGGCAAACTCATGGAAATCGTAAATCTTGAGACGACCGTCCAGATGCTCAATCATGCGGGCCGAGCAGGCGCTGGCGTCCATGATGATCGGGTAACGCCCATTGTCGCTGGCTTTCATCAGCGCTGCTTCCAGCGTGTTGGACATGGCTTCGGCCTCTTCCGCCATGCCCTTGCTGGCCAGCGTCTGGCCGCAGCATAATTTGTCGAAGCCTTCAGGCAGGCGCGGGGCATAGCCGGCGCGGGTCAGCAACTCGATGATGACATCGCCAAGCTGTGCTTCGCCGGGCGTCGAAGGGCCAAAAATGCGGGGGCCGCAGGTCGGAAAATAGACGACCGGGTCGCCCTGCGTGCTGCGTACCGCCGGCGACTTGCCGGCGTACGGCATGTTTTTCTTCCAGGCGCCACCAGAGATTCGGCCGAGGAATTTGTCGCCGAGGACGCCGGATACGGCGTGGCCGACCGTCAGGCCAAGGCGCGAGGCGTTGACCAGTGTGCCGAAATTATTGCCCGTCCAGGCGTTGACCGCACGTGCCGTGTCACCAAGCTGGCGACCGCGCAGGCGGCGGGTCAGGTCAGCTACGTTGATGCCCACCGGGCAGGCCGTCGAGCACAGGCCACAGGCGGCGCAGGTGTCGAGGCCCATGTAGGCGTAGTCGGCACCGATGCTGCCAGCCGGCTCGCCAACGGCAGCGCGGCGCGATAGCTCACGGACGCTGACGATGCGCTGCCGAGGCGACAGGGTCAGGCGGTGTGACGGGCAGAGCGGTTCGCAGAAGCCGCATTCGATGCAACGGTCGACGATGTCCTCGGCGGCCGGCATCGGCTTGAGATTTTCAAGGTGGGCGGCCGGATTGTCGTTGAGGATGACGCCAGGATTAAGACGGTTTTGCGGATCAAACATGGCTTTGATGCGACGCATCAGCTCAGCCGCGTCCTTGCCCCATTCCATCTCGACAAAGGGCGCCATGTTGCGGCCGGTGCCGTGCTCTGCCTTCAGGGAGCCGTCGTATTTGGTCACGACGAGATCGACAATGTCGTCCATGAAGCGGGCGTAGCGGTCGATCTCGGCCTGGTCGCCAAAATCCTGCGTGAAAACGAAGTGCAGGTTACCTTCCAGCGCATGGCCGAAAATGATGGCTTCGTGGTAGCCGTGGTGGCGGAGCAGGGTTTGCAGATCGAGTGTCGCATCGGCCAGCGACGCAATCGGGAAGGCGACGTCCTCGATGATGACGGTGGTGCCTGTCTTGCGCATCGCGCCGACCGAGGGAAAGGTGCCCTTGCG
>CAXYZX010000162.1:0-5753 GCA_964293845.1 uncultured Dechloromonas sp.
GCCGCCCAGTTGAGGGCGGTAAGCTGGGCATCAACGTAGGTATTGCCATCAAAGGGCAACTTTATAATTTGTCTTTTGGCGGCAGAGTAGTCGCGCGATTCGGCAAGGACAATCAGTTCCAGCAGGTTGCCCAGCGCGCCCTCATGCGCCGAAAGCGCATGCGCAATAGGTTCCGGCAGCGTGAGTTGCTGAAGAATTTCGCTGATTGACATGTTGAGAAGTACATTGAGCAGGGAAAATGAGCCAACCATGAAGGCGGCGTCATTCAGGTGTTCAATCCCTGTTTCAGCGGCAAAGTGAGCCGAGAGTATTTCCATCAGGCGGCCGCGGGCGGCGGCTTTTTGCAGCAGTGGGTTAGGCTGTTGTCCATTGTTGGGGTCTGCATAGACTAGGAGTTGCAGCCAGCGCTGAAGCTGTCGGCGACCGAGCAGATTGATTGCTTGGGAAAAGCTGGTAATTGGCGTGCGTGGCGCATTGGCGGCTGAATTGACCAAGCGCAGCAAGCTGTAAGAGAGCTTGGATTCATGGCGGAAAATTCCTTCCAGTGCATCGGTGTCGGCATCGGCAGCGATCAGGTTGAGCATTTCGAGCAGCTTTAGGCGCGTTACATCTGCTTTTTTGCCGTTCGTGACCCTGGTCATCAAAAACTCGCCGGTGGCTAGTGTGCAAGCATTGGCTAACACCCATTGGTGATCGGCATGGCTCTGCACATCGGTGGCAACCACAACGCTGCGACTGGCGACGCCCAGCAGGGTATAGGGCGGCAGGGTGCGCGCGTGGCCGGCGCCGATCAGCAGGTAATCCCAAGTGCCAGCAGCGGGTAGTTTCTCATTGATGCTGGCGATTGCTGCGACTTTGCGTCGTGCCTGGCGCACGCTGGCTTCGAGTTGCTTGAGGGCTTCCGGTGCTGTTTCATTGGCTTTTGGAGAGAACAGAGTGATAGCGCGCTCGCCGAGTGGATTGACCGGAGGGAGGGCTTCGCAGGCAGGGATAAACCAGGGTTGGCGCTGATCAAATTCATTGAGCAACGGGTTGTTGCAGAGGCGCAGGATCGCGGCACTGGCTTTTTCAGGCTGACGGCCGCCCTCGACCAAGTAGGCTGACCAGGCATCGTTGGCGCCAAGTAGAGGATGGATCAGCAGGAGGTCGGATGTCGGCATAATCAGGTTCTCAGTGGATTCGCGGGTGATGTTAGCAAATTCCATTGTTGTTTTGGAGGCAGGGCAGCGATCTGTTGCGGTCGACGGCTTAAAAGGCGAAGTTTTTATCATCAACCGTTGAGTGCTTCGTTATTACGCTCGGTGACTTTTGTCTGCTGCTGGCTTTTGAGGTGATGTTCTGATCCACTTCAGTAGTGGCAGAGCTTTTTTGCCTTTGAGGTAAAATACGGCGCAATCAAGTGAACGGGCTGTCCATGAAAACATGTTTCCTCGACTTCGAGCAGTCGATCGCCGACCTCGAAGCCAAGATAGAAGAGTTCCGCAGTGTCCAGAGTGACTCTGCGGTTGATATTTCGACAGAAATTGATCAGCTTAAGGTCAAGAGCACCCAACTGACCAAGGATATCTACGCCAAGCTGACACCATGGCAAATTTCGCAGGTTTCGCGACATCCGCAACGGCCCTATACGCTCGACTATCTGTCGCTGATCTTCACTGATTTTGAAGAGTTGCACGGTGATCGTTCCTTTGCCGATGATCATGCCATCGTTGGTGGCATGGCCAGACTCAATGGCCAGCCAGTGATGGTGATTGGCCATCAGAAAGGGCGAGATACCAAGGAAAAGATTTTCCGCAATTTCGGCATGCCGCGTCCGGAAGGCTATCGCAAGGCCTTGCGTCTGATGAAGCTGGCAGAAAAATTCGGTATCCCGGTTATTACTTTTGTTGATACGCCGGGTGCTTACCCAGGTATTGACGCCGAGGAGCGTGGTCAGTCAGAGGCTATTGGGCGCAATCTCTATGTAATGGCTGAGCTGAAGGTTCCTATTATTGTCACCATCATTGGTGAAGGCGGTTCCGGTGGTGCCCTGGCGATTGCCGTTGGCGATATGGTTCAGATGTTGCAGTATTCGACCTATTCCGTGATCTCTCCTGAAGGCTGCGCAACCATTCTCTGGAAGAGTGCCGAGCGCGCTCCCGAGGCCGCGGAAACCATGGGGATCACCGCTCAGCGACTAAAGTCACAGGGTCTGATCGACAAGATTGTCAACGAGCCTTTGGGTGGCGCCCATCGCGATCACGCTGCAATGGCACAAAACCTCAAAAAATCCCTGCAGGAAGCCCTCAAGCACTATGCCGGCATGCCAACTGCCGAGTTGCTGGAAGCTCGTTTTGAGCGGTTGATGAGTTATGGTCGCTTCAAGGAACAAGCTGTCAAATGACTTGTTAAGTCGGGTAGGTGACTTTGTCGCCACCCGGACTGAACAGGATGAATCGTTGGTGGTCGGCCTCTCCGGAGGTTGTGATTCTGTAGTGTTGCTACACCTGCTGGCCAGCCTGGGCTTGGGGCATCGGCTTTCTGCGGTGCATGTCCATCATGGGCTATCGTCTAACGCTGATTATTGGGCTGATTTTTGTTCCAGCCTTTGTGCGCAACTTGGCGTAATGCTGCTGGTCAAGCGTGTTGACGTCGATCTCAGGTCTGGCCAAGGTCTGGAGGCGGCAGCTCGTGCTGCTCGTTACGCGGCTTTTTCCGCGTGCAACCAACACACATTCTTTCTGGCGCATCACCAAGGTGATCAAGCAGAAACCCTGCTTTTTAATCTGCTACGCGGATCAGGCGTGGCAGGTGCTGCCGCAATGGCTGATCAACGTCAGCATGGCGAGCTACGTATCCTGCGCCCCTTGTTGAATATATCGAGATCAGCCCTTGAGGCATATGCCCTGATCAATAAGCTTGCCTGGATTGAAGATGAGAGCAACGCAGACACCACACTGACGCGAAATTTTCTGCGTCACCAGGTGTTGACCGTAATCAATCAGCGTTTTCCGGCGGCCGAACAAAATCTTGCCCAAGCCGCCAGAAACTTTGCGGAAGCCAGTGAATTGCTCGATGAACTGGCGCTGGCCGATTGGCAGATGGCCTGCGATGGCGAAGCCTTGCATCTGGCACGCCTGCGCATGTTGTCAGCGCAACGGATCAAGAATCTTCTGCGCTTTCGCTTGCGCCAATTAACCTGGCAGGCGCCGGTCGCCGCCCGCCTTGATGAATTTGTGCGTCAGTTGATGACGGCAGGGCCGGATCGTCATCCTGAACTCAAACTGGTAGCCGGCATCATGCGTGCCGGGAAAGGGCGCTTGATCTGGATGGCGCAAAAGTAACATTCTGTTACCAAGCGACGTTTCGTAGTCAGACCCCTTAAGTTACAATCGCAAGATTACTTTTTTGCTCATCAGGCCATGATTACTGGATCCATTGTCGCAATTGTTACGCCCATGCATGAGGACGGCAGCCTCGATCTGACCTCCCTGCGTAATTTGGTGGATTTCCATGTGCGCGAGGGCACGGATGCCATCGTGATTGTCGGTACCACCGGAGAGTCGCCAACGGTAAATGTCGATGAGCACTGCGAACTTATTCGCGTGACGGTCGACCACGCCGCGGGCCGCATTCCAGTGATTGCTGGAACTGGCGCAAATTCGACGGCAGAAGCCATCGAACTCACCGAATTTGCCAAGAAGGCCGGCGCCGACATGGCCTTGTCCGTTGTGCCTTACTACAACAAGCCAACTCAGGAAGGCCTTTATCGCCACTTCAAAGCAATTGCTGAAGCGGTTGAGTTGCCGATCCTGCTTTATAACGTACCGGGCCGGACGGTGGCCGACATGGCCAACGATACTATCCTTCGTCTGGCGCAGGTGCCGGGTATCGTTGGTGTCAAGGATGCCACTGGCAATCTCGATCGTGCCTGTGACCTGATCGCCCGTGCCCCCAAGAGTTTTGCGCTCTACAGTGGTGATGACATGACCTGCGTCGCGTCCATCATGCTTGGCTTCCATGGCAATATTTCGGTAACTGCCAATGTGGCACCGCGTCTAATGCACGAAATGTGCGTAGCGGCGGCTGCTGGTGATGTTGCCAAGGCCCGTGAAATCCATTTCAAGCTGCTCGGTCTGCATCGCGACCTGTTCTGCGAAGCCAATCCGATACCTGTCAAGTGGGCTGTGCAACAGCTTGGCTTGATGTCTGGCGGTATTCGCTTGCCGCTGACTGCGCTGTCTGAAGTCAATCAGCCGCGAGTGCTTGCAGCTATGCAGCAAGCCGGCTTGGTGGCTTGACGGAGTGATCATGAAATATCGGTTTTCCAGCCTTACCCTGGCCTTGCTTGCAGCGACGGTGACAGGTTGCAGCATACTTCCTGACTCGCCCAAGATTGAATACAAGTCGGCGGGCAAGGCACCATCGCTAGAGGTTCCACCGGATCTGTCACAGATTGCCCGCGATGATCGCTTCGCGGTACCGGATGCGGCGGGCAAGGGTTCGGCAACTTTTTCGGCATACAGTGCTGATCGGACGCCGCTGGCCCAGGGGCAGAATTCAGTCGTCCTCCCAACAGTAGATAAGGTGCGCGTTGAACGTTCAGGCAATCAGCGTTGGCTGGTTGTTGCCGTACCTGCCGACAAGCTATGGGATACGGTCAAGGATTTCTGGCAGGAAACGGGTTTCCTGATAAATGTTGAACGCCCTGAAGCCGGTGTGATGGAAACTGATTGGGCAGAAAATCGTGCCAAGATAGGTGATGACGTTATCCGAAATACAATTGGCAGGCTCCTGGATTCGCTCTATTCAACCGGTGAGCGAGACAAGTTCCGTACTCGCTTCGAGCAGGGGGCTGAGCTTGGCACGACCGATGTTTTCATCAGCCATCGGGGCATGGAAGAGGTTTATACCAACTCGGCCAAAGATGACACCCGTTGGCAACCACGTCCGGCTGATCCTGAGCTTGAAGCGGAGATGCTACGTCGCCTGATGGTGCGTTTAGGGAGTGAAGAGAAGCGTGCGGCAACATCGCTGGCTTCCGTCAAGGCCGAGCCAAGGGCCAAGTTGGCCAAGTCGGATGATGGTGCAGGAACTCTTGAAGTGCTGGAGCGTTTTGATCGCGCTTGGCGACGCGTGGGCCTGGCACTTGACCGCGTGGGTTTTACTGTCGAGGATAGGGATCGTTCGAAAGGTCTGTATTTCGTGCGTTACGTTGATCCCGAGGTGGATAACGCGAAGAAAGATAGCGGTGGCATGATGTCCAAGCTGGCTTTCTGGAAGAGTTCAGAGCCGCTGGCCAGTTCCAAGGTCCAGTATCGCATCTACGTGCGTGATAGTGGGCCGGGAACGACAGTTCAGGTTTTGTCGAGCGAAGGTGGGGCTGACAAATCAGAGACAGCCAAGAAAATTCTTAATCTGCTCTACCAGCAGCTTCAGTGATTTACTTTGCTTCAGAAGAGGCTCCTGCGGGAGCCTTTTTTAGTTTACAGGCGAGACCAAAAAATCCAGACGAAAAAAAGCGGGGCATAAGCCCCGCTTTTCATGAAGCGCGAAGAATTACTTCTTTTCAGCAGCAGGAGCGGCCGGAGCAGCTTCAGCAGGCTTGGCGGCTTCAGCCGGAGCAGCAGCAGGAGCGGCCGGAGCAGCTTCAGCAGGCTTGGCGGCTTCAGCCGGAGCAGCAGCAGGAGCGGCCGGAGCAGCAGCAGCCGGGGCGGCAGCAGGAGCAGCAGCCGGAGCTTCAGCTTTTTTGCCACAAGCGGAGAGAGCGATAG
>CAXYZX010000163.1:0-5614 GCA_964293845.1 uncultured Dechloromonas sp.
CGGGTCAGGGCATCCAGCGCACCAAAAGGCTCGTCCATCAGCAGCACCTTGGGTTGCATGGACAGCGCACGAGCAATCCCAACACGCTGCTTCATGCCGCCAGAAATCTCATTCGGGTACTTGCCACTGGCGTGATCGAGGCCAACCAGATTAATGGCGGCTGCCGTCCTGTCCTTGAGCTGTTGCTTACCTTCCTTTTCACCAAAAACGCGTTCAACGGCAAGATAGACATTTTCAAAGCAGGTTAACCAGGGCAGCAAGCTGTGGTTCTGGAAAACCACAGCGCGTTCCGGGCCGGGGCCGTTAATCTCGCGGTCCTCCAGCAGCAGCACGCCAGTGGTCGGCAAAGTCAGGCCGGCGATCAGGTTCAAGAGGGTTGATTTGCCGCAACCTGAGTGACCGATCAGGGCAATGAATTCACCTTGCTTGATGGTCAAATCAATGTCACGCAGGGCGACAAACTTGCCCTTCTTGGTATCGAAGGTCTGACCGACACGTTCAATCTGTACGTATTTTTCCATGATGTTCTCCCGGTTCAGACGGATTCTTTGGTCAGCTTTTTGGCGAGCATGATCAGCGCCTGTTCAAGCAGCAAGCCAACGATACCGATCACAAAGATGGCGATGATGATGTGTTCAACCTTGAGGTTGTTCCATTCGTCCCACACCCAGAAGCCGATACCAACACCACCCGTGAGCATTTCAGCGGCGACGATAACCAGCCACGCGGTGCCGATCGATAGGCGAATACCGGTCAGCATGTAAGGCAGCACGGCCGGAAAAAGGATTTTGGTGACCACCTTCCATTCCGACAAAGCCAGCACGCGAGCAACGTTGAGGTAATCCTGCGGCACACGCTGAACGCCTTGGGCCGTATTCATGATCATCGGCCAGATCGAGCAGATGAAAATGGTGTAGGTCGCCGCCGGGTCAGCCTTCTTGAAAACGAGCAGGCCGATCGGCAGCCAGGCCAGCGGCGAAACCGGACGCAGCAGGCTGATGATCGGATTGACCATTGCCGATAAAAATGCCGAGCGACCGAGGATGAAGCCGAGCGGAATACCGACCAGCGCCGCGAAACCGAAACCGATGCCGACGCGCTGCAGCGAAGACAGGATGTTCCAGCCGATACCCTGATCGTTTGGACCGTTGCGGTAGAACGGATCGGCAAACAGCACGGTCGCGGCATCCCAGGTTTGTATCGGCCCGGGAATACTGCCGCCTTTCATCGTGGCGAGATACCAGATGCCAATCAGCACCAGCATACCCACGACCGGCGGCAGAATGGCGCGGCCGAGGCCGGCCAGTTTTTCAGCGAACGGCGTACCCGTTTCGGTTGCCGGCAAAGTTGCAGTTTTTTCCATTTTCTTTTCCTCGGCTGGCTCGGCGACGATTTCCGCCACCGGCTGGCTGCTTATGCTGTGGTCGACCGGCTTTTTATGGCCAAAATCAACATCCATCGTCAGGGTGCTCATGGGACTCTCCTAAGCGTGGCGTGAAGCGTCATTCCCGGTCAAACCGGAAATGACTGCTCACGGATTACGTTATGCCTTGACCTTGAAACCATCGGCGTACTTGGCCGGATCCTTGCCATCCCAGACCACGCCGTCGATCATCTTCGAGGTCCGCATCTCGCTCTTCGGCAAGGCAACGCCGGCAGCGGTGGCGCCCTGTTTGTAGATGTCGATGCGATTGACCTGCTTGGCGATGGCCAGGTAATCCGGATGGCTCTTGAGCAAGCCCCAGCGCTTGTGCTGGGTCATGAACCACATGCCGTCGCTGAGATAAGGGAAGTTGACCGTGCCCTCGTTGAAGAACTTCATGCAGTTCTTGTCGTCCCAGCTCTTGCCCAGACCATTCTGGTAGCGACCGAGCATGCGGGCGACGATGACTTCCGTATCGGTATTGACGTAAGCCTTGCTGGCAATCGTTTCGGCCGTCTTCTGCTTGTTGGCGATGGAGGCGTCGATCCACTTGCTGGCATCGAGAATAGCCGCGACCATAGCGCGTGCCGTGTTCGGGTTCTGCTTGACCCAGTCGGCAGTCGTGCCGAGCACCTTTTCCGGGTGATCGGTCCAGATGTCCTGGGTCGTTGTTGCCGTGAAGCCGATGTTGTCCATGATGGCGCGGTTGTTCCACGGCTCGCCGACGCAGAAACCATCCATGTTGCCGACACGCATGTTGGCGACCATCTGCGGCGGCGGCACGGTAATCGTCTTGACGTCCTTCATCGGATTGATGCCCTGCGCCGCCAGCCAGTAGTACAGCCACATGGCGTGGGTGCCGGTCGGGAAAGTCTGGGCGAAGGTGTATTCCTTCTCCTTCTTGGCGACCAGCTTGGCCAGACTGCTGCCATCGGTGGCGCCCTTGTCCTTGAGCTGGTTGGACAGCGTAATGGCCTGGCCGTTGTTGTTCAGGCTCATCAGCACGCTCATGTCCTTCTTCGGGCCACCGACGCCGAGCTGCACGCCATAGATCAGACCGTACAGCACGTGGGCGGCGTCGAGCTCGCCGTTGACCAGCTTGTCGCGCACCGACGCCCACGATGCTTCCTTGGTCGGGATAATCTTGATGCCGTACTTCTCATCAAACTTCATGACCGAAGCCATGACAACCGAGGCGCAATCGGTGAGCGGGATGAAGCCGATACGGACTTCCTTCTTTTCGGGGGCATCCGAACCAGCGGCCCAGGCACCGCTGCGAACGCCGGGGGGTACCATGGACATTAGAGAGGCTCCCAAAGCGGCTGATACAAAATCACGACGTGAAAAGGATGGCGATTTTTCCAAGGTGCCTTCCGTTACCATTTTCTTGTCTTCCATTGCTTGCTCCTTGATTATTCAAATCGAAAAACAAAATGGGCGTCGCACCCGCACCGCAAATGGCAGCACGGATGGACGCCCTTGTCCCTTGAGCTTTATCAGCTCTCGCCCGGCCGCCTTTGACCGTGCGCTATGAAAGGACTATCGCAATGGACGTGCCAGCACTAGTTATTTAGGACTAATACTTTGTAACTATTTGGTTTTTTAGGGATTTTTTTCTGGCCGGCTCGTAGATGCCGGCCCAAACTCATGCACTGTTGCAGTGCAACAAGCCAAAACTCTGCACAGCTTTAGAGCAGAACCTTGGCCATGTCGATCACATCACGCGCCACTTTGGCCATGGTCTGGCCACGCTCCATCGCCAGTTTGCGCATCGCGTGGTAAGCCGCATCCTCATCCAGACCACGCGCCTTCATCAGCACACCTTTGGCCTTGTCCACCAGTTTGCGGTCAGTCAGCTTTTTGGAAATTTCATCAAGTTCGCGGCGCAGCGCCTGCGACTCCTCAAAACGCGCCCGCGCCACTTCAACAATCGGCTTGATCCGTTTCGGGTCAAGGCCGTCGATGATATAGGCTGAAACCCCCGCCTTGACGGCATCGCGGATATTGTCCCGACCATCTTCCAGAGTAAAGATAACCACCGGACGCGGCATATCCTTGTTCATCGTGGCCAGATGTTCCAGCGTATCGCGGCTGGGACTGTCGGTGTCGATCAGGATCACATCCGGCTGTAGCTTCTCCACTTCGGCGGTCAGGTTTTCTGAACCGGCGAGAATGGCGGCTACCTGATAACCGGCGAGCGCCAGCCCGGCACAAATTTCTCCGGCGCGAGAGCGAGATTCATCAATAACGAGTACGGTAAGCATGACAGGGGTTACGCAAACTCCGTACCAGCGAACTTCAGCGTCGCCACAGCCATTGCCTGGACAACCGACTCATCCTCACCAATCGCGCCACCCAAAGAAAACTCGACCTTTGGATAGGTCGACCGCAACGCTTCAATAATCCCCGGCAAATCATTCTTCAAATGCCCGCCACGGGCGATGAACATCGGCATCACGACAATTTTGTTGCTGCCGGCGGCCACCAGTTTCGCTGCCGCCTCCGGCAAGCTCGGCGTCAGGAACTCAAGAAAGGCCAGCTCAACCGACATCTCGCCATGGCGCTGGCGAATCGCCGTCTGCACCCGGCGCATCGGGTTGGCCCACTCGGGATCACGGGCACCATGGGCAAAAAGAATCAAGGCTGTTTTCATGGCAGGACTTCCATAAGATTCATCAGCACATTAAAAGCTGCAAAGTACCGAGGCAGGCCGCATCTTAACCGCACAGCCCAAGACAAAGAAGACAAGAGCTGGGGATGGACCTCAACAGAGAGCGAAAAATCCCGCTCAACGCCAACCAAGCACCACCTCAACAACCTGAATCACACGACTTTTTGCGGAGAAAGAGCAAAAGCAATAAGTAAAAGGCTGCCTAAACTGATCGGTATTTCCGTGCGCGTGATAAAATTTTTGGCTTTTTTCCGGAAACGGCAGAGAGCAAGATGAGCAATCCAACCCAAGGTGACCGTGTATTTCATCCCAACCAGAAGGGCTGGGGTCTGGGAAAAGTGCTCAGCGTAACCCCCGACAACATTGACGTTTTCTTTGTTGGCACAGGCGCCAAGCGCCTTTCAAAATCATTTGTCCAACTTGAGATGGCCGAGGGAGCCGCGGCTAAGCATCGTCTCCTGGACAACCTCGCAGAAGCATCGCAAATCACCAACGCGGACTATGTGACGCCCGCCATGGCCATTGATCGCTTCCTGAAACTCTATCCGGAAGGTTTTACCGCAGCACGCTTTCTCAAGGACGAGCGGGATAGCAGTGTTCGCGCCCACCAACTCTGCATCCAGTTGCTCAGCGAGGCGGGATTAGCCGAACTCATCGCAGAACGCCGCTATCAGGATATCTGCGATCGTGCACGGCACATCGAATCGGGGACGACGCTGCTGACCAAGAGTGAAAAGACCGCGTTCTACTGTGCCTTGGAACAGCCCTTGCAACAAAAGACCTTCTCACTCGCCCTCGCCGAATTTCTCTATGGGACAGACACCGAAGAAAACCGCTTCAAGGGCTTTGCCCGTGCGCTTGATCTGCTGGGCATCAACCGCTGGCCGTATGCCACGCTCTTCGGCTTCCTCCGCTTCCCGCAAGAGCGGGCCTTTATCAAGCCGACCATAATCCAGAATGTAGCCAAGGCATTTTGTTGGCGCATCCACTACAAATCCGAACCAAACTGGCGAACCTATAGCGCTGTGCTACGCCTCTACAGCCATCTGCGCACCAGCCTGACTGAAGAAGGCATGATGCCCCGGGATCTGATCGATGTGCAATCCATCATCTGGTCAGTCGGCCAAAAATAGACAGGGATAGCCGCTCACCGATGCGCCACATCGGTGCTTTGACCCATTATCAAGAAAGGAAAGACATGAACGCGCAGGCATTAGCAGAAAAGCTCAACAAGCTCGGTTTCACCCCCACCGCACTGAGCGAACCCTCCAAAAGAGAAGACGGGATGATCGTCATTACCGATGGCGTCCATGTACAAGTCCCGCTGCATGGCGATGAGCCCAACGTAGTTCTTGAGATCAGCAAGGGAGAATATGAATTTTACGACGCGCACAAATCCATTGACCGTCTGATAGACGACCTCAAGGCTGCGCTGCAGGAAGAAAAGGCCATGAAATTGGGCTGAGGCGGGACGCGCAGTTCATTGTTTCTTTGAACTGCCTCCAACAATCGAATGACCG
>CAXYZX010000164.1:0-5610 GCA_964293845.1 uncultured Dechloromonas sp.
GCCTCGTACAGCGGCAAAGTCAGGAACTCCGGATACTCGGCAGTCAGCGACATCTTGTCGAAGATATCGGCGGCTTGGTCGTAATTTGCCGTGTCTTCACCCTGAGCGATCACAGTGGCTTTGACTTTGACCAGTTCTTCGGCAATCATCGGGCGAACCATCTCTTCGGTGACTTTGCGGCCATCGTCAAGCACGCCTTTCGGTGAAACGACCCACTGCCAGACCTGCGAACGGGAGATTTCAGCAGTGGCTGCATCTTCCATCAGGTTGTGAATTGGCACGCAGCCGTTGCCGCCCAGCCAGGAACCCAAGTAGTGGATGCCGACGTTGATGTTGTTGCGCAAACCGGCTTCGGTGATCGGCTGTTCCGGCTGGAAATCCAGCCACTGGGCCGGGCCGAAGTTGCCTTCAACCTGCTTTTCCCACTGGTTCGGCTTGTCGCCAAGCACCTTGACGAACTCTTCGTGGGCAATCGCCACCAGGCCCGGGTGAGCCACCCAGCCGCCGTCGAAGCCGTCCTTGGCGTCGCGGGTCTTGTCGTGGCGGATGCCGGCCAGCGCCTTTTCGTTGGCGACTGGGTCGTTCTTGATCGGGATCAGGGCCGACATGCCGCCCATCGCCGGCGCGCCGCGCTTGTGGCAAGCCTGCACCAGGGCCAGGGCGTAGCCGCGCATGAACGGTACTTCCATGGTGATGGCGCTACGCTGAGCCAGGCAGAAATTCTTGTTTTTCTTGAATTTCTTGATGCAGGAGAAGATGTAATCCCAACGACCTGCATTGAGGCCGGACGAGTGGTTGCGTAGCTCGTAAAGGATTTCTTCCATCTCGAAAGTGGCGAGGATGGTTTCGATCAGCACGGTGGCCTTGATCGTGCCTTGTGGCAGGCCGATGTGGTCCTGGGCCATGACGAAAATATCATTCCACAGGCGGGCTTCAAGGTGGCTTTCCATCTTCGGCAGATAGAAGAAGGGGCCGGCGCCGCGCGCTATTTGTTCCTTGGCGTTGTGGAAAAGGACGACGGCGAAGTCGAAAATGCCACCGCCGACGCGCTGACCATCGACCAGCACGTGTTTTTCATCCAGGTGCCAGCCGCGCGGACGAATCTGCAGGGTGGCGATCTGGTCGTTCAGTTTGTATTCCTTGCCGTTCTCGTTCTTGAACGACAGTTCACGGCGGATCGCCTTGTACAGATTGACCTGACCTTGAATCTGGTTGTCCCAGCTCGGCGAGTTGGAATCTTCAAAGTCGGTCATGTAGGAATCAGCGCCGGAGTTGTAGGCGTTGATGATCATCTTGGCTTCGACCGGGCCGGTAATTTCGGTGCGGCGGCGCTCGAGCGCCTTGGGCAGCGGAGCGATCTTCCAGTCTCCGGCGCGGATGTGCGCGGTTTCCGGCAGGAAGTCCGGCATTTCGCCAGCATCAATGCGCGCCTGGCGAGCGACACGGGCGGCCAGCAATTCCTGGCGACGGGCCTCGAAAGCACGGTGCAGCTTGGCAACCAGCGCCAGCGCATCGTGGGTCAGAATGGATTCGTAACCCGGCTTGATCGGGCCGGTGATTTGCACGCCTTGGGGCAGATTGAGGCTCATGGAAGCTCCTGTTGGAAGATGTAATTGATGCGACGCCGCAAATTGTATTGCGATTCCGATTCAATAAAAACCCGGTTAAAATCAATTCATCTTTTACTTTAAGTATCAAATGGACCGGCTCAAACAGATTGAGGCATTTGTCTCTTCAGCGACACGCGGCAGCCTGTCGGCGGCGGCGCGCAATGAAGGCGTGACGCCAGCCATCATCGGTCGCCGGCTTGATGCGCTGGAGGCGCGCCTCGGCGTCAAATTGCTGCTGCGCACCACGCGCAAATTAACCATTACGTTTGAGGGCCAGGCCTTTCTGGAGGATTGCCAGAAGGTGCTCAACGAGTTTGCCAATGCCGAGGCGGCGGTGTCGCTTGGCGGTGTGCGCGCCAGTGGCCAGTTGCGCGTTTCAGCGCCGTCCGGTTTTGGTCGCCAGCATGTCGCGCCCTTGGTTGGTGATTTCATGCGCGCCAACACGGAGGTTACGGTCAACCTCGATTTGAGCGATAGATTGGTCGATCTGCTTAACGAGAATATCGATTGCGCGATTCGCATTGGCGAACTGACCGATTCCAGCCTGGTCAGTGTGCGTTTGGGGGAAATGCGCCGCATGGTGGTGGCCAGCCCGGCCTACCTTGTCGCCCATGGAATTCCGCGCGAACCGGCTGATCTGGCGGCGCACAACTGCCTGTCACTGGGCCAGCAGCGCGGCTGGGTTTTCCGCAATGGCGAAACGGGTGAAGTCGATACCTTGAAAGTCAGCGGCACCTTTGAATGCAACGATGGCGCGGTGTTGCACGAATGGGCGCTGGCCGGGCGCGGCCTGGCCTGGCGTTCGTTGTGGGAAGTCGGGCAGGATCTGAAGGAGGGGCGTCTTACTTCCGTGCTTGATGCCTGGCAAGCGCAGCCGATGGGCATCTACGCCGTCTTCCCGCAGCGCCGTCATTTGCCGTTACGCGTGCGACTGTTCATTGATCTGCTCAAGGAAACCTACAGCCGGCCGAGTTACTGGGAACTGCGCTAAAAATCAGATGAAAAAACCTGTCTACCGTGCGCTTGGTTTGCTGTCCGTTGCGCTGGGCGCAATTGGAGCACTGTTGCCGCTCTTGCCGACCACCCCCTTCCTGATTTTGGCCGCCTATTTTTTTGCCCGTTCGCACCCGGAATGGGAGGCCCGCTTGCTCGCTCATCCCAAGGTTGGCCCAATGATCCTGGCCTGGCGCGATCACGGCGCTATTCCTCTATTTGCCAAACGTTTGGCAACATTGCTCCTGACAATTAGTGCTATCGGTGGCTGGCTGACGCTCCCGGTGCCGTGGTGCTATGTGCCGGGCGGAGTGGCTGTCTGTGTTTTGAGCTGGATGTGGACGCGGCCGACGGTCTAAAGTCTGGCGACTGCTGCGGCAATCGGGGCTGGCGAAACGGATGAGGGTTCCTGAAATGGATTGCCCTGGACCAATACGATAGCTGCTGTTGGCGCGGCAGCCAGCGCAAAAAGCATGATTGCCACAAACGCAGCGCGCGGATTCTCGGCGTGAACGACGGCCACTGAAAGCAGGGTTAACAATCCGAGAAAGGCCATGCCCAGCCATTTCAGCGGGTTGATATGGGTCTGGCTAAGGCCGATGCGCTGATCCCGGTCATCGCGAATATCGGTAGCCTTGCGCAACATCAGGGCTTGCACGTTCTCGCCGGTGGCTTTTGCCATGGTCCGGCTACCCAGCAGAGTGAGCAGATGATCAGCCTTGGCGCTGACTTCCGGACTGGATTTTCGTTGAGCGAGTAGCGACCATTCGGCGACACTGGCGTTGGCATAGTCGTTTAGTACTTCGTGCAACTGGCTGCGCTGTGGCTCTTCCAGTTGGCTGGTCAATACAACCAGGCTACGCAGGGCATCGGCTTCTTTATAAACTGCGTTCATCGCCCGATCATGGGCACTCCAGGTATCGTTGGCCAGGAAGGCGAGGGTCAGCCCGAAAAGTACGCCGATGATATTGATAAAGGGGGGTACAACGCCACTCAGTGAGCGCACCCAAGCGGCCCACGGCGAGCGATGCATCAGCCAGTGGATGGCGGCAACGGCGGCAAAGGTGCCGAACACAGCGAGCAGCGCATAGCCGTAGTGGTCATAGGTGTGCCAGTTGCTGAAATCCATGTTTCCTCAATGCCCTTCGGCAAGAATGATGCGCCAGGCGTCCAGCTTTTGGTCAAAGGAGAGCGCAGCATGGGCGGGGCTGGTGGATGGTAGTCGCAGACAGCTCACTAAGCCAGTAGGCAGCGTTGGGGCGATGTGTTTGCGAAAGCAGGATTCTGCCTTGGCCCCGTTGAAAAATACGTGCTTGATGGCCGGGTATTGCTGCAGAAAAGTAGCAATATCGTTGGCTGTCAGGGATGCTGGATCAATGTCGGCATCCAGACTGCCGGGACGAATGCAGGTTGCGAGAACATCCCACAGCGCAATTCGTGCCGACTTGAGGGCTTCGATACGCGTTGCATAAGGCAGGCCGTCTTCGAGCTTCAATAACCCCGATATGATCGGCCAGAAAGTATTTCGTGGATGTGCGTAGTACTCGCTGGCGCTCAGTGATGCCTGCCCCGGCATGCTGCCAAGTATGAGAATCTCGGCATCTGGCGCGGCAATCGGCGGAAAGCTGCGGGCGAATGAAATCTGATTTTGCAACTTGAAATGTACACCGCTTTGAAGGCAAGGCAGAATCACTGAAAAATGCCGCCATCGGGACGGCATTTTTCGTGCTCAAAAGGCAGTTGACCGTAACAAATTAGAATTTCTGAAAATTAATGGCTTAGACCAAGCCCAGACTTTCTTCAATCCCAAGATGTACGTTCATAGCCTGTACCGCCGCACCTGAAGCGCCTTTGCCCAGATTATCCAGGCGCGCCATCAAGACCATGCGCTCTTCGTCACCAAAGACAAAGAGATCGACACGATTGCTGTTGTTACAGGCTTCCACATTGAAGAAGCCTCCTTCAGTGTTGCCTTCAAGGTCGACCGGTGCGACACGGATGAAAGCTTCGGCAGCGTAGTAATCAGCGAGCAGTTTCTGTACTTCAGCCGTTGTTGTCTTACGTGCCAATTGTTGCACCGGCAGGTAAGCCGTTACCGTCAAGCCTTTGTAAAAAGGACCAACGATGGGCTGGAAAATAGGGGCGACCGTCAAGCCGGTATAGGCGCACATTTCAGGCAAATGCTTGTGCGCAAGATTGAGCGCATAGGGGCGTGGTGCGTTGATGCGCTGTGGGCTCTCGTACTGTTCGATCATTTTTTTACCGCCGCCGGAATACCCGGTGATCGAATTTGCTGCGATCTGGGTATTGCTCGGCAGCAGCCCGGCAGCAACCAGCGGTTTGAGCGCGAGAATAAATGCGGTGGCGTGACAACCTGGATTGGCGATGCGTTTGCAAGCGCGTATTTTCTCGCGCTGGTTGGCGGCAAGTTCCGGCAAGCCAAATACCCAGTCCGGATTTACCCGGTGGGCAGTTGAGGCGTCAATGATGCAGGTATTTGGATTATCAACCAGTGAAACCGACTCCTTTGCCGCATCGTCGGGCAGGCAGAGAAATGTGACATCCGATGCGTTGATCAGGCGTTTGCGTTCAGCAAGATCCTTACGTTTGTCGGCATCTATCTTGAGCAGCGTGACATCGCTACGTTGGGCGAGATATTCATTGATCTGCAGGCCGGTTGTGCCTTCCTGGCCGTCGACAAAAACATTAAAGGTCATGGTTGATCCGTAGTCTTGGAGGTAAGAAACGGATTTTTACAGAAAATGACGAGGCGTGCTGATCTGATCCAATGAATTTTTCAAGTAAAAAGGCCGACACCTCGTGAGTGTCGGCCTTCGTTTGCTGCCCGATCGGGCAGCAATTCAAAGCGGTGCGCTTCTTAGTGGAACTGTTCTTCTTCGGTCGAGCCGGTCAGCGCGGTAACGCTGGACTTGCCACCCTGGATGACGGTGGTGACTTCGTCGAAGTAACCGGTGCCGACTTCCTGCTGGTGCGAAACGAAGGAGTA
>CAXYZX010000165.1:0-5566 GCA_964293845.1 uncultured Dechloromonas sp.
CCTTTTCGTAGGCATCCAGTTTGGCGCGCGCCAAACGCGCTTTGGCCAGCGTGCCGGGGATGAATTTCTGCCCTCCAAAACCGGGGTTGACGCTCATCAACAGTACGACATCGAGCTTGTCCATCACGTAATCCATCAAATCGAGCGGTGTTGCCGGGTTAAAAACAAGGCCGGCCTGACAACCGGCATCGCGGATCAGCGACAGGCTACGGTCGACGTGGTCGGAGGCTTCGGGATGAAAAGTGATGATGTTGGCGCCGGCCTTGGCAAAGTCGGGAATGATGCGATCCACCGGCTTGACCATCAAGTGCACATCTATTGGCGCCTTGGTGCAGGGGCGTATGGCTTCGCAGACCAGCGGGCCGATGGTCAGGTTGGGAACATAGTGGTTGTCCATCACATCAAAATGTATCCAGTCGGCGCCGGCGGCGATGACGTTGGCGACTTCTTCGCCCAACCTGGCGAAGTTGGCGGAAAGCAGGCTGGGGGCAATGACGAAATCGGTGTGGTTCATGGCGTGCTCCAAAAAAGTGGCCCCAGACTTCGGGGCCAAAAACGCAAGACAGTGCAGGGGGTGACGCGCTGGATCAACGGTAGGCGGCGGCCATTTTTTCCATAGCGATGGGTTTGATACGGCTGGCCTGACCGGCACAGCCAAAGGCTTCAAAACGCAAGGAGCAGATGTCGCGGGCAGCCACGATAGCTGCCTTAAGGAAGGCACGCGGATCGAATTCATCAGGCTTATCAGCCATCGCCTTGCGCATGGCGCCGGTCATCGCCAGACGAATATCGGTGTCAATATTGACCTTGCGCACGCCATGCTTGATGCCCATGACAATCTCCTCGACCGGCACACCGTAGGTTTCCTTCATCTGCCCGCCGTACTGACGAATCACCGCCAGCCATTCCTGCGGCACTGATGACGAACCGTGCATGACCAAATGGGTATTCGGGATACGGGCGTGGATGGCCTTGATGCGGTCAATCGCCAGAATTTCGCCAGTCGGCGGCCGGGTGAATTTATAGGCACCGTGACTGGTACCGATGGCAATGGCCAGCGCATCGACCCCGGTTTTGCCAACGAAATCGGCAGCTTCTTCCGGATCGGTCAGCATCTGTGCATGATCGAGCTTACCGGCCGCACCGATGCCGTCTTCCTCACCCGCTTCGCCGGTTTCCAGCGACCCCAGGCAACCGAGCTCACCTTCGACTGAAACGCCGATGACGTGGGCCATTTCAACCACTTTGGCGGTCACTGCAACGTTGTATTCGTAGCTGGTCGGCGTTTTTCCATCTGTTCCCAGCGAGCCGTCCATCATCACGCTGGAGAAGCCGCTGCGCATCGATTGCTGGCAGACCGCCGGCGAGGTGCCGTGATCCTGATGCAGGCAGACCGGAATATCCGGATATTGCTCAATCGCCGCCTCAACCAGTTTGCGCAGGAAAGGTTCGCCGGCGTATTTGCGCGCGCCTGCCGAGGCCTGCAGAATCACCGGACTGTTACAGGCCTCGGCGGCCTGCATGATGGCCAGAATCTGCTCCATATTATTGACGTTAAAAGCCGGTAGACCGTAACTGTTCTCGGCGGCATGGTCGAGCAACTGGCGTAGGGAAATCAGGGCCATGAAAATTCCTTTCAGTGCGCAATGTGCTGCACAAGGCGCAGCATGTTGCAGGTGTAGCCGTACTCGTTGTCGTACCAGGCAACCACTTTGACGAAGGTGGGGTCGAGCGCGATACCGGCGCTGGCGTCGAAGATCGACGGCTTCGGGCAACCGCGAAAATCGGTGGAGACCACCTTTTCATCGGTGTAGCCGAGCACGCCCTTTAGCGCCCCATTGCTGGCCGCCTTCATCGCCTGACAAATCTCTTCATAGGATGCCGGCTTGGCCAGTTCGACCGTCAGATCGACTACCGAAACATCCGAGGTCGGCACGCGGAAAGCCATCCCGGTCAGCTTCTTCTTCAGCTCCGGAATCACCTTGCCAACCGCCTTGGCCGCCCCGGTGGTGGATGGAATGATGTTTTCGAGAATGCCACGTCCACCGCGCCAATCCTTGCTCGACGGGCCATCGACGGTTTTCTGGGTAGCCGTCGCCGCATGTACGGTGCTCATCAGGCCGCGCTTGATGCCGAAATTATCATGCAGCACCTTGGCCACCGGCGCCAGACAATTGGTCGTGCATGATGCAGCCGAAATGATCGCCTCGCCAGCATACTTCTGATGATTGACGCCATAGACGAACATAGGCGTGTCGTCCTTGCCCGGCGCCGACTGAACCACCTTTCTGGCCCCCGCAGCGAGGTGCTTTTCGCAGCTTTCCTGGGTCAGAAAGTGGCCGGTGGCCTCGATCACCAGATCGGCACTGACTTCACCCCACGCCAGCTCGGCGGCATCCTTGACCGCACTGAGGCGAATCCGCGCGCCATCGACCACCAGAAAATGGCCGTCGACGCTGATCTCTCCGGCAAAATTGCCGTGCACCGAGTCGTACTTGAGTAGGTAGGCCAGGTAATCCGGCTCCAGCAGATCGTTGATGGCAACGACCTCAAGATCGGAAAACTCGGCTTCCTTGGCGATGGCGCGAAAGGCCATGCGCCCGATACGGCCGAAGCCGTTGATTGCCACCCGTATTGGCATGGGTTTGTCTCCTGATAAGTTGTGAAATTTGTGTGGTGGCAAGGGCGCAACCCCTCCCAACCTCCCCTTTTCAGGAGAGGGGCCGTCCGTCCGAAGCCGAGTGCTCCCCCCTGAAAAGGGGGGCTGGGGGGGTTAGCTCAACGCCCTAGAAGTCGCCGTCGTTGCCGCTCTCGCGGGCCACGGTTTCGATAACCACCCGCGTCAGTTGCGCGACGGTCAGGCCGAAACGTTCGTAGAGGGCCGGCGCCGGGGCTGATTCGCCGAAGCGGGCAAGGCCGAGTACTTCACCGTCGAGACCGACATATTTGCGCCACGGATCGGGGTGCGCCGCTTCGATGGCAATGCGCGGCACGTCCGGCAGTAATACGGACTTTTTCCACGATGACTTTTGCCGATCAAAGCGCTCACAACACGGCATCGAGACGACACGCACAGCAATGCCCATGGTTGCCAATTGCTGTTGCGCGCTGATCGCCAGACCGACTTCGGAACCGGTGGCGATGATCACCGCCTGGGCAGGCACTTCGCTGTCAGACAGGACATAGCCACCGCGCGAGATGTCTTCGGCACGGTTACCCCGGTTACCACATTGCGGCAAATTCTGGCGTGAGAGAAAGAGCGCCGAGGGACCATCGCGGCGTTCCAGCGCATCAGCCCAGGCCACTGCGGTTTCCAGCTCATCGCAGGGGCGCCAGACATCGAGGCCGGGAATCAGGCGCAGGCTGCCAACATGCTCGACCGGCTGATGGGTCGGACCATCTTCGCCGAGGCCGATGGAATCGTGGGTCAGGACATGGACTACCCGTTGCTGCATCAGGGCGCTCATGCGAATGGCGTTGCGCGAGTAGTCGGAGAAGACGGCAAAGGTGCCGCCGTAGGGAATCATCCCACCATGCAGCGCGACGCCATTCATGATCGCCGCCATGCCGAATTCACGAACCCCGTAAGAAATATAGTTCGGGGTGGCGTCGACCGAAGCATTGTGCCAGGCGACGCTACCCTTGCCGGCCGTCAGGTTGGAGCCGGTGAGGTCGGCCGAACCGCCAAGCAGTTCAGGCAGGCGGTCGACAAGAAAATTGAGGCAGTTTTGTGAGGACTTGCGGCTGGCGATGCCGCCTTCCTTGTTGCCGGCGCTGGCCAACAACTCGCGGCGGATGTCGGCCCAGTCATTGGGCAGCGCGCCGCCCTGAGTCCGTTCGAACTCGGCGGCCTCGGCCGGGAATTTCATGCGGTACACGGTAAAGCGTGCCTGCCACTGGCCTTCGCTGGCGCCGCCTTTGGCGTGGGCATCCCAGGCCTGACGAATGTCGGCTGGAATCTCGAAAGGGGCGTGCGGCCAGCCGAGGGCGGCGCGCGTCGCAGCCACTTCCTCAGCCCCGAGCGGCGCGCCATGCACATCGTGCGAGCCGACCTTGTTCGGCGAACCCCAGCCGATCTGCGTGCGGCAGATGATCAGGCTCGGCTGGCCGCTGACCGCCTTGGCTTCTTCAATGGCGGCCGACAAGGCACCGGCGTCGTGACCATCGACCGGGCCGATGACATGCCAGCCGTAGGCGCGGAAGCGCGCTGCCGTGTCGTCACGGAACCAGCCGGCAACATGACCGTCGATGGAAATCCCGTTGTCGTCGTAGAAGCAGGTCAGTTTACCCAGCCCCCAGACCCCGGCCAGCGAAGCAGCTTCATGGCTGATGCCTTCCATCAGGCAACCGTCGCCAACGAAAACCCAAGTGCGGTGATCGACGATGTCGAGGCCGGGGCGGTTGTAGCGTTGCGCCAGCAGTTTTTCGGCAAGCGCCATGCCGACTGCGTTGGTCAGCCCCTGGCCGAGCGGCCCGGTGGTGGTTTCGATGCCCGGCGTATGGCCGACTTCGGGATGGCCAGCGGTCTTGCTACCAAGCTGGCGGAAGTTCTTCAGTTCATCGAGCGACAGTTCGTAGCCGCTGAGATGCAACAGCGCGTAGATCAGCATCGAACCGTGACCGTTGGACAGCACAAAGCGGTCGCGGTCAGCCCATTGCGGGTTGGCCGGGTTGTGTTTGAGATGGTCGCGCCACAGCACTTCGGCGATATCGGCCATCCCCATCGGCGCGCCGGGGTGTCCGGACTTGGCCTTCTCGACGGCGTCAATCGCCAGAAAGCGGATGGCGTTGGCCAGGGTACGGCGGGTCGTTGTGGCGCAAAGAACTTGGCTCATGTCTCTCTCCTTGTGGGGTATCAGGCGCGACGCTTCTGGTCCATCAAACGCAGGACCATGGGCGTGAATATCATCTGCATGGCGAGGCCCATCTTGCCGCCGGGCACCACCAGGGTGTTCGGGCGGGTCAGCATGGCGCCGTGCAGAATGTTGAGCAGGTACTGGAAATCGATGCCCTTGGGGTTGGCGAAACGGATCACCACCATGCTTTCGTCGGCGGTCGGAATATCGCGGGCGATAAATGGGTTGGAGGTATCAACGATCGGCACGCGCTGGAAATTGACATGAGTGCGCGAGAACTGCGGGCAGAGGTGGCTGACGTAATCCGGCATGCGGCGCAGAATGGTGTCGGTGACCGCCTCCTGCGAATAGCCGCGCATCTTCTGGTCACGATGCAGCTTCTGTATCCACTCCAGATTGATGGTCGGCACCACCCCGACGCAGAGATCAACTTGCTTGGCGATGTCGATCTGCTCATCGGCGTAGGCGCCATGCAGGCCTTCGTAGAACATCAGGTCGGTGGCGCCCGCAATCTCCTGCCACGGGGTAAAAGTACCCGGTTCCTGAGCAAAGGGTTCGGCCTCGCCGGCATCATGCAGATACTTGCGCACCTTGCCGCCACCATCGCGACCGTAGCTGATGAAGAGTTCCTGCAATTCCGCCAGCAGATTGGCGCCCGGCCCGAAGTGGCTGAAATTGCGATTGCCGTTCTCTTCCTGCGCCTTCATTTC
>CAXYZX010000166.1:0-5560 GCA_964293845.1 uncultured Dechloromonas sp.
AGTATCTGACGCGGAGTGGCGCCTGCCTCAAGGCGCACGATGCCACGGACGGTGATGACTTCATCGCCGCCATTCAGTAAGTCGATGTTGCGGGCGCCTGTCGTTGCCGGGCCAATGGCTTCACCCAGTCGCCAGTCGAGCGCTTCGAGTTGAATGGCTGGCGCCTGGTCAAGCGCCTTGGCGATCAGGCGATAGGCGGCATCCGGAAGGCGTTGTTGCTTCAGTAATTCGCCGTGGCGAGTGGTGAGACGGCGCAGAGTTTCGTTGTCGATGCCTATTTGTGGGAACGTGGCTGAAATTTCCCGATAACGCCAGTTTAGTTCGGACTCTTTGGCCGTCAGTTCCAGCGTTTCTTGCCGCAAGCCGTAGGTTTCGTAAAACTCCTTGGCAGCAAACAGGGCGCCGCCGAGCAGGGCAACCGCACCGAGGGCGATCAGCCCGTAACGTATTTGCGAAATGCGGTAATCGTGCCTGTGGTCCTCGCTGGCAAACTGCTGGCGCGGCGGTGAAGTGGCCAGTAAATGAAGAAACAGCAAATCACTACGGTTATCCTCCGGCAGTGTCTTGAGACCAATTTGCCGTGCCTGCTGGTGGGTGTCGAGAATGTCGAAAATCAGGTTGCCCGTGTCGTGGCAGGCATTGCGGATCGCTGCTGCGGCTTGCGGATGGGCAAGCACGTAGACCGGGAGGGCATCGTTACGCCCGATCTGGCGCTGGCTGATCAGGTACTGCAACAGTTTGGCGGCCTCGGCAGCAAAGGCGCTGGCAATGCCGGCAATGCTGCTATCTGGCAACGGTGCCATGCGCGAGAACTGGGGCTGGCCTTTGATCAGATAGGTTTCGCGGATCGAGTGGTCCTGCAAGGTCAGCAGCATGCAGCGGGTGGCGGGTTGACGCATCTTTTGCAAGAGCACGCCACCCAACTGGGCAATGGTGTAAATGCCGGCCAGGGGGGCGTCAGCCTCCGCGATACATTTCAGCCAAGGGGCAAAGTGTGCGGGGTTGGTGAGCGCGCTGAGCAGCAACTTTTCGTTTTTGCGCTGGCTTTTCTCAAAGCCCAGTGACACCGCCGAGGCGAGTGGCGTGCCGAGGAAATGCTGGCCAATCTTGCGCGTAATCAAGGTTTGCCGGTCGCCACCGCGCAGGAAGGGAATGGTTTCGACCAGATAGCCTTCTTCACCCACATTGGCCAGCATCTGAAAATGGCTGTTGCGGTTGACGCGCAAATACTCGGTAAAAAGCAGATGGTCTTCGTCGCGCATCTCGAAAACGGCTTCCTGGGTTAGTACCCCGGAGGCCCAGACGTAAGCCGTCAGGCGGTGCGTATTGAGATAGAGGAGGCGGCGGCTGATCACGTTTTAATCTTGCTGATGACGTCGTAAATCGGCCCGAGGACGGAGAGCATGATCCAGCCTAGCAGGGCGCCCATGAGCACGGTCAGCATGGGTTCGATCAGTGCCTGAGCTTTTTCGACTGATTCCTTGACGTCGCGGTTGTAAAAATAACTGACATTGAGCAACGACTTGTCGAGGCCGCCGGTTGTTTCGCCGATGCGCAGCATGCGCACGACAAGTGGAGGAAAGAGGCCCGCATCATGAAAAGCGCCTGCGATATTCTGGCCCTCACGGATCGATTGCTCTACCTTGCGTAGCGCCTGGCGCACGACCAGGTTGCCAACGATGTCCTGCGTTGTACGTATCGATTCCAGAATCGGGATGCCGGCTGCGTATAGCATGGCAAACGTATTGGCAAAACGCGAGAGAATGATTTTGTTGAGAATCGGGCCCACGATAGGTAGGCGCAATTTCAGCCCATCGAGCCGCAGGCGCGCCAATGGGTTGCTGCGCAGGACGAGTTGGAGTGCAACGATAGCGATGATGGGAACAATAATGAATAGTGCCCAGTAGTTCACCAACAGGTCGGAAATGAAAAACAGCACCTGCGTTTGCATTGGCAAAACCTGGCCCATGTTTTTCACAAACATCTTGAGCTGCGGGACCATGTAGATCATCAGAAAAAACGTCGCGCCAAGCACGATGGAAGCGACAAAGGCCGGGTACATCAGCAATTTTTTGCTGTGCGAGGCGAGTTCATCTTCCCATTTGAGCGATTCGGTCAGATTGCTTAGTACTTCCGGCAATTGACCGGTAGCCTCGCCAGCGCGCACCAGATTGACGAATACCTGGCTGAAGACATTGGGGTGGTTGGCCATCGCCTGCGACAGTGTTTGCCCACCTTCTATGCTTTCTATCATCCCGGCAATGATTTCGCGGAATCGGGGATTCTCGATTGAATCGCGCAGGTCGCCCAGACCTTCCAGAATGGCGACACCTGAACGGGTCAGTTGGTCGAGATGGAAGCAGAAATTGATCAGTTCGCGCCGTGGAATCTTGCTCGAACCGAACAGGTTGTGATGCGCGACTGGCTTGCCCGAGACAAGATCAAGCTCCATCCTTTTCAGGCGCATTTCGAGGTCGACCGCATTGATTGCGTCGATACGCCCGAAAACCATGCGTCCTTCGAGGCTGACTGCCTTGTAGTCGAAAAGCATGACTACATCCGGTCGGTGAGGTCGACGATGCGCCCGATTTCTTCGAGCGAGGTCGAGCCGTTGAGGACGCGTCGCATGCCGTCGTCGGCCAGCGTCGAAAAGCCCTGCAGCAAGGCGCGATTGCGGATCTCGTGCGTGGTCGCACGGCGGGCGATCAGTTCGTCGATCCCACTATCTATGCGCAGCAACTCCATGATGGCAATGCGGCCACGATAGCCCTGATAGTCACAGAGATCGCAGCCCGTCGCACGGTAGATCAAGGGGCGCTGGCTGCTATCGGACAGGCCTAGCAACTGTATTTCATGTGGCTCAGCGTGGTAGGGCGATTTGCAGTGTTCGCACAGGCGCCGGATCAGGCGCTGGGCGACAATGCCGATAATGTTGCCGGCCATGATGTCGGGCAGCACACCAATATCAAGCAGGCGTGGGATGGCGCCGATGGCCGAGTTGGTATGTAGCGTTGAATACACCTGATGGCCGGTCATCGCGGCGCGAAAAGCCATTTCGGCGGTTTCGGCATCACGGATTTCGCCAACCAGAATAACGTCAGGGTCCTGGCGCATCATCGAGCGGATGCCATTGGCGAAATCGAGCTTGGCGGTTTCGGCAATTGAGGTCTGGCGTACCAGGGCCATCGGATACTCGACCGGATCTTCAAGCGTCATGATGTGGATGTTTTCGGAGTTGATATGGTTCAACACCGAATAGAGCGAAGTGGTCTTGCCGCTGCCGGTGGGGCCGGTGACCAGGATGATGCCTTCCGGGCGGGCGATCATCAGCTTGAGGCGGTGCAGATGATCCTCGGCCAGCCCGAGATTTTCCAGCGGAACGATACCTTTCTGGCGGTCGAGAATACGCAGGACGAGGTTTTCGCCGTGGATCGTTGGCTGACAGGCAGCACGAAAGTCGATCTGGCGGCCCGACACCGTCAGGCTGATGCGGCCATCCTGCGGGGCGCGCATTTCGGCGATGTTCATCCCGGATAACACTTTGATGCGCACCGTCATTGCCGGCCAATAGGACTTATGGAGGGCGCGGATCTGGCGCAGCATGCCGTCGATGCGGTAACGAATGCGCAGGAAATTGGCTTCCGGCTCGAAGTGAATGTCCGAGGCCTCGCGTTTGACGGCATCGGTCAGGATCGAGTCAATCAGGCGGACGACCGGCTGGCTGTATTCGTCGTCCGAGGCGGACAGGCTCTTCCAGTCGATTTCACCGGTTTCGATTTCGTGCAGAATGCCGTCAATCGACAGTTCGTGGCCGTAATATTGGTCAATGGCGCGGTCGATTTCCGATTCGCCGGCAATCAGCGAATCGATCTCGACCTGCTCTGGCAGCAATGAACGGACGCGGTCGAGGCCGACGATGTCGTTGATGTCGGAGATGGCCAGCGTCAGGCGATGATTGGCGACATCGAAGTCGAGCGGCAACAGGTGATAGCGCTTGGCGATGTCGCGCGGAATCAGCTTGAGTGCCTGCGGATCGACAATGGCGTTGGTCAGATCGATACTCTGCTTGCCCAGACTTTCTGACAGCGCCTCGCGCAAGGTTGCTTCCGAAACGAAGCCCAGCGAAACCAGCAATTTGCCTATCGGCTGGTTCGACTTCATCTGCTCCAGCAGCGCAATGCGCAATTGATCTTCCGACAGGATGCCTTCGGAGATCAGGATCTGGCCCAGTGGGCGGCGCTGCATGGTCGATGTGCTCATGGCAGGCTCACGGCGCGATCTGGTTCAGGCGCTTGCTGATGCGCTCGCGGTCAAAGGCGGCCGGGCGACGCTCGGCGGCTTCCAGTGCCATGCGGTAATGTTGGGCAGCGAGCTTGGGCTGGCGCAGTTGATCGAGGCTGATTGCCAGATTGAACAGGTAATCCGGGTTGTCGGTGTCGCCGGCCACAGCATTGAAATAAACCTGTTGTGCCTCATTCCAGCGCGCCTGTTTGGCGTAGAGGTTGCCCAGTGCGAAGTTGAGCTGAGCCGAGTCAGGTTGTGCCGCGAGCAAGGTTTTCAGGCGGCTTTCGATTGCCTGTGGATCACTTCCCGAGTTACCGCCCAAAGCGGCGGCCTGGGCACCTGCGTCGCGCGGGTCGGCAATATAGGCGCGTTGCTGATAGCGATCAGCCTCGGCAGTCTGGCCCTGGCGCTGAGCGATGGCGCCCAAGGCGAGCAGTGCGTCCACATTGTTGGGGTCGTTACGCAAAGCCTGTTCGTAATCGCGGCGTGCCGAGTCAAGTGAGTTGCCTTGCAGATGGGCGTAACCGCGCTGAATGTTGGCATCCGGCTCGGGGCGGGTGCGGACCAGGCGAATTTGCGGCGTAACCGGGCCACCGGCTTCTGCTCCAGGGTATCGACCGCGCTGGCTGGCTTCAGTCTGGACCGGATATGCGCCGGGTTGCTCCAACCGACTTGCGCTAGTCGAGTCGATTGCGGTCGACGGCGAATTTGTGCTCAAAATTGGTATCGCCGGGGGCGATGTCTGAGTGGCCGGAGTCGGAGCAGATAGCGGCATGGCGGGGTTGGGCCGCGGGCTTTCAACTTGCGCCTGGCGCTGGCTTGGCGCTGCACCCAAGGAGCCAGCATTCATGGACTGCAATTGGTAGACCACATAACCGCCGATGCCAACGGCGGCCAGGCCCAATGTGCCGAGCGCCAGCCAGAGTGGTGCGCGGGACGCCGGCTTGACTTCCTTTGTGGCGAAGGCATTGCGAATGGCGGCCCGATTTTCATCATCATTCAACTGCTGGGCCGGGCTTGGCTCAGGTTTTGGTTGGGGCGCTGCGGCACGGTTTTGCGGCGGCGCGCCGGCTTCCAGGTCAGCGTTCAGGCTGTCGATGTGCTGCGCCAGATTGGGTAACTGTCTTCCGGTGTCACGCGCGTTGATTGGCTCCAGCCCCAGGTTGGTCGCAGCGCCTGAGTCGCGTCCGGTCAAACTACGTGCCGCCTCCTGTTTGCTGGTTTCGGCTCGCTTCAGCGCATCCATCAAGAGACTCATTTTTGTCCCTTAGCGGCT
>CAXYZX010000167.1:0-5556 GCA_964293845.1 uncultured Dechloromonas sp.
AACAGGGCTTGAGCCCGGCAGCTGTTGTCGCCGCTGAAATTGCACACATAAACATCTAGTGTCACCCCGCTGACTTCGGGCCAGGTATGAATGGCGAGATGAGATTCGGCGAGTACCACGGTGCCGGTAACGCCGGCTGCAGCGCCTTGTGCATCGGTAAACGGGTGAAATAGCTGGCCGACGACTGTCAGGCCGTGTTGCTGACAGGCATCTACACAGTAGGACTCCAGCCAGGACACATCGAGTAGCCGTTGCGCCGGGCAGCGGCAGTCGTGGAGGTCGGCGATCAGGTGCAGGCCATTCATGATCCGGCCATTTTATGGCGTTCCACGTGAAACGCCAGCGCCAAAAATTTCTTCCAGCAAACGTCCCAGCCGATAGCCACCTTCGACAATTCGGCGATCGGTAATTTCGTGGGCCTGGCGATGGAATTCCTCGGTAATCACGGGTAGCAGGCTACCCTCGGCCTTGGGGTAGGCGAAAGCGAGAAGGCGATGGCTTTCATCGCGCCACTCCCTGACCCGGGTTTGCTTTGGCGGTGGATGGCGCTCAACCATCATGGCGGCCTTTTGTTCCAGACGTTTGCCGCGTAACCACGGCGGACCGGGTAGATCGTCCCAGTAGGTGTGCAGGCTGGTAAATGGCAAGCGCCGGTTGAACGGATTTTCGATCTCGACCTGATTGCCCCCTTCGTCACCGTGTTGCCCAACATGGAGCGGTTGATGGATGTCACCAACGAGATGAATCAGCCACGGCAGAGCATAGGAAATTTGCTCGCTTTTGGCCGTCGACCGCAACAGTTGGCTAAATCGCTCGATTTGACGGTCAAGCTGCCCACTTTTAACGCTGCCATCGGGCAGGAGATCAACGAAATGCCAGTTTTTGTGCCGACCATTGTCAGGCATTGTTGTAGCGCTGGATTCGTCCTGAAAACGCGGGTCGTTGCGGATGTCATCCGGCCATGTCGACGCTTCACAGAAAATTGCTGCGCCATCACTGCTTTTTGCCTTCTCGGCCCAGCGTCCGTGATCCGGATGATGGGCCAGGATGGCTTTAATTTTTTCGTGGGCGCTTGGCGACATTTGCTGCCAGGCAATCATCGCTGTCAGGCGGTGGCCGGCTGCGTTCCAGGCATGTGCCAGTGGTGTCAGGAGGCAAAAGCTTAAAGCAAGCAAGAGTTGTTTCATTGGCGCATTATGCCGCGTGCGATAATCCTCTCCTATGTCCAATCTACCGCCCACCTCACTGGCTTACGCCTTGCTGCATGCCGCTCAGGCCAGCACCGCCGTCTTCAATGGTCAGAGTCTTGCCGAAGGCTTGCTTGGCAAGATTGATCCGCTGGCGCGACCCGCCGTTCAGGATTTGCTCTACAACAGTCTGCGCCGTTACGGCTGGGGCGATTTCATACTCGCCCGTCTGATGGAACGGCCGCTGGATGTCGCCGAGATCAGGTCGTTACTTCTCGTGGCGCTAGCCCGGCTGGAGGCGCGTCCTGACGCTGCGCACACGACGGTTGACCAGGCGGTTCTGGCAGCAGGGGAACTGATTGATGGACGTTTGCGTGGCCTGGTCAATGCGGTCCTGCGCAACTATCTGCGCCGACGTGAGGAACTGGCGACGGCATTAGCAGGTAACGAGGTGGCTCTGCATCAGCATCCGGGCTGGTGGCTGGAAGCACTGCAGGCAGCATGGCCGGAAGACTGGATCAGCATTGCCGCCGCTGGCAATAGCCCGCCGCCGATGGCAATGCGTGCCAACCAGCGCCGCATTAGTGCCAGCGATTACCTGGCGCGTCTGACGCAAGCCGAAATTGCTGCTCGTCTCGATGAGCACGGTGCCATCCTGCTCGACAAGCCCATACCGGTTGAACGGCTGCCGGGTTTTGCCGAGGGTCTGGTTTCGGTACAAGACCCGGGGGCGCAGCGCGCCGCCGTGCTGCTTGACCCGGCACCCGGCAGTCGCGTGCTTGATGCCTGCGCTGCACCGGGCGGCAAGGCGGCTCATCTGCTGGAGCGGGCTGATCTCGATCTGGTCGCCCTGGATTTGAAGCCGGCACGTTGTCGGCGTGTTGAAGAAAATCTGGCCCGTTTGGGGTTGACCGCAACCATCAAGGTCGCCGACTGCATCAAAAAGGACACCTGGTGGGATGGCCAGCTCTTCGATGCCATTCTTGCCGACGTACCGTGCACCGCGAGTGGTGTCGTGCGGCGCAACCCCGATGCCAAGTGGCTGCGTCGTTTTGACGATATCGCCAGTTTTTCAGCCACACAGTCGCGCATGCTTGATGCCCTGTGGCTATGCCTGCGCCCTGGCGGTAAACTGCTGTACGCCACCTGCTCGGTTTTTGCTGCCGAAAACACCGGGCAGATGATGCATTTTCTCGCGCGCCAGCCCGGCGCTCGGCGTGTTGTTGAGGAGCAGCTTTTGCCGACGGCTGACCATGATGGTTTCTACTACTGCCTGCTTGCCAAGCGTGACTGAGCGCCTGCGCTTTCTCTTTCTGGCGTTGGCGCTGGTTTTTCCGGCGTTGCTCTGGGCTGCCGAAATCGAGGTGCTCAATCCGCAAGTCACCGTTAGCGAAGATGGCTATGTGCTGTCCGCCGACCTTAACTTTGATTTTAATCAGCGCCTGGAAGAAGCCGTCACAAAAGGCGTCGTGCTTTATTTTGTTGCTGAATTTGAGCTCACCAAGCCGCGCTGGTACTGGCTTGAGGAGAAAGCCGCCAGTCGCAGTCAGACCTATCGTCTTTCGTATCACGCGCTGACCCGCCAGTACCGTGTGTCGACGGGCGGGCTGCATCAAAGCTTTTCGACCCTGAGTGATGCGTTGCTGGTATTTTCCCGCATTCGTGGCTGGCTGGTCATCGACAAGAATGATAAAGCGGTGCGCGGTGCTGAACCTTATCAGGCGGCATTCCGTTTGCGCCTTGACCTCAACCAGTTGCCGCGCCCCTTCCAGATTACCGCCCTGGGTAACAAGGAGTGGAGCCTGGCTTCGGACTGGAAGATTTGGCCGGTCTCTTTGCCCGTCTTGCCGGTGGTGGAAGCCAAGTGAGGCGTTTCGTTGCCGCCGGAGGTGCAGTTGCCGCAGCGATAGGCGGCATAGTCTGGTTCCTGCTGCTAATGTCCACGGCAGCCGATACGATGCTTTTTTCGCGCAATTACCCGCTATTGATCGGCCTCAACATCGTGCTGGCGCTTGGCATGGTGAGCTTGGTCGGCTGGCAGTTGCGTTCGCTGTGGATCGACTACCGTGCCCAGATATTTGGCGCCCGCCTCAAACTGCGCCTGATGTTGATGTTTGGTGTGGTAGCTGTGCTGCCGGGCGCCTTGGTCTATGGTGTATCAGTGCAGTTTGTGACGCGCTCGATCGAGAGCTGGTTCGATGTGCGCGTGGAAAAAGCACTCGAATCCGGTCTCCACCTCGGGCGTTCGGCACTTGATTCACTGCTCGCCGATCTCGTCGAAAAGGGCCGTGGCATGGCGGTCGAACTGTCGGATATCAAGGAGTCCTCGCGCCGCTCAGCCTTGTTGCGCTTGCGCGAACAGCAAAGCATACAGTCGCTGGCACTTTTCTCTGTGGGTGGGCAGCTACTGTCCAGCGCAACGGTGGATATCAGCAGCCTGTTGCCTGATTTACCCAGTCAGGCACAGCTCAAGCAGGCGCGCTCAGCGCGTTCGGTGACCTCGGTTGAGGGTGAAGGAGACACCCTCCATTTACGTGTTCTGGTTCCGGTTGATGCACGAGATCTGTTCGAAGAGCCGCGCATTCTGCAACTGACCCAGCCCGTACCGGTTGGTCTGGCCCATGATGCCGATGCGGTGCAGGGTGTCTATCGTGACTACCAGGAATTGCAACTGGCGCGCGTGGGCCTGACGCAAATTTATGCCATGACGTTGACGTTGACCGTACTCGTTGCCCTGTTCGCCGCGTTCGCTTTGGCTTATGTCATGGCGCGTCGCCTCGTTGCTCCGCTGCACATTCTGGCCGAGGGCACGCAGGCGGTAGCGCAGGGTGACTTTTCGCCACGTGAGGCGGTCTATAGTAGTGATGAACTGGGTGTGCTGACCCAGTCGTTCAACCGCATGACACGCCAGCTCGATGAGGCGCGCCGTGAAGCAGAGCGCCATCGCGGAGAGCTGGAGGCCGCACGTGGTTATCTGGAGTCGATTTTGGCCAACCTCTCGGCTGGTGTTCTGGTTTTTGACCGCCATTTTGTGTTGCGTACGGTCAATGAGGGGGCGCTCACTATCCTCAACGATGACTTCATCGGCCTGATCGGTGAAGAGGTTGCCAGCTGGCCGCGGCAAACACCACTTGGTGAATTCATCAGAGCAAATTTTGCGGCAACCGAAGAAATTGAATGGCAGGGGCAGCTTGAGATGGAGCACCTCAACGGCATGCCGCAAGTCTTGTTGCTGCGTGGTTCGCGTCTTCCGGAAATCAGTGGTGGCGGTGATGTGGTGGTGTTCGACGATGTCACCCGTCTGATCGCCGCTCAGCGCAGTGCGGCTTGGGGTGAAGTGGCACGGCGTCTGGCGCATGAAATCAAGAATCCGCTGACACCGATACAACTCTCGGCCGAGCGCCTGCAGTTCAAACTAGCTGGTAAATTGCAAAACGGTGATGCCGATATGCTGGCCCGTGGTACGCAAACCATCATCAATCAGGTTCAGGCAATGAAGCGCATGGTCGACGATTTCCGCGACTATGCCCGCTTGCCGACGCCGGATGTAGTGCCGCTGGATTTAAATGGACTGATCGGAGAGGTGCTCGGTCTTTATGAGAGCTCATCGGCGAGAATCAATCTTGAACTGGCCGATGATCTGCCGGCTATTCTTGGTGATGCGACTCAACTGCGCCAACTGATACATAATTTGCTGCGCAATGCTGAAGATGCTCTGGAAGGCGATGGTTCGGGAACGATCAATGTTGCCACCCGGATCAATGGCCGTCATGCCGAGTTGGTGATTACCGACAACGGACCGGGCTTCCCGGTAGAGATCCTGCCGCGTATTTTTGAGCCATACGTCACCACCAAGGCCAAGGGAACTGGCCTCGGTATGCCCATCGTCAAGAAAATCGTGGACGAACATCAGGGCACCATCGAAATTAGAAATGCACCAGAGGGCGGGGCGCGAATTTGCATCCGTTTGCCGCTGGTGAAGGATGAGGAAGCCAAACATGGCAATAATTCTGGTCGTTGACGACGAAGTCGGTATTCGCGAACTGCTTTCGGAAATCTTGATCGACGAAGGCTACGATGTTCGTCTCGCCGAAAACGCCACGGCGGCGCGGCGTATCCGTGGCGAGCTGCGCCCTGATCTTGTGCTGCTCGATATCTGGATGCCGGACACCGATGGCATCTCGCTGTTGAAGGAATGGCATGCTGCCGGGCAACTCAACATGCCGGTAGTCATGATGTCCGGTCACGGCACCATTGATACGGCGGTTGAGGCTACGCGCTTCGGGGCTTTCGATTTTCTTGAAAAGCCGATTGCCCTGCAAAAGCTGTTATCGACGGTGCAGAAAGCACTTAAGCACGATGCACCGCC
>CAXYZX010000168.1:0-5534 GCA_964293845.1 uncultured Dechloromonas sp.
GTCGACCGCTTCAAGGGTTGGGCACACTCCGGTCACATAACGTTACAACGTGGCGAGCGTTCGCGCTTGGCTGACCATGCGGCTGAAGTGTTATAATCTGCTCCAATAATTAAAGGGGCCGTGTCAGTGACACGGCCTTTTCGTTTCAGCCACGGGCTGTCTCTGCCGGAGGAAATTTTTGAAACGTCGTAACTTTTTAGCATCGATAGCCGCTTTTTCCCTCGTTGGATCAGAAGCTTGGGCCGCCAAAAAACAAGCAGCGAGTGCCGCCAAGGCAAGCAAACCTGCAAAGTCCGGAAAACCTGTTATTGCGGCCAAGGCCAAGGGCAGCAAGAAGTCGGCACAGGCCTCGAAACCAGCGGCGGAACGCCCACGCAGCCCGGTTGCCCATACAGCTGATGACCCGGTTACCGAAACGCCACCACAAGGTACTTCTGCCAGCCGCCTGCCCCCGGTCAAGGCACCTGAGCCACCCACGGAATGGCGTTCCTACGAGATCACCACCACCGTCACGCTCAAGCCCAGCAAAGGCCTCACCAAGGTCTGGCTGCCGCTGCCGCTGAATCAGGACACCCTGTACCAGCGTACGCTCTCCCATGCCTGGAGCGGCAACCCTGACAGCGCTGCAATGCGTCGCCTGCCTGATGGCAATCTGGAAGTACTGCATGCTGAATGGCTGAATGTGAATGAGCCAACGCTGCAAATCAAGACCACAGTCACAACAGCAGACCGCCACTTTGATGTTACAAAACGAACGGTTGCGCCGGAACGTGAAGATATCCTGCGCCGCAACCTGCAGGCCTCACAATTGATCCCCAACGAGGGCCTGGCCCACCAAGTTGGCGAGCGCATCGTTGGCCGCATCAAGGATCCGGTAGCGCAAGCCAAGGCTGTCTATGACTGGGTCGTCGACAACACCATTTATGACTCTACGCTACCAGGCAGTGGCAGCGGCGATATTCGGCGACAGTTCATTTCCGGCCAGTACGGCGGTCGCTCCGCTGACATTAATGGGCTGTTTGTTGCCATCTGCCGTGCTATTGGCATTCCGGCGCGTTGTGTTTATGGCTTGCGCGTCGGACCATCCCGACTATTTCGCAGCCTCGGACTGACAAGTGACAATGCCACTCGCGGGCAGCATGTTCGTGCCGAATTCTATGTACCGGGTTACAGCTGGATTCCGGTCGATCCCAGCGATGTCCGACGAGCAATCTCACTGGAAGTACTATCGGATCGCGATAGCAAGCTGCTGGCGTTACGCAAAGTTCTGTTCGGCGTCTGGGAAATGAACTGGATTGCATTCAACGTGGGTAGCGACGTCACCCTTCCGGGCAAGCCGACGACGCTGCCCTTCATGCTTTTGCCACAACTGGATTCGCCGGAGGGGCGCCGAAATGGCACCGATCCCGAGGGATTCAGCTACAGCATAAAAACACGACAGGCTGACGAATTCTAGTTTTGTGAATCGACAAAACCACCACCCGCCAGACTCTCGAAGCGCGTGTATTCGCCAAGGAAGGCCAGACGAACGGTGCCAGTCGGGCCGTTACGCTGCTTGCCGATAATCACTTCGGCGATACCTTTATCCGGTGTATCCGGCTTGTAGTAATCCTCGCGGTACATCATCAGAATTACGTCGGCATCCTGCTCGATAGCGCCTGATTCACGCAAGTCAGACATCATTGGGCGCTTGTCGGTGCGCTCTTCCACCTTACGCGACAACTGCGACAAGGCGACGATAGGCACCTGAAGTTCCTTGGCCAGTGACTTGATCGAACGCGAAATTTCGGAGACTTCGGTTGCCCGGTTTTCGCCTTGTCGATTACCACTCATCAACTGTATGTAGTCAATGACGATCAGGCCGAGCTTGCCGCCGTACTGCCGCGCCAGACGCCGGGCACGAGCACGCAGGTTGGCCGGTGTCAGGCCACCGGTTTCGTCGATATAAATCGGTGCCTCGTGCAGCTTACCCAAGGCAAATGACAGTTTTGACCACTCGTCGTCGGACATCCGACCAGTCCGCAAATTCTGTGAATTGAGTCGGCCAATTGAGGCCAGCATCCGCATTGCCAGCTGCGCCCCACCCATTTCCATAGAGAAAATTCCGACCGGCAAACCGGTGTCGACCGCAACATTCTCGGCAATATTCAGGGCAAAGGCCGTTTTACCCATGGAAGGCCGACCTGCAACAATGATCAGATCACCCGGCTGGAAGCCTGATGTCTTCTGATCAAGGTCCACATAACCCGTCGGCACACCGGTAATATCCGATGGATTATCGCGATCGTGCAACTCCTGGATACGCTCAACGACTTGGGTCAATAGCGGATTGATGTGAACGAAACCTGATGAATGCCCGGCACCGGCTTCCGCAATGGCAAAAATTTTTGACTCCGCCTCATCAAGCAGACTTTCTGCGTCCCGACCCATCGGATTAAGCGCATCCGAAGCAATTTCGTCCGCCGTTGCCACCAACTGGCGCAGAACGGCGCGCTCGCGAACGATTTCTGCATAACGCCGGATATTGGCGGCCGATGGCGTATTTGCCGCCAGCTCGCCAAGATAGGCTAGGCCGCCTGTCTTGTCGCCATCGCCGGCAGCATCCAGCGCCTCGGCAACCGTTACAACGTCTGCCGGCTTGGCCTTCTCCAGCAGGTTTTTGATCTGGCGAAAAATCCGCTTGTGTTCATCACGATAAAAATCGTTATCGCTGAGCAGGTCGCCCATGCGATCCCAGGCCTGATTATCGAGCATCAGCCCTCCCAGCACCGACTGCTCGGCTTCTATGGAATGGGGGGGGACGCGCAGATGCGCGATGGCAGAGTCGCTTGATGGAGGTCTGGGTGGGCGCTGGTTCATTTGGGGGAGTTTAAAGTAAAAAGGCCCCGCATCTGCGAGGCCTTTTGTCCTGGAGCGGAAGCCGAATTACTCGGCGACCACTGCCACGGTGATGTTGGCCAGCACATCGGTGTGCAGGGCAACGTCAAGCGGGAATTCGCCAATGGCCTTGAGCGGGCCTTCCGGCATGCGGATGCTGGCCTTGTCGACGACGAAACCAGCCGCCTTGAGTGCATCAGCGATATCGTTGGTACCAACGGAACCAAACAGACGACCATCCATACCGGCCTTGCGGGCAACGGTAACAGACACGCCAGCCATTTTGTCAGCAACGCCCTGGGCAGCAGCCAGCTTTTCAGCAGCCAGCTTTTCCAGTTCAGCACGGCGGACTTCAAATTCAGCCATCGCAGCCGGCGTTGCACGCTTGGCCATACGCTGGGGAATCAGGAAGTTACGAGCGTAGCCATCCTTGACCTTGACGATATCGCCGAGGTTACCAAGATTCACAACCTTATCGAGCAGAATGATTTGCATTTTTCGTCCCCTCGATTATTGGTGAATGTCGGTGTATGGCAGCAGGGCCAGGAAGCGGGCGCGCTTGATGGCGGTGCCCAATTGACGCTGATAACCAGCCTTGGTGCCCGTCAGACGAGCCGGCATGATCTTGGCGTTTTCCTGGATGAATTCCTTGAGGATATCAACATCCATGTAGTTGATCTGTTCGACCTTTTCTGCCGTGAAGCGGCAGAATTTACGACGCTTGAACAAACCACCGCCGCGTTTCTTTTTCTTGTCGTCATCCTTCTTTTTGAAGAAGCGAGCCATTTTTAATTCCTTCCAAAAATTCGAGTGTATTCACATGCAGTACGGGCGTTTTGCTGTTGCGACCCTTGGCAGCCAGGAAACCAGTCACTTTGACCTCCCCACCGAGGGGAGCTGCTTCCAGCCAGCGGGCAGTTTCTCCCAGAGCCAGTACAGCGATTTCCAGTTCTACCAGGCGCTTGACACCACTTTCAATCTGCTCGGAGCCATGTTGCAGGCGTCCTTCACTGACTGGCACTCCGGCTGGCGTGTAGCGCAAGCTTTTGCGCTCAACCAACTGACCGGAGAGAGTGATGCTGTTCAGCCCTTATTACCCGTACTAAAAAGACTTAGGCAGCAGCAGCTTCAGCCGGAGCGGCTTCAGCAGGTGCGGCATCCGCAGGCATCATCGACTTGGACTTCTCTTCCTTCATCATCGGGGAAGGAGCGGTCACGGCAGCCTTCATCTTGACGATGAGATGGCGCAGCACGGCGTCGTTGAACTTGAATGAATGCTCGAGTTCGGTCAGCGTTTCGCCGTCGCACTCGATGTTCATCAGAACATAATGGGCCTTGTGGATCTTTTGGATCGGGTAAGCCAGTTGGCGACGACCCCAGTCTTCCAGGCGATGAATCGTACCGCTCTTGGCAGTGACGATAGCGCGATAGCGCTCGACCATGCCGGGCACTTGTTCGCTTTGGTCCGGATGGACGATAAAAACTATTTCATAGTGGCGCACGCAAGCTCCTTTTGGGTTGTACCCCCCGCCATGCGTTTGCGGTAGGGCAAGGTTGAAAAGCCCGCGAGTATAACAGCTATCGCGGGCTTATGGATAAAAACAATGGGTTTATCAGAAGCTGTCTTCTGCCATCTCTAGCGCACCCGCACCGCCGGCAAGGACAGATTCAGCCAAGCCGGGCACTTGGGTCAGGAAATGATCGGCAAAGAAGCGGGTCGTTGCCAGTTTGGCAGACCAGAACGGGTCACTATCACCCACCGCGATCTTTGCGCGGGCAATGACTGCGGCGCGCCCCATCTGCCAACCACCAGCCGTTATACCTAACAGATGCAGAAAGGGTACGGCGCCAGCATGGGTGGCCTTGGGCTCGCTGGAGAAATTCTCAACAATCCAGAAAACTGCCTTCTCCAGCGCGTCGACCGCAACATTCTGGCGCGCACCAATGCTGGCCAACTCGCCATCAAGCTGAGCGGCGGCTGCGCGCATGTCGGCAATGATCGCATTGATCGTCACGCCCTTTTCTCGGGCAATCTTGCGGCCAATCAGGTCATTGGCCTGAATCGCTGTCGTACCTTCGTAAATGGTGGTGATGCGAGCATCACGCAGATGCTGGGCGGCACCAGTTTCCTCGATGTAGCCCATACCGCCATGCACCTGGACGCCAAGCGAGGCGATATCGATGGCGCTTTCTGTACTCCAGCCTTTGACTACCGGAATCATTAACTCGGCAAAAGCCTGGCCTTGCTTGCGCAGCGCGTCGTCCGGATTGCTGTGCGCGTTATCCTGTGCCGTGGCCGTCACATAAGCCAGGGCACGCATGGCCTCGATGCGCGAACGCATGGACATCAGCATGCGGCGCACATCGGGATGTTTGATGATGGCCACTTTTGGGCCGCCCCGCACTCCCAACTCCGGCCCCTGAACACGCTCCTTGGCGAACGCAACGGCGCGCTGGTAAGCACGCTCGGCATCGCCCAGACCTTCGAGGCCAACATTGAAGCGCGCGGCGTTCATCATGATGAACATGTATTCCAGACCGCGATTTTCTTCGCCAACCAAGGTACCAATCGCCCCGCCGTTGTCACCAAAAGCCAGAACTGCTGTTGGGCTACCGTGGATACCGAGTTTGTGTTCGATCGAGACGCAGTAGGCGTC